>CALJLD010000001.1 GCA_937982665.1 uncultured Planctomycetales bacterium
CAACCGCTGATGAACGGAATCGATGACCAGCGGATTGCCGTCAAGAAGCATCAACCCCAAGTCAGCCTTGTGGCCGGCCACGGCCGAAACTTGCAATCGCGTTGGCGCTTCGGCAGAACTCGGGTCGAGCACGGCGATGACTTCTTCTCGTCCGCGACTCACCTGGTCCGCATTCATCGCGGACAAGACTCGACGGTCGAAGCTGTAGTACAAATGGCTGCAGTGCCAACCTTCGCTGGGCGTCAGGGAAACTTCCTCGGAAGTCTCCGCAGCGGTGTGTGGTGGCCGGGATGCGGTTTCCGGATTGGGACGTGTTTGCTGAGTCATCGATTCAGAGTCGATTAGGCTTTTTGGGAATACGGTAAGTCGCCCTCAATTTACGCGGTGATGTGTCCTGCGCACAGGCGCGGCCTTCGTTTGCTAATGCCGGCAGATGTCAACAGAAACTAGCAGCGGCCGTGCTGCCACTTAGAATGGACCAAAGCCATCAATGAAACTTTCTCATGCCGTGCAACCTTCAGAACACCTTGGGAATCTCAACATGTCCAGAATCGTCGCCTGTCTGCTAATTGTTGTTGCCGTGTGCGCGGGAGTGGCCACCTCGGTTCCTGCTCGCCGTGCGGACGAAAGTGCCAACCAAGCCAATGCACAGCAACTCCCCGGCGCCCGCAATGAGATCAACGCGGGCGAGTTTCCCTCGCTGCAAGCGGCCATTGACGCTCTCCCCGATGGCGGCGGCATTGTGCGGATTCCGCCAGGCGAGTTCGTCATCAATCAACCGCTGCAAATTCACCGCGATGATGTCACTCTGGAAGGTGCTGGCGGTTCCACGCATATTCGCAATGAGACTACTTCCGGCCAGTCGGCGATTGTCGCCAGTCCGCCTGACGGCGTTGATTCCATCTGGCGGTTGCGAATCGCCAACTTGCGAATCACGGGAAACGAGAACAGCGGCCACGGCATCCATGCCAACAAGGTCGACGAAATCTTCCTGGAAGGGATAACGGTGAGCGAGAACGGCGGTCACGGCGTCTTTCTGGATGCTTGTTATGAAGACCCGCGCGTCTGCGATTCGCTGTTCACATACAACAAGCAGACGGGACTTGCCTTGGCTGGCTGCCATGACATTGTCGTCGCGGCCAATCACTTCGAGGAAAACCAGGATGCCGTGACGTGCATGGACGGCTTCAACCTTTGCATGAATGGCAATAACCTTGATGATCACCTGCGACACGGCGTTGTGATTGAGAACACGTATGGCTCGGTTGTGGCCGGCAACATGATCGAGGAATGCCAGGGCACGGCCGTTGTGCTGGACCGGGATTGTTACGGCATCACGGTCAGCGCCAACGTCATCGCCCACAATTTTGGAGGTGGCGTTGACCTGCGAGATGCTCATGGCTGCGCGATCAGTGCAAATACGTTCACCATTGTTCCCAAGCGAGGCCTGGTTGTGGGCGCCAATAGTGGACGAATCACAATCAGCGCCAACAACTTCTCAGACAGCTACATTGGCAATCGCGAGAAACGGCCGGTCGACGACCAACAGGCGACCGGCATTGTGATTGAGGAAGGTGCCCAAGACCTGGCGATTACTGGTAACGTCTTCTCCGGCCTCGATACCGTCGCCGTGGCGACAGACGGTGAAACCGCGCCGCGAGTCACTTTCGCCAACAACCTGATGCGAGATGTGAAAGCCGGCAATGAGTAGCCCTGAAGAAACCGTGAGTCGCCCGGAAGAGACCGCCGCAAACGACAGCGGAAACCAGAAAACTCGCAGCAATCAGCGGCAGCGAAATGCCTGGACTCGCATTGCCTGGTACATGCTGACGCCCACGCTGCTGGCGATGACCATTGCGCTCTTCGCGCGGCTGCACTGGACGCTTGATCTGGCCACGCATTTTGTCGTGCAATATGCGCTCGCGCTGCTTCCACCACTTGTCGTGGGGCTCTGTTTGCGGAGCAAGTGGGTGCTCGGGATCGGCGGTGCTGCGCTGATCTACAACCTTGTGCTGATCGCGCCGTTGTACATTCCGCCCGGTGGTGAGGCTTCGCGGGGTGAGCCCCTGCGCTTTCTGCTGGCGAACGTTCACACCGGCAACCGCGACTATCCGCGACTCCTGGAACTCGTCAACAAGCGGCAGCCTGACGTGTTTGTTCTTCTGGAAACAGACAACGCTTGGGTGCAAGCGCTGGCGCCGCTGCGGCAGGACTATCCGCATTCCGTGGAACGTCCGCGTGGCGACAACTTTGGCATCGTCGTCTTCAGCCGACGCCCGCTTGAGGACGTGCAAGTGATGCAGCTTGGCGAATCGATGGTGCCGACGATTGTCGCAAAGCTGCGGCAAGACACAGATCGGCAACTGACGCTGATCGCCACGCATCCATTGCCGCCCACAACTGCCGAGTACGCAAACACGCGTAATCAACACCTGGCCGCGCTGGCGGAACTCGCGAACGAAACGGCAGGGCCGCTCATCGTCCTGGGCGACCTTAACACAACATCGTGGTCGCCCCACTTCGCGGATCTCATCGCGGAGACCGGGTTGCGCGATACGCGTCGCGGCTTCGGCGTGCACGGCACGTGGCCGCTGCCTTACAGCGTGCTCTCCATCCCTCTGGATCACGTGCTGGTCAGCGAGGACGTCGCAGTGCTGCAACGCCAGGTAGGTCCGGAGATCGGCAGCGATCATCGACCGGTGACGCTCGATGTGGCAATACCCGTCCGTGAGTAGCATCAGCGCGACATGTTGTGACCTGCATTGCTTTTCCTCATGAGCAAGGCAGGACAAGCCAGCAATAGCGAGCGCGCGTGGCTGCGCGGAGCAGGCCGTTGGCGATCGCTTCGCGCTTGCGCAAAGCACAAGCGCGAAGCGCACGGCAGCGCTTGCGATTCTCAAAACTTCCAAATTGCCAAAGAGCGAAACGGCAAATTCCCACGAAGGCTGCGCAGTGGGCAATGCGAGTTTTGCAAAAAATCTCAGCACGAGGATCTCGCGCGAAAGATGCCTCTCGGCCAAGATCCAAATCCGGGATTACACCCGGGATTGCAAGCCGGGGTTACCACCCGGCATTGCACCCACCCGGCGCCCCGGGGTTACACCCGGCCTTGCCTGCGTTTGAAGGGTCGGGAAGCTGGGAATGCTTGCGGAGTTCCTTTTCGCGCGAAGAGGGTCGTACTTTGCAGACGGGAAATTTGCGCGCGGCGAGATTCTTCTGTCGGCCTGAGCAGAATTGCTCTTTTCAGGTGAGAAGCTTTGTGGCAGCCGTTGACCATTCGATAAGTCGCGGTCGTTGGGAATTGGATGGCGTAATATCTTCTTGCCGCAGAGCGACCTGAGCTGGTGCGTCTGCACAACTCTCCCGCTGCTTCTTTCCCGCGCCGGACATGCGTAGTATGTTGCGTTCACAAAGTGGTTCAAAAACGTCAGCGCGTTTCAATTAGTCAGCCTGGATGAACAAGAACATTTCCGATCTCCCTTCGACTTTCGACGACGGCGACGTCTATGACCTTGTCGGCAAGGACATGCCGTATGGCCTGGACTTCTATTGCGATCTGGCCAAAGCGGCGAAAGGGCCGGTGTTGGACGTCGCCTGCGGTACCGGACGGATCTTGTTGCCGTGTCTGCAAGCCGGTGTTGATATTGAAGGCGTTGATCTTTTCGAGCCGATGCTCAACACGCTGCAGACGAAAGCAGCCGCGCTGAACTTGCAACCAACTCTGCATCAGGCGGACATGAGTGAGTTCTCGGTGCCGCGAAAGTTCGCGCTGGTGATGATTCCCTTCAACGCGTTCATCCACAACATGACGCAAGAGGCACAAATCGCCTGCCTTAGATGTTGCAAGAGTCACCTGCTGCCAGGCGGACAATTGGTCTTTGATACCTTCTTCCCTTCGCTGGCAATTATTGGAGCCGAGGAGAACACGCGCGCCCTGGAAGGCGAAATTCCGCATCCGGAGACGGGATTGCCGATTCGATTGTACGACACGCGGACGTTTGATCGCGTCGCTCAAACGCAGCATTCCATCAATGAGATTGAAGTGCTCGACGCCGAGGGCAATGTGCGGGAAGTGCATCGTTCGCAAGTCAGTTCACGCTTCATTTACAAGCATGAGATGGAATTGCTGCTTCGCGTCGCGGGTTTTGATCGCTGGGAGATCTACGGCGATTTCGACCGCCAGCCGCTTACGCAGGAAAACGATGCGATGATCGTCGCGGCTTGGGTGGGCGTGTGATCCACCAATGAACCTGCCTCCAGTGTCAAATCTGCTGGTTGCAGCGATCGTCCCTTTGCGCTCGCCAGCACCTATGGGCTACGCTTGTCTATCCAGTTTCGATGCAAGCGGCGCGCGGGAGCTTTGAGATCGATGGCAGGTCAACAAAACGCGATGATTGCGATTGGCGTTGTTCTTGTATTCGGAATGCTTGTCGCGTGTTTCTTTGCGGTGAAGATCTTGCGGCCATGGCTCAAGGCCGTGCTAAACGGAGCCCCGGTGACAGCGGTGCACATTGTGGGCATGCGCTTGCGCAGCAGCCCTGTGGATCTGCTTGTCGACACGTACGTGAAATTGCGTGCTCAAGGGTATCACGGCATTGATCTTTCTGCCGTGGAGCAATGCTACCTGGCTGAGGGACGCGCGATGATGGACGCGGAGGAGTTGATCCGATTGGTTCACAAGGCCAATCCACCCTGCGACCAACTGCCGATGATGAATTGATCGGCTGCGATCAAAAGCCATTGGAAAAGCCGCAGTGAGTCAATTCCGAAAAAGCGTCGGAGAGATTGCAAGGGCCGTTCCAACGGCGGCGACGTTGGAACAACGACGGACTCGCGCGGGCGCGATCAACTTCCCAGCGCGACACATGCCTGCGAGCGGGCGAACATTGGTTGCCGTTCGCGCACTGTCTGTCCGCACAAATTGGCCCCGCACTCTTTTTGGGCACTGCTAATCATTACGACCCCGCTAACGTTGGCGTCATTGAAGACGGTCCCGTCAGCATGTCGCATTAGCCATGCCCGCTACGTGGCCACGCACCGTTCCGGCCCTGCACAAGTTGTGCTTTGCCGTGCTGCCCCGTTCGGTCGAGCCCTTTGCCGCTCCCCCGTTCCTGGGTGGGCTATGGCATTCAACACCAATCGCTGGTGTGAGGTTTCGGCCGGGAAGGTCAAATGCTTTCGGCTTGACCCATGACGGACGCCAATCATTTGCCGCGTAGCATTGGACGAATCTCTTCGACAAAATCCCGGGCATCGGAGAAGTCCCGGTAGACGCTGGCGAACCGCACGAAAGCGACCGGATCAAGTTCCTTGAGTTCCTGCATCACCATCGCCCCCAGGAACTGACTGGGCACTTCCGTTTCAAACTGGGAATGGACTTCCCGCTCGACACGGCTGACGATGCCGTCAATCTGCTCATCGCTGACGGGCCGTTTCCAGCAAGCGACTTCGATCCCATGCCGGATTTTTTCCCGCGAGAACGGAACGCGGGCGTGGTCTTTCTTGACCACTTTGATGGACGGCGCTTCCATCCGTTCGTACGTGGTGTAACGTCGCCCACAGGCCAGGCACTCGCGGCGGCGGCGGATGACGTAGCCGTCCTGAGCGGCGCGCGAGTCAATCACGCGATCGTTATCGGCATGGCAAAAGGTGCACTTCATGCAACGAATTGTCCAACACGCTAAGCAATACAAAAACGGCCGGCGGACCGTTATCGGTCGATCGTTGATTGGCGAGGTTCTCGCGATCTTCACGAGACCATTCCGCAAATCACGTATAGTTTAGCCGGAATGAGCCTGAATTGACGATATCTCCCGTACGGAAACGTCGCCAGGGCGGGCCGAATTCCCCGGATATCGCTGTTCTCCTGGTAGGAAAAAAGGCATAATTCCCATGCCGGAAGCTTTATTCACCTACGACGATCATCGGTCCGGACTGCCCAGAGTTGGGCCTGACTGATTAAAGTCGTTTGCAGTTGCGATCATCGGAAACTTCCGAAGCAGAAAACCAGAGGAGAAAAGAATGGGCCGATACGAGAATCCTTATCAAGCGTATGGGACAGGCGCGGTACCCGCCGCGCACGCGGAAGTGAATGCTCGCGCGGAGTTCATTCGCAAGACGTATTTGAATCTCGGCGTGGCGATCCTGGCGTTTATTGGGATCTGTGCCGGGATGATTTCCAGCGGGGCTGCGGCATCGTTGGTGGAGACTGTTTGGCAGGTGCCTTACGGTCCCATTCTTTTCTTTATCGGCTTTATTGCCGCGGCATGGATGTGCGATAGGTGGGCCCATCGCGCGGTGACCCTGACACAGCAGTACTCAGCATTGGGGCTGTATGTGGTCATTGAGTCGCTGTTCTTCGCCCCGATGTTGTATATGATCAATTATTTTGTCGAGCCGATGTCGGGCAAGTCGATCATTGGTCCGGCAGCGATCATAACTCTGGTAATTTTCTTCGGTCTGACCGCGATTGTTTTCTACACAGCCAAGGATTTTTCCTGGTTGCGTGGCATTCTTTGGGTTGGATCGTTCGCAGCGCTCGGCTTGCTGTTTGCAGGTTGGATTTTTGGCTTCAGCCTGGGCATTGTGTTCACGGTGGCGATGATCGCGTTGGCCGCCGGATACATTCTGTATGACACATCCAACGTCATGCATCATTATCCCACCACGCATCACGGCGCGGCGGCGTTGAGCCTGTTCGCTTCGCTGGCGCTTTTGTTCTGGTATGTCCTTCGCCTGGTGATGTACCTGCAGTCCAGCGACTGATCGCCGGCGCGGGAATCGGCCCAAGCGCAGATTCTTGATCGAAAAACCGACGAATACCCAACGGGACCAGCCTTAAGGTTGGTCCTTTTTTCTTGCACCGATGGAAGCGTGTGCCAGCATACAGTTCACCGAACAATTTGCCCTTTGGTGTCGTTTGCTGTGTTGTTCAATCGTCAACACTCAGCATAAGAATCCGCGTAACTGCGGCCCGTTTTGCGCCAAGGCACAAAGAAGTTCCGTGTTGACGAAACCTCGAATGCGACTTCCTGGGTACAGTTCTGTAACGAAAGTACGTTAGCTTACGGATGGATTACGCATGGCTTCGCATGATTGCGGTAACGGTTGTCTTGCCGCACGAGCTGTTTGAGCAAAGTTTGCCCAAATGGGGCAGCAAGACAAAGCCGTCAGCATTCTGATCGCCTTATCACTTCACCGCCTTTTGCCGCACAAGTGGGAATCAACATGAAATCTCAGAACAACGTTTTGTCTTTCGCCGCGCTGCTTGCCGCATTTTTGTTTGTTGGCGCCGCCGTGACGCCGTCGTACGGGCAAGATCAGGGAGACAAGAAGCAAGACGAGAAAAAGCAGGGCGAAAAAAAGCAGGATGACAAGAAGCAAGATGATCAGGAAGAGATCAACATCCCCGCGTTGATGGCCGAAGCCAATCAGCTGCGCGGAACCGGCGAATTTGAAAAAGCGGCCGAGATTTACAAGAAGGTTACCACCGCGGCCGAAGACAACGCCATGGCCTGGCACTTGTACGGATATTGCGTGCATGCCATGGGCAAACTTGACGAGGCCATCAAGCTGCACGAAAAGGCCGCCAGTTTTGAACAGGTCAAAGGCATTTCGTACTACAACCTGGGTTGTGCGTATGCCTTGAAGGAAGAAACAGAGAAGGCTTTGGAATACCTCACGAAGTCTGCCGATGCAGGCTTCACTTCGCAGCAGGTCATGCAAGATTCGGACTTGAAGAGCCTGCACGAAAACGAGGAATTCAAGAAGGTTGCCGCGAGGCTCATGGGCGATGATGGCGACGACGATGA
>CALJLD010000002.1 GCA_937982665.1 uncultured Planctomycetales bacterium
TTCAATTGCTTCTCTTTTTGCGGCTATCTATACTCGTCGCTCTGCAAACGCGAGGTTCCCACAGCCGTAAGATATGTCCAACAAGGTGTCATCCTCTGAGTTCGCCAAGGCACAGGGGCCGTTCTACGCTGGTGTCGATTTAGGCGGCACCAATACCAAAGTTGGCATCGTTGATTCCGCAGGCCTGGTTCTGGCGCAAACATCCATTGCTACTAATGTTTCGCAAGGCCCGGAGAGCGGCATCAAAGCCATGGGCGAAGCGATCGACAGTTTATTGCGGGAACTTGGAAGTGATGGCTTTGCCGAGCTGGCTGCGGTTGGGCTGGGATCTCCGGGTACCATGGACATCCCCGCTGGCACACTGCTTGAGCCGCACAATTTGCCGGGCTGGTTCCACTTTCCGATTGTCGAACGCCTGCAATTCCATTGCGGCGGGCTGCCCGTCGCATTCGCCAACGATGCCGGCGCTGCCGCCTACGGAGAGTATTGGGTAGGCCGCGGTCGCGATTATCACGGCATGGTCATGCTCACGTTGGGAACTGGCGTGGGCGGTGGAATTATCATCGGTGATGAGTCGCTTGATGGCGACCATAGCCACGGCGCCGAGTGTGGGCACATCATCATTGACTATCAGGAGGACGCGCTCGTTTGTCCCTGCGGCCAGCCTGGGCACTTGGAAGCCTACGCTTCCGCAACTGGTGTTATCGCCCGAACAAAGCAGGCGCTTGCCGAGGGGGCTGCGTCGTCCTTATCGAACAAGTTGCAAGCCGGCGCGGAATTGACCCCTCGTTTGATTGCAGATGAAGCTCAATCGGGCGACGAATTCTGCATGCACATCATCCTGGAAACGTCGCGCTATCTTGGAATTGGCATCACAACGCTTATCCACGTGATTGATCCCGGTGCCGTTGTGATTGGCGGTGGCATGGACTTCGGCGGTCCGGATCATCCACTGGGGCGCAAGTTTCTTGAAGCCACTCGTGCGGAGGTCAAACGCCGTGCGTTCCCCGTCCCGGCAGAAAAGACCGTCATCGACTTCGCCACACTCCACGGCGACGCCGGGTTTATCGGCGCGGCGGGATTAGCCCGAGCAAAGTTTGGCGCTTGATCGCGGCATAGGGCGGAGTGATGCCGCCAAAGTTGATCAATTGAGACATTTGTCGCAATGACAAATTGCCGAAAGCCAGCCCCAGTCTGACATGCAACTCCCCGCCTGGCGGTTATAATCAGTCTCGGCATGCCCAATATCATCGCTAAGGCGCAGCCGATGCTTATCGCCAAGTCCAGCCTCCGCACAGCAGGCTCTCCCACAATCGTCCTCTGTTCCACAAAGGAATTGTCATGAGAATCATCGTCATGGCCGCAGCTTTCATCGGTATCACGCTCGCAATGCAAACTTCTGTGACCGCACAGGAATTGCCTGAAGCATCGCAACCAACAGACGAACACAAGTTTCTGCAGAGATTTGTGGGCGAATGGGACGTGGAAAGCGAAGGTTCCGGTGGCGAAGGACAGCCGCCGATCAAGGGAAAAGCCATGATGAAGTCAACCATGCTGGGAAGTCTTTGGCTGGTCAACTCGTCCGAGATGGAGGTCGCCGGGTTTGCGATGCAGTCGATCCAAATGATTGGCTACGATCCCAAGAAGGAAAAGTACGTTGGCATTTGGGCTGACTCGATGATCAATCACATGTGGCAATATGAGGGCACTGTGGATGATTCCGGCAACAAATTGACTCTAGATGCTGAAGGACCCAGCATGACTGGAGGCGACGACATGGTGAAATACCAAGACATCTACGAGTTTGCAGATGACGACACAATCATTGCAACTTCGCGTATGCAAGATGCGGAAGGAAACTGGGTGGAGATCATGAAGGGCAAGGCGAATCGCCGCAAAAGCGATTGACGCAACGCGTGAAAGCGTCGAGCAAAACATCACTCCTCCGCAGCGCCACGATGCTCCAACGAAAGAACTTCGCGATTACAACTGTTGCCGCGGCATGTGTTGTCCTGGCATCGGCGTGTTATTTGCGCGGGGAACAGCCGTGCGCTGCGCGCGTCAGCATTGGTCAGTCCAGTGACGTGTGCGGAGAAGGGACCACGACTGGTCAGGCCAAATCAAAGCCCAACATCGTGTTCATCCTCGTCGATGACATGGGTTATGGAGATCCTGGTTGCTACAACGCGGAATCCAAAATTCCCACGCCGCACATTGACTCTCTAGCGCGGGAAGGGATGAGGTTCACGGATGCTCATGCGGCCGGCCCTTTGTGTCATGTCTCCCGATACGGGCTGTTGACGGGACGCTATCCTTTTCGCGTGCGCGTGAATTGGGGGCGAGGGCCGGTGATCCAAGCGGGAGACACCACCATCGCCTCGATGCTGAAGGATCAGGGTTATCGCACGGCGATGGTCGGCAAGTGGCACCTGGGTTTCGATGAACAGAACGGCTATGACCAGCCGCTGCCTGGCGGGCCAGTTGATCGTGGGTTCGATAGCTTCTTTGGAATTCGCGCATCAACTGACATTCCGCCCTACTTCTACATCCGCAACGATCAAGCTGTTGAACCTCCGACGAAGGACGTCGCTGCCAATCACACCGACGGCTGGACCAACATCCAAGGCGCCTTCTGGCGAGCAGGCAAGATCGCGCCCAACTTGAAGCTCAAGGACGTCTTGCCGCGATTCACGGACGAAGCAGTCACCGTCATCCAAGACCATGCCGAGGAACAAAGCAGCGCAACGGAGAAACGGCCGCTTTTTCTCTATCTTGCCTACCCCGCTCCGCACACGCCCTGGTTGCCTGCAGATGAATTCGCAGATGTTAGTGGAGCCGGTATGTATGGTGATTTCGCAGCAATGCTCGATACCATGCTCGGGCACGTATTGGCAGAGCTTGCAGCACACGATATGGCAGATGATACCGTAGTGTTATTCTCATCCGATAATGGACCTGTTTGGTATGACGATGATGTAAACCGTCTTGGGCATGATTCCAGTGGCGGCTTGCGCGGCATGAAAGCTGACGCCTGGGAAGGGGGTCACCGGATGCCGTTCATTGTTCGCTGGCCAGGGAACGTCGCGCCCGGCAGTGTGAGCGATCAATTGATTGGCTTCACCGACGTCATGGCGACTTTGGCGACAATCAGCGGGGCTCAACTACCTGGTGATGCCGGTCCGGACAGCATTGACTTCTCGCCAGTGCTGCTCGGCACGTCTGCAGACAAGCCTCTTCGCAAGTCCCTGGTGGTGCAATCAGGGAACGGCATGATGACCATTCGCGAAGGCAAATGGAAACTCATCAACGCTTTGGGTTCAGGCGGTTTCTCTCAACCCAAACGAGTGCAACCTGGACCAAACGATCCTGCCGGCCAGCTCTATGATTTGTCGCAAGACCTGGGCGAAACACAAAATCTCTATACGGAACGCCCAGATGTTGTCGAACGAATGCTTCGCCAATTGGAATCTGTCACCGCGGAAGATGGTCGCAGCAAGCGATAGACGCTAGAGAAGATTGCGCACTCAAGAAAGCCTTTCACAACTTCTTGATCATTGCCGTTCGCTGGCCCCATAGCCCAAAGCCGCACTTGGCGTACATGGCCAGCGCGGGTTGATTGTTCACATCGACGGCCAGCACAATCCGCTCTGCGCTGCGCTCCGTTGAGTGCCATTGCGCGAAGCGAACAATGTCCGCACCAAAGCCGTGTCCTCTCGCTTCCGGACAAACTCCCATGTAAACCAGTTCCATTGCGGGCACGCCGCCGCTCAACTGTTCGGCAAGAATCAGGCAACCCACACTCTCATCATTGTGTCGCACAAAGAACCAGTTGCCGGGATCAAACTGCCCAACGCCCTGATAGCCTGCCAATGTCTCTTCGATCGTGCGGAAGTCCGCGATGGCGGGACAATCTTGAGTTTGCTGATACGTGCGTTGCACTAGCTCTGCTAACTCAGGCAACTTGGTTTCGAATTGTTCCTGGGTGATGGGCAGAAACTCAAGCGAACTCACTGGTGGAGTATCCGGGAAATCGCCAGCGATCGCGCCCACGTATGCCAGATCCGCAAGGTGAGCAAATCCGGCGCTGACGAAGAGTTCCTTGCTTTCCACATCGCCGGGATCGAGCAGCGCTTGAGCGAGCGTGGCGCCGCCTTGGGAAAGCCAATCAAGAGCGTGTTGCAAAAGGGCTTGTCCTGGGAGAGCGTCCTCGGATTCGTCGCGAGTTGCACTTGTTGCAAAGCTTTTGCTCATCTCTTTGGGCGACCAAACATACCCGCTGTTGCCGCTTTGAGCTTGTGCGGCGATTATCGCCAATGGCGCGTCAGCATCACTCGCTTGAATCACTACCACTTGCGAGTCTTTTGCGAGTCGCTCGGCAAGCTCGCTGACGTCATCGTCCGGCGAATCGCAAATCGCAATTTCCAACAGCGCCCTGCGTTGGGTTTCGTTTTGGATTTTGTTGAATTCCATCTTTCCAAGTTGCTAAGTCGCGTTTCATCGAAATCGAAGATGCGTCAGTCTTTCGGTTGCGGATGAGTCTGCAAATCCGCAATGTGCTGCGCGTTCACAGAATACTGCGGGCGATCGAATTCGTCAGCGCGAGCCGGTTGCGGGTATACTGAAGCAGCAGACGCTCGCCACCGCGAAGTCCTGCATAGTCGACAATCATGCAGAAGGAACGATCGATATGAAAGCAATCATCCACGCAAGCGGGGCCGCCCTGTTGTGCACTTGCGTCCTGCTGTTGCCTTCGCCGCTGCTCGCGCAGGGACAATCGGCCCTTAGCCGGTTGGAAGAGCAAATCACCGGCGGCGTGCAAGTTCCGCAAGCGGAGCCTGGCTACCTGGGCGCGGAGTTGGATGACTCACAGGAGGGAGGCCGCGGAATTCGCGTGCTGCAAGTTGTTGCTGGTAGTCCCGCGGAAGCTGCAGGGCTGGTCGCAGGTGATCTGATAACCGGGGCGAATCGTGAACCTGTTCGCAACCTGGAAACGCTGGCGGGCATTCTCGCGCAAGTTCCGCCTGGCAACACTGTCAGCTTTGACGTACTTCGCCAACACCCGGTCCGCGGTGCGGAAACTCACAAGGTTCAGGCGACTTTGGGACTCCGCCCGAGCGACGAGCAGTCGCCCTTTCCCGGATTTGGCCTGGCATCCGGAGAACCCGGGATGCTGGATGTTGTGGAAGCTCGCTTCAGCGTTTTTGGTTTTGCCGGAAGAGCCGTGCAACAAGAAATCCCGCAACAAGGTGAGCCGGCGACGCTGGCAGCAGTTTTGGTAACTGAGGTTGCGGAATCAACGCCCGCTGCCGATGGCGGCTTGCAAGTTGGCGATCTTGTTGTGCAAGCGAATCGCACAACGGTACGCACCCCGGGGGAACTTGCCGAAGTCATTCAAGCACAGCCGCGAAGAGCGACGACTTTGGTGATTGTGCGAGATGGAGTCGCCCGGCAAGCGCAGCTTGAGGCGCTGGCTGAGCTAGCAGGCGAAGCCACGGCCGAACAAGTTCAACGCCCTGGCACGCTTGTGCTGGAGCCAATTTCTGGTGCGGAGCAGAGAATCCAACAACTCGAGCAGCGAATCGCCGCGCTCGAAGCAGAGTTGCGCGAACTCAAGCGGCAACTTGGCGGGAATTGACACCGCTGTGCAACCGGCGGACAGCAAATCGAAGGAGCGAAAATGTTCTGTCCAGAATGCGGTGTTGAAGGGCATGGCAAGTTCTGTGTGGAATGCGGCACACGGATTTCCAGCACTACATCGCGCGAGGAAGACAAACAGCCGGAAGAATTGACTGGCGATTGGACGCAAGAGATTTGCTATGAGCGGCTGATTCGCTATCCGTTCGTTCGCGATCAGCTGATTCTTGCCGGACGCCGCCGCCCTAATCGGATCTCCGGCGAGCAATTGCTGAAGTTCTACGATACTGTCGCATCGCCTGAGGTCTCGCTGGAGAAACTCAATGTTGCCATGCTCCCCATCTTGGAGCGGATGGGCATCAAGTCCGGATCGCAGGCAGAACGTGAATTCCTCGCGGCGCCAGGCCGAGTGCTGTTGGCGGTGCTTTGCGGATTGGCTGGCGGCGGCTACGACATTGAAGACGCGGAACAGATGTCCGATGGCTGCATTTTGACGGCATTTCTGCCTTCCACGTTGATCACAAATCGCGGGCAAATCATCGTGACCGTGATGCAGTCCGCAGAGAACTCTGATGCTGAAGATGCTGACAAACCCGCGCTGCCAGTCAAAGTGCATGCGGCGGCCAAGATCTCAGGCCAGTTCTTTGATTGGGGCAAGAGCAAGCGGATTCTCGCGGAGTTGATTCAGGGAATCGCGTCTCACAAGGAATTGGCCGGCTACGTGCAAGCGCCCAAGGTGGCGATCCCTCCGCCTTTGAATCATCAACCAATCGTGAGCAACTCCGGCGGGCCCAACGCGCCGCAAATTGATGTGCCGCAAAGCAAAGCATCACCGCCTGGTATGCCTGAACCCAAGCCTGTGCCAGGACCGAGAGAGCGAGAGCCTGCGACTCCGCCACCGATTCGGCGAGATGTTGCGTAATGGGGCGTGTGGCACCAACGCGCGGTCTACCTCACGGAGACCATCACGCCGCGCTGCCCTTCTTCAAAGTGAAGCTTGTCTTCCCGCGCCAACCAGCCCACGGCTTGCATTGCGTGATCGCGCGGACAACTCATTTCCGCAACAATTCGCGACATGGAAAGCGGACCGCTTTCGTCCAGCAACCGCCAGATCTCGCCGGCAATTGTGCCAATCCGTTCCGTGTAAGAGAGTTCCGTTACCGCGGACATGCTTCGCTCCTTCTCGCGAGACTCGATCCTAAACTCGCCGCCACCCAGTATATCGCGTTTCGCAAAAAACCGGCAAGCTTGCGTCGGCGTCAGTGCTGGCGGCGAAAGTTCGCTCGTGAATTTCCCATGACTTCTCGCCGCATGCCCAAGGCAATGTGGAGAACAATTCGGCCATTGCCGATCACAAGAAGGAGAAACTAGAGTTTCGTGACGAGCATCCCAATCAAAAGCGTCGCGAATCGTTTGTGGGGTCAGAAGGTCAATCGCAAAAGGGTCAAACGCATGGACGCCAATCAGAAATCTTCTCGCCGCTCCTTGCGAAGCCGCGTGCTGACAAAAAAGTCCGCCACCGCCGCGCTCTCCCTTGCGTTGTTTGCCGGCTGCTCTTCGGACCCGGGCACTGACGTAGTGCCGGCGTTCAACGCGTCCGAGCAAACCGCAGCACAGAACATTGTGCAGAATGAACAGCCATCGACCTGGACGCGATTCAAGAATTTTGTCGCAGGCTCAACAACAGATGCTGGCCCGGTAGAGCAATCAATGGCTCCAGAACTCAGCCTGGCCAACCAGGCAGAGCCGAGCGCGAATCTCTACACCCGGTTGGCACAAGTGAATGAACAGTCGGGGAACAGTGCCGCCGCGGTTGAAAATTATCGACGTGCGCTCAAGCAGGACCCGCGACATCTGGACGCGGTGATGGGCCTGGCTCGACTCTACGACCGCGACGGTGATTTCGCCACAGCGACGACGCTTTATCTGCAAGCGGTGGCCTTGGATCCGGAAAACGCCAGCGTGCAAAACGATCTGGGCTTGTGCTTTGCGCGACAAAGCCGTTTTGAAGAAGCCGAATCGGCTCTGCAGAAAGCGGTGATCGCAGAGCCCAGCGGCCAACTGTATCGCAACAACCTGGCAACCGTTCAGGTGGAACTGCGAAAATACGACGCGGCGTTGGAGAACCTCAAAGCGACACATCCGCCGGAAGTGGCTGAATACAACCTGGGATACCTGCTGAGCCAAAAGCAGGATCACATGCAGGCCCGGCTGCACTTCCAGAATGCTCTGCAGCTGAAGCCGCAATTCACAGAAGCCCGCACCGCATTGGCGGCTCTGGGCGGGCCAGTGCCAAACACAGCCAGCGACACCACTCCGCGTTATCCGGCGCAGCCGCAGCAATCAGCGCCAGCCGGACCAAGATTTGGCGATCGATACCCCAATTATCCGCAAGCTGGTTCCAACCAGCAGTAAGTAGCGGCGGAGGGATTCGAACCCCCGACACGCGGATTATGATTCCGCTGCTCTAACCAGCTGAGCTACGCCGCCGTGTGTGGTTCAGGCAGATGCCGATTTGATCGATCTGTCTGAAGCGAGCCATTCTACTTGGCGATTCTCAAGCGAAAAGCCCAGAAGCGGCAAAAGCCGCCTGCGTTCTCGGGCAATCCTGTCAGTTGACAGCGATACCATGTGGTGAGGTTCGCGGGATTGCGCGACATTCGCGCGAGCACGTGAGATCTGCGTCGCCGCAGGCACATGAGGAAGGAATCGATCACGAAGCAAAACGAAGACGGTCTCACCGCTCTTGCGCGAGGCTGACCCAAGTGTTACTCGCCAACTCAACACCTCTTGTCGCTGCGTGACACAGACGCAGGAGCGTCTGTGCTACCCAAATTGACTAACCGATGTTGTCTGTAATCCCGGGAATGGAAACCGGTGGAACATCAACGGGGCCCCAGTCATAACTTTGAGGCCCGAGGACCACGTCACTGTTGATGGCTTCTTCCCAACTGATGGAGCGCCCGGTGTATGTCGCCATGCGTCCCATGATGGCGATCATTGTGGACAACGCCATGTAGTCGCCATTGTTGATGGGCGTGTTATTGTGAATCGCCTGGAACAGGTGCTCATGCTCCACTTGGTACATGCTGGGCTTGGGCCCGGAGTACTTCCACGTGACCTCACCGTTGCGATTGCGGATTTCGTGAGCAAGGACGTTGCATGATCCGTTTGTCCCCAGGAAGTAATCTTCCGTGTTGGTGTGCGTGTTGTCCTGCTGCCGCGTGAAAGAGAACATCCGCACGTTGTTGGGATATTCATAGACCACGCTGTGGTGATCAAAGATGTGGCCGTATTTCTCGTTGGTGCGGACTTGTCGACCGCCCAAACCAACACAGCGGAGCGGCGGCTTGTCGCCCATCAGCCACGATCCCTTGTCCAGGCTGTGGACGTGCTGCTCCACGTTGTGGTCGCCGGAGAGCCAGGTGAAGTAAAGCCAATTGCGGAGTTGAAACTCCATTGGACTCCACTCTTCCTTGTTGCCGTGGTGCCAAAGCTCTCCGGTAAGATAGTTCTCTTGGATGGCGACAATGTCACCAATGGCTCCGTCCATGACACGCTTCATGGTTTCGGCAACGCCCAAGTCATACCGCCAACAAAGTCCAGAGACGACATTCAGCCCTTTCTCTTTGGCGAGCTTGCTGGTTTCAATAACGGAGCGCACGCCAGGTGCGTCAACGGCCACGGGCTTCTCGCAGAAGACGTGCAGGCCGGCGTCAACCGCGGCTTTGAGTTGCGTGGGGCGGAAGTGCGGCGGAGTGGCGAGAATGACCACGTCCACCATGTTTGCGTCAAACATCTGCTGGAATGCATCAAAGCCTGTGAACTGCGCCTCTTCGTTCACGGCAATGCGATCTCCATGTTGCCGCTTGAGCTGACGAAGTTTGTTTTGCAGGTGATCCGGGAACACGTCAGCCATGGCGACGAGCGTAACGTCAGGGTCCGCCGCAAAGGCATCACCCACGGCTCCGCCACCTCGGCCACCGCACCCGACCAGCCCCAAACGCAAAGGCTGCGACTTGGCACCTGTGTGAACACCGGCCGCCGACGCCAACACGTTGCTCGCAAGTGCTCCGCTTGCCACGACAGCGGCGGATGACTTCAAGAATGTTCTGCGGGAATCGCGAGCGGGTTGTTGGGACATGGGTTTGCTCCAAGGGAGGGCGGCTGAAGCCAATGTGGTCTATCAGCAATGATTGCGCCAGGACGCGCAGCAGGTGGGTGGGCTCCAAAGCGCGGCGGGTTCGCCGCTTAGGCATCACTGTGTGGGCATCCACTATAGCAAGAAGCGAGAAATCCCGCCAACAGTTGGCTGCCGGAGCGGGACTAAACTCGAGCGATTTGCGAATTGGCGTTCTAACTTAGGAGCGTAATCCACCAGGGATCGCTACGGTCGGCCGTTGATGCGCCATCGTGCCGTCGCCAGTCACGCACACGATGGATGCCCATACACCCGTCGTTGAACGGCGCTCACAACAGGATGAATGGCGTTGGCGTCGATCAATTGCATTTGTCCCTGCGGCGCCGATAGACGAACTGGCCGGGCCACCGCGCCCAGCTAGCCTCCAGAAGCAAGCCTTGAGGCGTATACATTGAACTTGCGCCGGTCAAGTTTTTTGCGAATCATCGAGTCGGTGGACGCGCTAGCGCGAAACACACTGTCCATGCGTGTATGCTACAACTCGAAATTTCATGTGATATTTGCGGTGTGCGCGCTAGGGAATTGTTGGGCGTGCGCGCAAAAACCGCCCCGTCTAGGATTCGCCAGAAAAATCTTCGCCGAGTGGCTGATCTTCGTTCAGCAATCGACGCAAGCGGTTCTCCACCGATGTGCCGCTTCGGCTGCGCGAGAATCACGCGAGTGGCAACGGCGCGGCCTCATTCATAGTTTCACCCGAACAGCAACTCAAGAGCACTCTAATGCTGCAGGATGAATTCGCTGGAATTCAACAAAGACCAGTAAACATCTTGCAGCACGCGCGGGAGTCCGTCTTTGCCGGCTTCTCGGACCATGCCGCGCACGAGCCGCATCTCGGCGTTGGTGGGCTCGCGCGAAAGCGCTGACAAGAATAGATGTTTGATCTTGTCATTGTCCGACATCTCGCTCCCGACAATGCTGGCCAAGAGCCCTTGGTCCTTGAGGGACAAAGCCTGGGATGTCAGCTCACCGTTCCACATCTCGAGCGTTTGCGGAATGGCGCCATCGAACAGATCAACTTCGCGGTTTTCGTCATTTTGGAGTTCAATAGTGAACTGCCCCAGCCAAAAACGGCGGTCACGCTCGGCGTCACGGGCATTGCCGCGTCCATGTTTTCCTGCGGCAACCAACAACGAGTCGTATACGGCTTCGGGCGAAAGCTGTCGGGCGTAGAAACGACTGAACAAAGGTCCGCCTGCCGCAAAGGGTTGATCGACAGATTGCTGCGCGGATGCAAGTTCGCTGGAGAGCGCATACGGTTTGGAAAGCACAATCCATTGCATCAAGCGGCGCAGATCATAGCCCTGCGTGCGGAACTCGCCCGCCAGGTCTTGCAGCAATCCCGGATGTGAGACGCTCTGATGATCGCCCAAATCATCCAACGGTCGAGAGAAGCCTGCGCCGAGGAAGTACCCCCACATGCGGTTGATGATCGCTTCAGACATCCACGGCGAGTTGACGATCATCTTCGCCAACTCTTGCCGACGATTCACAACGCCCAGGCTGCCGGAGGGATCGATAGATGTCCCGTCCAAGAACTTGGGAAAGGCAACTTCCAGCAGGCCGTTGCCGCGTTCGAAGTAAATCTCCGCCTCGTTCAGGTTTTCGCGATTGCCTTCGCCACGGAAATCACGATCAACCAAACGAACCACGGCATTGGGGCGATTCGCATTTGGGCCTCGACCGCGCGCCACACGTGCCTGACGGAAGAAGGCATTCAACTCCCAGAACTGCTTTTGAGGCTGTTCATAGAACGGATGGTTGTGGCATTGTGCGCATTGGATCTGTCGGGCCAAAAAAATCTGCGCGGTCTTAGCCGTAGCGCTCGTTGCGTCGTGATCGATGTTATCCAACAGGAAGTTAACCGCTCCGTTGAAGCCTGGAGCTTGCGGGCGGTTCGCACCGGTCGCGGTGAGAAGATCGGTCACCATCTCATCGTAGGGACGGTGTTGGCGGATAGCGCTTGTCAGGTACTGGTGCAATCCTTCACGGCTGGCGATGTCATTGGGCCGCGTGCCGCCTTCTCTGCCGATGAGCACGTTGGTCCATATATTCGCCCAATGGTCAGCGAGTTCGTTGGCGTACTCGTCACCAAATAATAGCGAGTCAACCAGCGTTTCTTTCTTGCTTAATTGATCGCTGGTCACGTAGGCGACCGATTCCTCGACAGTGGGAATTCTTCCCAGCACATCCAAGTACACGCGGCGGCACCATTCGGCATCGGTTGCCCAGGCGGAGGGAGTTACGCCCTCTTCATCCCAGCGAACTTCCAAGGCCGAGTCGATCGATGCGATGACCTCCGAGATCGACCTTGCCGGACGCGTGTTTGTGGTGTCGGCATTGGCGATTGCCGCCGCGTTGCGGTCACGATCAGCCGGAGTAGAGCTTCCGTTATCGGCGAGGTTTGCATCGCCAGCCCCAGGCTCATCATTCGCCAACTCGTCGCTACTGTTGTTTGACGGTCCGCCGGAAGCGAGTTGATTGTTCGGTTGACGTTGGTTGTCACCTGCTTGCTGTTGCGGCTGACCAACACGGCCATCGCTGGAGTTCTCAGCATGTGGCTCGTCTTCAAAAAGAGTCTGCCAGTTCAGATACGTTACGAAGGCCAGCAGCACACAAGCCGAACACGTGACAATTGTGATTAGCCAGCTGCGCCGGCTTGGACTTGCCGCTTCAGTTGGGGCGCGGCGGTGAGAAGCGCCCGAACTTGCCGCGTCTGTGTTCGAGGAACTGCCATTGTTCGCATTGAGCTTGCTTGCACTACTCTTTTCGAGTTCTCTGTTTGCCGCATTTCCGTTCAACGCTCGATCAACCGCGGATCGTCCATTTTGCTGGGGACTGGTTTGCTGACCGCTGGGCTGCGGCGAAGGTGATTTGCCATTCCGACCGTTTGTTGTTGCTCCATTCTTAAGAGCTTGCGAAGCAGCTGTTTGGGCGGCCTCCAAACGTTGCAAGATTTGCGGCGCCAGGTCCGGTGGAGTCACATCGCCCAGAATTTCATCCAAACACGCGTTCAGCACCAAACGTTCGGCCTGCGCTTCCAACACTTCGGCGGAGAGCGGTTCGCGCGCGGTGCGATCATTCGCCTCGCCAGATTGCGCGCGACGCTGCTTGCTCTGACCATTTGGTTGGTCAGAGTTAGATTCGTTTGAGGGATCGTGTTGTCCGTTGTCCTGGCCGGACATCACTTGATTCTCCTTTCAACGCACTCTCGCAGAGCTCGCTTGGCCCGTTGCATGAGATTCTTGGCCCCATGTTCGGACATATTGACTGCCTCGGCAATTTCTTTGCGGCTGCGGCGTTCCCGGAACCTGAGATTGAGAGCCGTCTTGGCTTTGTCCCTCAGCTTATTGAAACACTCTCGCAGTGCGCTCAGTGCCGCGTCCTCGTCCGTTTCCTCGTTTGACCACCGGTCCCAAATCAAATCGACATGTTCGATTTGTGCTTGCAACTTGTACCTGGCTTCACGCCGATGCCGGGAAATGAGCAGGTTTCGTGCAACCGTCCGCAAGTACTTGAGGGTGGAGTGGTCTCCATAATCCTCAAATGGCTTCGTCAAAACGGCCAGAAACGTCTCCTGAACCAGATCGTCCGCCAGTGAGGGCTCGCACCCCAGGACTCGCAGGTAACGCCACAGCGGCTCCTGATGCTTGCGAATCAGCTCCTCAACATCTATGGCTGGGTTACCATCTATGGCTGGGTTACTATCTATGGAACGATTGCCCGCGGAAGGCGAATCCTTGGATTCGCTGGTTTCCGCACTCAGGCTCGCGGCCGTCTGCGACTCGTCCATAGGGATTAAGCGAAGATGGAGCGTACTTGTACTCACCAGGGGAGCGGGATTCCCCGGATGGCAAATGAACATAAGGCTTTGCTTGACAAATACTTGCGACAGGACCGCCCCTGACGCCCAAATCGAATCTCATTGGGATCACGTCTCTCTGGGGTCCTCCCAATGCGGCAATCATAGCCGTGAGGGCGATTTGGGCCAGCCTTCCATTATGGGCATGCTGGCGTCTCACGGCAAAGATTCTCTCTCAGCTCGATTGCTCGCCGCTGGACATCTTTTGACTCGCGGTCTTTACCCTCGGCGGGGTCGTCGGGTGGCTCGAAATCGTCACTTTGCGACATTCTGGCCTCGATGAGTTGTTCCATATCGTCCATAGAGCGACGAAGAATAGCTGGCGAGCGCGGGTTAATCCGAACCAGATAGAGCAGCGCGATGAAGTCATAAAGAGCATGAACCATGATCGCGACGAGCAGATTGTCGTGAAAATGCATCAGCCAGCCAAAATAGACGCCCATCAACGTTGCCAAGACGGCATATGCGGGCGTAATCATATGGGCCAGGCCAAACAAGAATCCGGCAATGATTATCCCGCCCCAGACGTTGCCTTCGGTCGCCAGCGAATTCTGGATAAAGCCCCGGAAGAGAGCTTCTTCGCCGATTCCGGCCAACGCTGAGATCATCGCCAATTGGAAAACGCTGCAGCCGGAGAAAAGCGGAACAACAATCGCGTTGACCACCTGCTGTATCCGCACAAATGGCCGCCAGTTGCTGCGCCCGATGAAGACCATTGCGGGAATCAGCGGCAACGTCCACAAAACGGCGTAGCCAACGTCAGCCAAAGCCCAACGAATCTCGTTGGCTGGCGGATATGAAAAGGCCCAGCCCAGCAACCAAGCCAGCACCGCCAGGCCACCTTCAAACCCGGCGGCGATGGCCACCATGTTTTGCCGCGCCCGCTCGAGCATTTGCCGGCGGAGCTGTTTCTCTGCGTCCATTTGATGCCAATCGGGCGCGAATTCCTGCTTATGCGGGTTCTAACTCTTGATCGTCGTGGCAATTCCTGTGTTGCCAAAAGGCGACAACAGTCGCCCGCGCGTGTTGCCTGTTGTCGACATGGTGAAACTAGTCAACGGGACAACTTTGCACTGCAAATGGCTTAGAGCAAATGACTTAGGAGCAATCGGCTCTATGCAACGCTCCTCGACGGCGCGACAGGTGCTTTTGGACTCGGCACGCCACCTGAGCCTCACGCCAATCGCAGCCACGTCGAGTATCGAGGAGTCCCGCATGAAACGCAACGTCAAGAGCCGCACGTCCGGCAGTTCCGCAGCAGTCAAACAACTGGACAAGTCGCCCGCCGCAAAGAACGCGTCGCGTCCTCGGAACGGCAGCCATTCTTCGGCCGAAGACGTGAACGAAACCAAGGACGCATCGAATGACGAGGCCTCGGAAAACGAAGAGTATGATTCGGATGCGGACGTCGTCAACGGTCAACTGATTGATGACCCGGTTCGTGTATACCTGATGCAGATGGGAGAGATCCCGCTGTTGACGCGACAGCAAGAAATCACCGCCGCGCGCAACATCGAGCAGGCCCGGATCCGATTTCGTACATTGCTGCTGACCAGCGACTTTGTCCTGCAAGGCGCCGTTACGCTGTTGCACAAAGTGCATCGCAATGAATTGCGCTTGGACCGGACGATTGAAGTCTCCGTCACGGACGCGGCTGAGAAGAAACAAATCAACAGCATCCTGCCGCCCAACCTGGAGACACTGGACGCATTGCTGCAACTCAACCGCAAGGACTTCCAGTTCGCCATCAACCGAAACAACCCGATTTCGGAACGTCGGGCCGCGTGGCAACGTGTGGCTCGCCGCCGCCGCCGTGCGTTGCGTCTTGTGGAAGAGTTGGGTCTGCGAACGCAACGTTTGCTGCCGCTGCTGGAGCAATTGCAGTCCATCGCACGACGTATGCGTGATATTCGCCGGCAACTTGCCGACGAGACCGGCGAAGTGACTGAGAATGTGCACCAACTTCGCGCGGAACTGGCTCGGTTGATGAACATCACGCAAGACAGCCCGGCCACGTTGCGACGACGCGTGGAATCCATCCTGTCCGCTCGCCGACAATACGATGCCGCCAAGCGTTACCTCTCCGCCGGGAACCTGCGGCTTGTGGTTTCCATCGCCAAGCGTTATCGCAATCGCGGGCTCAGCTTCCTGGACTTGATCCAAGAAGGTAACACCGGCCTGATGCGAGCCGTTGACAAATTCGAATATGCTCGCGGCTACAAGTTCTCGACGTACGCGACTTGGTGGATTCGCCAGGCGATCACACGAGCGATTGCCGACCAAAGCCGGACAATTCGCCTGCCGGTTCACATGATTGAAACCATGAGCCGGGTGCGAGCCGTTCACCGTGAATTGGTACAGCAGAACGGTCGTGAGCCGAGCATGGAAGAGACGGCGCTCGCCGCCGGGCTATCCTTGGAGGATGCTCGCTGTGTGATCAAAATGACCCGTCAGCCATTGTCTTTGGATCAGCCAGTGGGCGATCACGACGACAGCTTCTTTGGCGAGTTTGTTGAAGATCATCGCGAAGACGATCCGCTGCAAGACATGTCTCATCACATGTTGCGGGACCGCATTGGCGACGCCCTGGATACGCTCAACTATCGTGAACGAGAGATCATCAAGCTGCGGTTTGGCTTGACCGATGGTTACACCTACACGCTGGAAGAAGTTGGAAAGATCTTCTCCGTGACCCGCGAACGCGTGAGGCAGATTGAAGCCAAAGCCGTCCGCAAGCTGCAACACCCGGTCCGCGCAGCCAAGCTGCAAGGCTTTGTTGATGAAGCGGCCATCATTGCCGAGCAATAGGCTCGGCTAGGGAAGCTCGTCGTCCAACTCGGACAACACGTCTTCCGCAACATAGATGGGTAGGTGCGGATCACAGGTTACTGCCACGGCGATTGCGTCTGACGGCCGCGCGTCGATCTCGATGAGTTCGCCTTCGTAAGAAATGCGAAGCCGTGCGTAGTACGTGTGGTCTTTGAGTTCGCTAATGACCACGCTGTGTGGATCACCGCCCAGTTGTTCCGCGACCGCGACAATCAAGTCGTGCGTCAGCGGGCGTTGGGCAATCTCCCCTTTCACGCGGCGGGCAATGCTGGTGGCCTCAAAGATGCCGATCAGGATCGGGAAAGTTCGCGTTCCGTCCACTTCGCGCAAGTAGATCACCTGACGATCATCGATCTCGCTGATGATGATCCGCGCGAGCTCCATATGAACCGGCATGGACAACCCTTTCGCTCCCAATCTCCGTACGGCGGGGCCGCAAACTTAACGACAGTTCTTAGAGCAAACGGACAAACCTGGCCAGCACAACAAGAAATCGGCGTTTCACGGCCGTTTCGCACAAATGTCGCGGAATCGCCTACGTTAGGTCCCCACGCTCTCAAACTACTTCGATGATAGCTCGCTCACACCAAAAGGAACATAGCCCAGTGGGTGCTGGCTGCGGGTGCGAAGGGGGCCAGCATCCTTACAGCGGGGCGATGGCATGTTCCGCAGGCGACGACGTGGATTCCGCTGCGGGTAGAACACGGAATTCACTCACCAGGCGTCGCAAAGGGCATTCGCCGCGCGTGCAATCGTCCCAATAGCTGGTCCAGTTGGTCCACGGGAGCGGCGTCTGATTGAGGAAGATTTCCCCCATTGTCAAAGTGGGCAGTGACGCGGGAGTGATCCCGGAAACCAATGTGGGATGCAGGATGGGGCCAATGCTGAGGTCGTATTCCACTTCAGTCTTGAAGTCATCTTTCGGCCAGAGGATCAGCCCTCGCTCGTTGATGTCATAGTGGAAATCGTGCTCTGGGAAACAGGCGTCAATCTGCTCACGGATGACAGAGACCGCCGAGAGCTTATAGAAGCCCATCAAGGCGTTACGAATGATCAAGCGTTCTGAATGTTCCAGGCGATTGATCCAGCCAGTCCTCTCCGTGGCGGCAACGATCTTCGCAGACTGCTCCGAAAGCGAGATCACCGCAGGCTGGTCCGGCCACTTTTCGCACTGGAGTTCCAACTCCATGCGGTTGGTTGCCAAACGCACTTCGGACAACGAAACCGAGTGCGGCCATGCGCCGCAATCTTCCAGCAGTTGTAGAACCTCGCGCTGGAAGAAATCGTGGATCAGATGCCGCGCTTCGGCCAAGGGTTCCTGGGCTTTGCGCAAGAGTGCCGGGTCTTTGCGGAGGATTGCCTTGCGTCGGGCGCGGCGCAGTTTCTTGAAGGCTTTCGGAATTGTCCCCGAGTGGAATCCCGGTTTAAGCATTCGCACCATGTTCTCGCCATGGTGTCCGACGATGACGGGCTTGAGCCGTTCGGGCAAGTTCGCGCGGTATAGCCGCCAGTTCTCTTTGAGCTCCCACGCCATGAAGCCAAAGATGCCGGGGATCAACCAAATGACACTTCCCACAAAGAACAGCGCCTCTGCGTAGGTATACGTTGTGGCGTTGCTCAACAGTCTTGCGGTGGGTTCCAACAGCGCGAAGAGCAACTTGTGCGAA
Organism: uncultured Planctomycetales bacterium; assembly: GCA_937982665.1. GTDB lineage: Bacteria > Planctomycetota > Planctomycetia > Pirellulales > S012-138 > CALJLD01. Next base: position 18,191 of record CALJLD010000002.1, read on the forward strand.
ACGGTGACAATGGGAAAGTGTTTGATGGGGTTGATTTGCGGTTCGAGCAACAGGTTGATGCCAAACCGCACCACATAGCGCACGATTGACCAGACGAAACCAACGACAGCTTTGGCGATCAACGTCAAGCGGCTTTCCCCGCGACGGAAGCGCAGCCACTCATCGGCCGTGTAAAGTGCTCGATCAATCGCATTGAGTACGCGCCGAGACCAATCGACGATCCAGCGGAACAGGCCCGTGAGTACAACAATGCGGAAGTTGCGCCAGCCGCGAACGAAGTACTCGCTGGTCATCTCTTCCAGATCGCGTCCGGAGCGAGTATTCAAGCTGACGTTGGCGACGATGAACGTGCCCACCGCGACCCAACCCAAAACTCCAGCGGAAACACCCGCCAACAACAAAACCAGACAGACGCCAACGGTGACCAAGAGCGGCTTCGCCAACCATCGGGCAAACCAGCGAAAGCCTTGGCTGCGGAGAATCTTGCGGACGATGGGCAAGCCCAGCGCCTCGACAAGCAGGGCTACCAGCAAACTCAGCCCTCGTCGGAACAAGCGGTTCGCCCGGACGATGACCGCACGCACTCGCCGCGAATTGATAATGGCAAGAAAGACCGCACCCAACAGGAAGACCATTGTCGGCGAAGCCAATGTTGCCTCGTTGGCGTTCTCGGCATCGGCATCATGCGGAAGGAAATGCTGAAGCCCCGCAAGAATCACGTAAGCTCCGCCAAAGGGCAGGGCCACAAACCGCGTGAGAAAACGGCCCACGCGGTTGGCAAACGCCAGCGAACTGATCCGTTGCAGCCAGCGGAGATAGACTTCGGCCGGTCGGTAGACGCCATCCAAAGATCGTGACAGCCGGCGGTTAAGCTGCAGCAGTTGATCGCCAGCCAGGAATTCCCGCAGGTCAATCAAGTCGGGAAGTTTGGCACGGTTCCGCGCAATCGCATCACGCAAATCGCCAATCGACAGATATCCACGCCGGGTAATCTGGTCGAGCAACTCTTCGATCAGTTTCTTTCGCGAGACTCGCTCCGGCAGGTTTCGCCCACGAATGCCCAAGCGGTCAAACACGGCAACCAGCCTGCCGCGCAGTTTGTCTCGCATGGCGGTTTCCGCAGCGCGCGTGGCGCTGTGCACAAGCCGCACCAGGTCAAGCCGCGTGTTCTCGTCAATTCGCGCTGGAGCTAGTCGTTTCTCCGCGCTGCGGAGATGTTTGCACATCAAGACTTCTCGCTGTGCCGGCAGGGATCGGCGAATCGGCGGGATGGCCGGGTAGCGGAAACACCGCCGAGGCCGCCCGTTCTGCGAAACGGCATCACCGTCGGACAGGGCTTCGTCTTCAGGAGATTCCTCGCGCGACCGGCGCACTCCCCGTTGCCAGACAAACAGGACGCCCGCCCAAACCAGCATGCTGAAGCTCAACAGCAAGCGGCCGCAAAACAGTAGCGACCGGTTCCACCAGGCGGCCATCCATCCGGAGAGATCGACGGTGAAAATCTCGCGCTCGGTGTCGACACAGACTTTCTGCAAGTCGTACAGCAGTCGCGCTTCGATCGGCCAAATGTGTTGATCGGTTGCAAACAACAACGCTTGAAGGCCAGCATCCCATTGCGCGGCTTCGGCATCGTCAAAACCGATCGCTGTTTGCAGCCGTTCCCGCAGAGTCTTGATGTTGGCGAGCGCCAACTCGTTCGCATCCTCCGGCACGCCAGGCTGCGAAACGTGGCTCAACCGGTGGTAGCAGATTGCGGCGCGAACATTATTGCCCACCTTTTCCGCTCGCTCGGCGCGGCGCAAGAGCCGCCGGGCTTTTCGTTCGGAAAGACCTGCATTTGAGTCCGAGGCTGCATCATCCTTCGCACCTAATGATTGTTCCTGAGCGATCTCATTGCTTGCCGCGCGCCCGTTGGTGCTTGGAGTTGCCGCACCTGCAGAAATAGAGGGCTTTGCCGACTCATCATCTTCGATTACATCCAAACCGGTCAGGCAAGCTTCCAGGTCGATGTCCTGAGCAATCACGTTGAGTACGTGCTGCCTTTGATCCTCTAGCAGCGGATAACAGATGCTAATGCCTGCGGGATCAAAGAAGTTCAACTCCAGAAAATGAGCGACAAACTCAATGAAGTTCTCTCGCTCGCCGCGCGGGGGCAGCACGAGATCATCCTGCCGCTGCACCAGGCGTATCTCGTCAAATTCCGCCTGACCAAGCTCGTCAACACGCTGTTTGACCAAATGCGGCTGAAAGGCGCGATCTTCGATGAGCTTGTGGTAAGCCGCGTGAACTCTGGCATGCAGCAGCATTCGCTGTGCGTCGAGGAAAATCTCAGCATGCGGACGAGTCGCGAAGGCTTCGTCGTCAAATGCCTCCAGCAGCATCACCAGCTCGGGAACTGGTCGCGGTCCAGGCTGCAACTCGTCGCGTGCCACCAGGTCCAGCAGCGCATCATGCCCAATCACGTAACATGGGTGGTCTGGAGCTTGAATGCTCAGACTCGTGAGCAGGCAGTCGTGGACAATGACCCGACGCAGGACTCGCGGAGCGACAAAAAACGCACTCGGATCAAGCGCATGGATTCGCTCAGCCAGCTCTGCCGGGTTGGCAGGCGGTTTGGAAGTCGCGGCGGACTGTGGGTGGGCAGATGCCAATGTCGATTGGAATTGCTGTCGAGTGGAAGCTCCCGATTACTTCAAGTCGTTGGCCATCATACACTTTCGGACGACAGCCTGCCGTCCTCCAGGCGCGTGCCGTCTCGGCGAATTTCGCCAATTCCACCGGCTGGCTTGCGTTATGGACCCGCGGAATGTGCGTGTTATTCCGCCAATGTCGGTTCACAACTCAATTCACAGGTTGCCGCCCTGCATGGGGCGAGTCCGATGGGTTGCCGCTTAGGGTGGCCGTTTCCTTGTCTGGATTGTGTTCGTAGAATTGACGCATCGCTTGCGTTTGTCCTTTGCCGTTTCCGAATCATGGGTGCAACTGAGTTGCCAAATGAAGCTCCTTCGGGTCAGGGGCCGGAGTCTGCGCAGACAGTGGCTGAAAGATCCAAGGCCCAAAAACTCCAGCAACTTAACACAAGATATGGACGACTTTTCGCGCAGAACCGATTCGTCT
>CALJLD010000003.1 GCA_937982665.1 uncultured Planctomycetales bacterium
TGGGCGATGGCTACAGCTACACGCTGGAAGAGGTCGGCCACATCTTCAAGGTTACGCGGGAACGTATCCGCCAGATTGAAGCCAAAGCCGTCCGCAAGTTGCAGCAACCCAGCCGCAGCCAGGAGTTGTCCGGCTTTTTGGATTAAGCCTGGTTTAGGCACAGGCGCCTGGAAGAGGCGCATGGCAGAGTGAAAAAAACGAGCGCCGAGGCGAAATGCTTCGGCGTTCTTTTTTGTGTTGCCATCAACGGGTGTGAATCGGCCAACGCGGTGGCAACATGGACTACGGCGGATGATCGCTGACCTCGCCACGGACGATGGAAACACCCTCGGGGTATTCAAATGCGAACCGCGTCTTGTCGCCGTTCCCTTCCGAACCTGCGATTGAGATCAAGGTGACTTTGACGTTGTAGCAAATCTCGATCCATTGGTTCTTGGTCAGCGTGAGAACTCTCTTCGCGCCGCCTGAGACTTTAGCGAGCGCAACTTCGGCATATTCGCCGCTGACGCGCACGACGGTGAATCGAACGTCTTCAATCAAAATTGATTCGCCGACTTTGCGAAACAAAACAAGCATGCAATGGCGCTCCCAAATTCTGGCGTAACAGCGCAACGCCTGACTATGTCAGGTTGTGTATCAGTCCATAAGCAGCACTGCCCTAACAAGACCATTTGCAATCGGCGAAGACGATCACTCAATCCCCCGCCTCCAACAATTGCCAGCACGTCAGTTGCATTCTGGGCAGGTGGAACGGTCCTTTCCAGAGATTGCCTTTGAGGGGGACGCTCAGGCTGCCGTCGCGGTGGAGGTAGCCAAACCATTCGCCATGCTCCAGATCGGGGAAGTGTTCATAGGCCCAGTTGTGCACGTGCGTGTGCCATCTTCGATATTTGGTGTCCGGCGCGAGTTTGCTGGCCATGAGCGTGGCGATGATCGCTTCGTTTTGTGGCCACCAGAATTTCATGTCGTGCCAATACTCTTGCACCGGCAGCCCTTTCACATCCACAAAGTACCGCAGCCCTCCGTAGTCTCTGTCCCACCCTCGCGCCCAACTCCAGTCGAGCATCTCGCAGCCTAGCTGGATGAGTTCCTGGTCCTGGCGATGTTTGCCTTCGGCCATGATGAACCATGCGCCTTCCATGGCATGGCCTGGGTTGAGCGTGCGGCCATCGAAGTGATCGATCAGGCTGCCATCGATGGCGACGGTCTCCATCACGCATTCCCGGTCTCGCTTGATGTGGAATGTGCGAATGTCGTTGATCGCCTGATCAATGCGATCATCGGCGTTTGCCAGCCCAATCGAATCGCGCAGTTGTTGCGCGGTGTTGATGGCGATCATCGGAAAGCCAAGGGAACGCGTCGGGCGTGTGTCGGTGAACTTTGCGGTGCCTGGCGGAGGATGGGTGTTGTGACGGATGAACCGCTCAAAGCAGGCGATGGCTTTTTCTGCGTACTCGTCACGGCCGGTGGCTTGCGCCAATTCGCCATAGGCGATGGCCGCAAAGCTTTCCGTGAACGCATAGCGCCGCTTGCGGAGCGGTTGACCTTCCCGCGTGACGTGAAACCACATCCGCCCATCGGTAGGATCAAAGCCGTGGCGGTCAATGAACTCGACTCCGTGCAGCGCCAGCTCAAGCCACTGCTCACGCTGGGCGAACTTGCCGGCGTGATCAATGTTGGACAAGTCGCTCTTATCGAAGGGCACGTTGTTGTACAGTTCGCCCAACAGCCACGTGAACCGGCACTGCTGCCACATGCCTTTGTCGGTATCGATGACGCTGCCGTCCCGATTCAGCGCGGTGAGAAACCCGCCGTGCTGTCGGTCTATGCCGTGAGCCAGCCAAAACGGCAGCACGTCCACCAACAAGCCATCACGGTAGATCTCAATCAGCGCTTCGCGCGAGAGCGGTTGCTGCTCCGGCATGGTTTGGTTCAACGAATGGGAGTTGTTTTCCAGCGCATGAAACAAGATTGCTACGGCAGAAAGAGCATCATTGATCCATCGATGACTCTGCCGGACCGGCCCAAATGGCCGTGTTGATGGCGAAGTACTTGTTCACAAACGGCGGCTGTTTGCGGCTGGCGTACCAGATGCGAAACGAACCATCGTCCTGGCGAATGACTGACTGGCTTGTTGTGTAGTGCGATTCCCACGCCCTGTCTTCAACCGGTGTCAACACAGGGCTGTGCGGATTGCGATGCCAATGGATGCCGTCCGAGCTGACCGCAAACCCGATGGCCGTGGTGTTCGCTCGCGCGGACCAGTAACTGCCGTACCACATCAAGTAAACGCCATCCACCTTCAGCACGGTGGGATAGAACAGGCGGTTCTGTTCCCATTCCGCTTCGGCCGTCAGCACGGAATCGGGATGCACGTCCCACTCGCGACCGTCCTGGCTGGTTGCCGTGCGAATGGTCCAGTCACCGCTGGAAACATCCGTGTACCACATGCGATAGGCGTCCTCGCCGTCGTCGGTTGTTTCCTTGATAATCGTGGGTGCATATACGCCTTCCAGCAATGCTTCCGAAGGTTCGCCCCATTGAGCGCCATCTTGGCTTGTTGATTCGTACAGCGCATGGCGGCCGGTTCCGTCGGTGAAGTCCGTCGCGCTGAACCACATTCGCAACCGGCCGTTTTCTGCAATGGGCGTGCCGTCAGGGTCTCGCAGCAGCGTGGCTGTCAGGACGGATCGCTTTCCGTCCGAGAACTTGAGAACTGGACCGTGAGAGCTTCTGGCAAAGCCGCGGCCATCTTTGCTGGTGGCCATGCCGAGCGAGAAACCACGCTGGGCGACTGCGCCGGTTGAGCCGGAATACCACAACATGTATTCGCCGTCTCGCCGGGCGACGCACGGCGCGAAGATGTGCGTGTCATCGAAAGCGCGGGCTTCGCCCAGCGAAAGCACCGGCCCTGCCGTATCGCGCTGCCAGTCTTGCGGTTGCAGCCAGCGCTTGAGCGAATCAGGAATGTCTCGCGCGTCGTTTGTCTTGTTCTGCGCGAGGACAACGTTTGGCAACGCAACGCAAAAGAGAACCGCGTTCAGAATCGCGAACAAGCGATATCGCATCATTATTGGACACCATCTTCAAGCAACGGGTCAGTAGACGGCAAGCACTTCCCGCCCGATTCTAGACGGCTTGATGCCGCGCGTCACATGAATGAGCGTTCGGTGACAGGATTGTTCGCCCTACTGCCGCGCGTCCGCGAACGCGTCCTGCAGGCGTTTCATGCCTTCCTGGCCGCGCTCGCCGTCGACAACGATGTTCACCGAGACTTCGCTGGAGTTGACCATCTCCAGGTTGATGCCGGAGTTGGCGAGGGCCTCGAACATGCGAATCGCCACGCTGGTGTGATTCCGCATGCCGATGCCGGAGACGGTGAGCTTGGAGACCCAAGGTGCGTGCGAGACGATGCCGCTACCCAGCTCTTTGCTGGCGGCATCCAACGCGGCCAGGCAGATCTCCAGCTGATCCTGTGGGATGGTGAAGCTGAGGTCGGCCAGGTGTTCGTCGCCGCCGCAGCTCTGCACAATCATGTCGACAAAGACATCCGCCGCGGCGATGCGTTCAAAGATCCGCGCGGCCGTGCCGGGCACATCGGGAACTTTGGCGATGGTCACACGCGATTGACTGTCCTCGCAGGCGATGCCATCGATGGTCAAGTCTTCCATGCCACGCAAGCGCTCCACGACATCCACGGCATCGCCACGCCGGACCGGCGGAGGAACGGGATTCGGATCGGCATCATCAGGCGGAACATGCAGTTCAAAAGCCGCATGCGCCGCGCGAAGCGCTTTCATGTGATCTTCACGGCTGACCAGCGTGGAGATCTTGATATCGCTGGTGGTGATCATCTGAATGTTGGAGCCCGATTCCGCGAGCGCGCGGAACATCCGCGGGGCAACGCCGGTCTGCTTGGCCATTCCCAGTCCGACGACGCTGACCTTGGAGACCTTGCGATCGAAGGTGAACTCGTCCGCGTCGAGCTTGTCGCTGGCCTTTTGCACGGCTTCCAAAGTTGCCGGGAGATCAGCCAGGAGAACGGTAAAGGAAACATCAACCAGCCCTCGCTCGCCGACGTTCTGCACGATCATATCGACCGGCACATTCTTGGCAGCAATCCGTGAGAAGATCGCATGACTGGTGCCAGGCTCGTCCGGAACACCGCGAACCGAGACGCGAGCTTCGTCCCGCACGCCGGCGGCGCCACTGACTGGGCGGGTGTTGGATTCCGGAGCATCCACAATCAGCGAGCCAGGGATATCGGCCGCCGCGTTGCGAACATGAATCGCGACGTTGAACTTCTTGCCGAACTCGATCGAACGGCTATGCATGACGCCGGCGCCCATGCTGGCCAGTTCCAGCATCTCCACATAGCTGACCTGCCGCACCATGCGAGCTTCCGGCAGAATGCGGGGATCGGTCGTGTAGACGCCATCGACATCGGTATAGATCTGGCACTCTTCCGCGCCCAACACAGCGGCCAGGGCGACGGCCGTGGTATCGGATCCCCCGCGACCGAGCGTGGTGATGTTGAAGTCTTCGTCAATGCCTTGGAAGCCAGCGGCGATGACGATCTTGCCGGCCGAAAGCGCCGCGCGAATGCGTTCCGTCGAGATGGAATGGATGCGGGCTTTGGTATGTGTACTGTCCGTGCGAATGCCGATCTGCGCGCCGGTCAAACTCACGGCTTCGTAGCCCAGGCTGGTGACGGCCATGGCCATGAGCGCCACGCTGACCTGCTCGCCGGTGGAAAGCAGCATGTCCATTTCGCGGGCCGGCGGAGAGTCGGTGACTTCGCTGGCCAGCCGAATCAACTCGTCCGTGTTTTTCCCCATCGCGCTCACCACGACGACGACCTGATGCCCTTCTTGTCGGGCACGCACAGCCTTGCGGGCGGCGGATTGAATCTTCTCGACATCACCGACGCTGGTGCCGCCGAACTTTTGCACGATGAGGGACATGAGGGGAGAGCTAGGGGCTAGAGACTAGAGGTTAGGGATAAGAGACAAGAGGAGAGAGACAAGTGCCAACTTGGCGAGCCGAATGCGTGAGCTTCCGGAGGAGTGCACGGGAGAGTATGGGGAAAGGGAAAAGGGATACGGGGAAAGGGATTGCATGACAAGTTGGCGAGCCGGATGCGTGAGCTTCCGGAGGGAGTGCTCAACGTTTGGAAGTAGTTGATACGGACGCGGTGGGTGCTAATCAGGTTCGGACAGTGAAGGTTTGTCCCTGTGAGTCGGTTGGATAGACGATCGAGTATGTTTGGTGATCATTTGACGTGCCGATCACGGCGGAGTCCAGGAGCTGATTATCGCAAATCTTTTGCGAACCAAGGGCCTGGATGACCAACTCGACGTCGCGTTCCGGATTGTTGCTCATCAGGAAGATCGTCATCATATTGTCGTCGCCGTAGTCGTAACCATCGCCACGGACTTGTCCGGACGTAGCTTCCTGGATCACGTCAGGAACTCGATAACGCAAATCGGCGTCGGGATTGTCGAGCAATGCCGGATTCAATCGGATAGCAATTTCGCCCACGAGTCCCCCGCTTCGGAAAGATCCAACCACAAGCTCCGAACGGTATATGAACAAAAACGACGACGCCCGAGAGCGCCGTCGCTTCAGTTCTTATCAGCGTACAACTCTGCCCCACCCAATCAAAGGGGGCAGGTTGACCCTGCGGCTATTCCCCGCCGCCGGTGCTTACCGCGGGGATGTCCTTCTCTTTGACGAGAGCGTTGAACTCCGGCACGCGCGCGTCAACCACTTGCTTGAGCTTGGCCAACTCCGCATCGATCAGCGGCACCAACTCATCACGCACAGCAACGCTTTGGTCCGTCGGCCGGTAATCGCCGGTGGCGACGACGCCGGCCAGCGCTGCCAGGCGGTTGTTTAGCCGGATGGGGAAGTTCAACGGGTCTTGGCCGCTCTCGTTCTTAGTTTGATAGAGAGCTTCTTCGATGGCCGTCAGCTCAACGTTGATGGATCGGCCGAGATCGACCAAGTCATCCATGCCGTCCTGGCCGCGAACCTTGCCGAGGACTTCGTTGATGGAGTCCCGCATGGCGCGAATCTGGCGGATGCCGCGATGCGTTTCCGTCAGCTTGTCGCGAACTTCGATGAGGAAATCGAACTGCGCTTGCAGATCTTCCTGCGAAGTCTCGACGCGCGGATCGGGCAGGATTTCGAACGTCGTCGTCTCCGTCACATCGCCGACAGTCAGCTTGGCTTCGTAAGTGCCAGGCACCGCGCGAGGACCGCGAGTGTTGCCGGACCAAAGAATCATCCCGGGGAAGGTCTCAGCATTCGGATAGCTCATGTTCCAAGCGAAGCGGTTAAGTCCGGCGTTCACGCTGATCGGTTGAACGTCCTGACCGCGACGCGTGCTGAACGTTTGAATGACGTCGCCATCAGCTTCCGAGATCTCCAACGTGACCGGCTGATCGGCATCGGCCACCTGGAAGGTCAACACGGCTCCGCCCGGCGGGTTGGCTCCGGCTCCGCCGCCTCCGCGACCCCCTCGACCTCCACCACCAGTGCGGTAGGTCGGACGCGGGGTGTAGATATGCAGATCGGCGGAAGCCACTTTGTCAGAAAGTTCATGCAGCGGGGTGAGGTCATCCAGCACCCAGAACGAACGTCCTTGCGTGGCGACGATCAGGTCCTTGTTCTTGATCGTAAGATCCGTCACCGGAACCAGCGGCAGGTTGAGTTGGAACGATTTCCAACTGTTGCCATCATCGAAGGAGATGTACATGCCTTCTTCGGTGCCGGCGTAGAGCAAACCTTCGCGATCGGGGTCGGCACGCACCACGCGGGTGAAGTGCTCGGCATCGATCCCGTCAGTAATCTGCTGCCAGGTCTGGCCGTAATCTTTGGTGCGATACAAGTATGGACGGAAGTCATCCAGCTTGTAACACGTGGCCGCAACGTACATGCCGCCGGGATTGTGCGGATCAACTTCCAGGCTGTTGATCATCGCCCACTTGGGAAGATCGCCGGGCGTGACGTCTTGCCAGTTCTCGCCGCCATCACGCGTGATATGCAGCAAGCCATCATCAGAACCGCACCAGATGACGCCGGCTTCGTGCTGGCTTTCGACAGCCGCAAAGATCGTGGCGTAATACTCAACGCTGGTGTTGTCCTTGGTGATGGGACCGCCGGAAGGACCGAGTTTGGACCGATCATTCCGCGTCAGGTCAGGGCTGATGGGTATCCAGGTTTGGCCTTCGTTGTTCGTTTTGAACAACACCTGGCTGGCCGTGTAGAGCGTGTTGGAATCGTGCGGCGAAAAGAAGATGGGGAAGTTCCATTGGAAGCGATGCGCCAGGTCGGCCGCACCGTGGCCCATGGGATTGTCCGGCCAGGCGTTGATGTTTCGTCGCGCGCCGGTGCGATGATCCAAGCGAATCAGCAAACCGCCATAAGAACCGCCGTAGACGATTTCGGGATCGTCCGGATCGGGAGCGATGTGGCCGCTTTCGCCACCGGCTGTGGATTCCCAATCGTTTTCCGTGATGCTGCCGCCGCCAGTCCGGTGTGGAATTCGTACGGTGCTGTTGTCTTGCTGAGCGCCGTAAATGCGATACGGGAAGTGATTGTCCGTAGTCACACGATAGAACTGCGCGGTGGGCTGGTTCATCATCGTGGAAAAGTTGCGGCCGTAGTCATAGGAGACTTGCGCGCCGCCGTCATCGGCCACTGCCATGCGATTGGCATCTTCCGGAGCAATCCACAAGTCGTGATGATCGCCGTGCGGAGTGCGAATGCGTTCGTCAAAGGTTACGCCACCATCGGTCGAACGGTGGAAGCCAACGTTGAGGACATAGACTTCGTCGATGTCGGTCGGTCCGGCATAAATGCGGCTGTAGTACCAGGCACGTTGTCGCAGGTTTCGGTCTTCGCTCGTACGTCGCCACGTTGCTCCAGCGTCTTCAGAACGGAAGACGCCACCATCGGCCGCTTCGACAATTGCCCAAACGCGATTGGAATCGACCGGCGAAACGGTGATTCCGCTGATGCCGACCATACCTTGCGGCAAGCCAGGGTTGTGTGTGATTTCCGTCCAGGTGTCGCCTGCATCGGTACTCTTCCAGATGCCGGAACCTTCGCCACCGGACTCAAGGCTGTACGGTGTGCGGAGAATGCGCCACGTGGTGGCATAAACCACGCGGGGGTTGTTGGGATCAAGGATCAGATCACAAGCGCCGGCATTTTCATTGGCGAAGAGCACCTGCTCCCAGGTCTTGCCGCCATCTTGCGAACGGTAAACGCCGCGCTCGTCGTTGGGTCCGTAGAGATGACCGAGTGCCGCGACGTAGACGAGGTCAGGGTTCTTCGGATGGATGCGAATGCGGGGGATGTGCTTGGTGTCGGCCAGGCCGATGTGTTCCCAAGTCTCGCCAGCGTCGACCGACTTCCACATGCCATTCCCAGAGGAAACGTTTCCGCGAACGGTGACTTCGCCGCCACCAACGTAGATCACATTCGGGTCCCATTCACTGACAGCCACGGCTCCAATCGATCCGCCGAAATAGCCATCCGAGATGTTCTCCCAGGATTCGCCGCCATTGGTTGTTCGCCAGACGCCTCCGCCGGTTGCGCCCATGTAGTACAAATCAGGCTGGCCTGGCACTCCGGTCACCGCCGCGGAGCGTCCGCCGCGGAAAGGTCCGATTTCTCGATATTCCAAACCGGCGTAGAGCGCGTCATCATAAGTGAGCGTTTCCGGCTCTTGAGCGGCGTTGGTTGCCGTGACGTTGGCAGACGTGGCTCGGGCGGAGGCGAGGCTGTTTTGCACGGCCAGGCCGAAAAGAGCCAGGCACAACAGAACCAGCGGCAAGCGGAATCTCTCAAAGCGATTGCGATGAGTCATGGGGTACTCCAAAGGAAACGCAACAAGCGTCGCGCGGGCGAAGCAAATATGGGCGGGTCAACGGAAATTGATGGCGAGAATGGCAGGCGGGAGCCCGCTCGCTGAAGTCACTACTTTAGCCAGATTGGCAGGCGGAAGCTATCTTCGCAGGCTGCCCAAACAGCGAATTCCCTGATCTCCCTCCAGGATTCGCACATTATGAAGTCAACGTTGAGGTAAATCGGTGAGCGCAGCAACCTTCACAGCCCAAGACCTGGCCGGCACCCACAAGCTGGCCGCTGCCCTGGCAAGCTCGTTGCCGCCGGAATCCGGTGCGGTGATCGCGCTCGATGGTCCGCTAGGGGCAGGGAAAACGCACTTCGTGCAAGGCGTGGCAGCCGCATTGGGCTTTGATCCCGCGAACGTCACCAGCCCTACGTTTGTCATGATCAACGAGTACCCGGCCGCGCGACCGATCTATCACTTCGATGCCTACCGCATCAAGGATGATGATGAGTTCCTGGAACTGGGCGTGGACGAGTACTTTCAATCGCCTGGGGTTTGTCTTGTCGAATGGGCCAGCCGCGTGAGCGACTGTATGCCTCGCGAGCTGCTGAACATCGAGATTCAAGTTGTTGATGAGCACGTGCGGCGATTTGAGCTGCAGGCCAAGGGTGAGAAGTACGAAACGATGCTACGAGTGATCGAGGAAAATGTGTCGCGACGATGAACCTCGCGTTTTACCAGCTATCGGACGTGCAGTAATTCGACGCGTGAAAATCACACCTGGACAGACTATAAAGTACGTCGCAACCTATCATGTCAACCGAAAGCAATGAGGCTGTGTAAACTGATCGCGTAGCATTTGGGGAGGCAACATGGCAAAGAAGAAAACAACCCGGCCAAAGCAAACCGCGGCAGGAAATAATAGGAAGCCGAATTTTGCATATACGGATGTGCCGGGAGCGCTGCGGAACATCCTAAAAGAATCCCAAACCGGCCGATGCCGAACATAATGAACGCCGGGTTGGTGAAAGGATGGGGAATCAAAGACAATAACGCTGTCACAGCTATTCGTGTGCTCAAGACCCTCGACTTCTTGACGAATGATGGACAACCTACGCAAATCTATCAGGCGTTTATGCAAAAGAAAACGGGGCCGGCGGTCCTAGGCGAGCAGATGCGACAGCACTACGCGAAGTTATTCGAATCTTGTCACGAACCGTACAACGAGTCTGATGACGAATTAAGGGGGCTATTCAACATTCATGCCGGTGGTAGTGAACAGACCATTCGCCGGCAGATTCAGACTTTTAAGGCTCTCACAGAGTATGCGACATTCGATGGACTTCCTAGTGGTGATACAGGCGGTCAAGCGGTGACAGCAAACGGATCGACTCTATCACACGACAACATACACGTATCAGGTGCACACCAAGGTCCGTCGATACATATCGATCTACATATCCATTTGCCCGAGAACAAAGGGTCGCGTGAATACCAAGCGATTATTGAAGACATCGGGCGGTATATTTTTGGCAGAGAAGGAACCGGCAATGAGTGACAACCGGGTAGCAGACTATGCCGCACTATGTGACTCCCTTGTGGAACTTCGTGACAAACACGCAACTCTGGATGTACCGCCCACAGTTGATGCAGATGCGATCATAGGAGCGCTCCATCAGTTTCAAGAATGCGTGCGCTACTTGAACACAAGACGCTCAAGCGGAGCAATCTTGAACCTTGCCAGCGAAGCGGACGTGCAGGATGCCGTATACCTAATGTTACGTCCATGGGTGCATGACTTAGTTTCAGAAAACCCAGGTGACAAAGTCGCGAACCGTTTCGCAATTAAGGATTTCATTTCACGTGCTGCGAAGACTGTCATTGAAGTAAAGTATGTGCGGGATGAACAGCACGGAAAGCGAATATCCAGTGAGATGCATGATGACATCGAAAACTACCGACATCATCCTCATTGCAAGACAATCGTATTCTTTCTATACGATCCGAACTCGCTGATACCCGATGAGCAGAGTTTACGAGAGCAGATTGAAGAAGATCGCCTTTACAGTGGAAAGGCACTTCGATGCGTGCTTGTTCTTAAGCCGTGATTTCGAGCGGAGCGCGCGGCAGGGGAAGCTTGGCTCGATGATTGACCTGGAAGGGCTTGAGCCGCCGCGTCCGCCGGTTGCATCTGCCGTTAATGATGGAACGTCGTAGGTGCGCGCTTGCATTCCTTCAAGGCAATCCTGCGCATCCAGGCAAACTCGGCATTTCGTAATTTCATCGCTAGCTGTATGATCGAGGCGCTTTTGGCGATTTCCGCAATTTATTCCGGCGTGGTTGCCGAAGAGTCATTCGATACGGCTGCACGCTGACCAATCGCCATGTTGCTATCACTTGCGATGCGCGGCTTCTCGATTTCGACCCTTTGAAAGGTCCTTTGCGATGGACGGATTCCTGGGCACGCGAGCCTCGCTGATGATGGACGTTGTGTTCCTGGCGATGTTTGCTGTGGTTCCGGTCTTGGGGTGGAGCATCTATCAGGTCAAATACCGTCATCGGTACCTGCTGCACAAACGCGTGCAGGTGGTCATGTCCGCCGTGCTGCTGGTGGCCGTGGGCTTATTTGAATTGGACGTCCGCTTGAATGGTTGGGAAGAGGGCGCGAGTGCCTCGCCGTATTACGGTTCCACGTTGAATACCGTGCTGGGCGTTCATCTGGTGTTTGCCATCAGCACGTTCTTGCTTTGGACGTTTGTGGTCATCCAAGCGCTGCGCAAAATCCCCAGCCCTCCTGGCCCTTGCGACTACAGCCCCAAACACATTCGCCTGGCGCGGATTGCGGCCATTGATATGTGTTTGACGTCCGTGACCGGCTGGACGTTCTACTGGATGGCGTTCATGGCTTCTTGATCTTCCGTTTCCGTTTTCGCTTGCGATTGTTCGCCGCCGCAACGCGTGGTGGAGTCAGCCGGTTGGTGGGAAAACCATTCACGGCCAAAGCTCGCGCAATTTGCTGCAGCGAAATGGGACCGACGCCGGGTAAGAGCATCAAGTCCTCATAGGTGCGCAGCAGCAATTCTTTCACGGTTTCAATGCCTGAGCGATTGATGATGTGAAGCAAGCGCGTGGATAGGCCGAGCTGGGCAACATTTGTTATGCGTTGCTGCGCAAATAATTTTGTTCCCGTTTGTTGTGCGCTCTGCAATTCTTCCTCTGCCTGGCGTTGTTGATAGGCTTTCAAACGGCAAAGCTGACATGGTGGATGGATGTGGCAGCGACATCGTGGGCACCACACAACGATGGCCTGGCCGTCTCTGTTGTGGTTATTGATGGCTTTGATCAGGCATTCCGCTTCCGCGTTGGGATTTGTCTCACACTCGTCCGTGTCAGCCGCATCTTCGTCTGTGGAACTTTCGCGGAAGCGTTGCCGCAATGCCGCCTCGTCGTAGCGGCCTTGCCGAATCTGGTGGACGGTGGAGATGCTCAGGCCAGTCGCGCGTGAGATTTCGCGCGAGGAACAGCCGGACGAAACGAGTTCTCGCACGCGTCGAGCCAGGCGAGGTGTGACATTGGCGCAGTTGTTTGTGTGCATGGCTTGTTTGGGTAGAGGACGGTTTGTTTTGGAGACGGCTGAGGTTGGCGATGCCCGATTAGCCAGCCATGCGTTTGATGTCGTCAAACTCGAGGGCACATTCGGGAGAATCAGCTTCGGCGGGGTCATCTTCGGGCGAGTCATCGTCGTCAAGTTCCATGTCATCCGCGCATCGCGCCAGGAGTTCCGCGGCGATCCCTCGCCAGAATTTCTCGAGCTCGTCGTCCGTCCAGATGCGGCCAGCTTCCGCACGCAGCCGCGCCGCGTCGTAGGCGATACGTTCTGGCGAGGGAAGGTATTCCGAAACATGCCCACAGTGGGTGCAGCGGTTGTGCCAGGAGATTCGGCCCCGCGCATCGACGGTTTGGACGTGTCGCATCCAGGTACCGCCGCACGCCTCGCAATGCCAGAAGTCGCCGGCGTATTCGTTCGCGCCTTTGTAGAGTTGTTTCTTCTTCCGCATGTTTTGCCCCGTGTGTTTGAGTGTTGAGGAGTTGAAGATTTGGATGTCAGGAAGTTTTGAGCCGTGGAGTTTGTGGTGCTTTAAGGCGAGTTGAACGTGATGCAAACTGGAACGGTTCTGGTCAATCACCAGCGGGGGAGTTCAACCTCAAGCAGTTGCACTTCTCTGGCGATTTGCCGCAGCAGCGCGGCGAGTTGTTCAAGCGGTTCGCCCGCGTCAGTCAGCGTGACTTCCGCACTCAGTTGGAGACCCCAATCGCGGACTGGTGCCGTTGTCCACTCCACCAGGTCCGGATTGAGTTTCGGGAGGACCGCCGCTGCGGCGGTTAATCGTGCCTGCGCACGTTCATCCAAGCTGGCTTGAGGTGCCAACATCTGCTGCCCCTTTCGTGAAAGGCCGGGATCTGGGTTATCGCAATGGGTGCGACTTGTTTCCGGATGTGCAGATTAACGGCCAGGTTGTCATAAGCGCGGACATGTTTGCCATCTTTTTTGAGTTCTCAGGATTTTCTCTCGATGACCGCTTTGGCGTGTTTGGCGTTGTTGGTGCGGTAGAAACAATGAGCGCAGGGAGCGGCGGTGGCAGCGGCAAAACGCGCGATTTTGCTAGCGATGCTGCCTTGACTCGGCTTGACCGCATTCGCCGCTACCGGCACGATGCCGCCACTGCGCAAGAAGTCAATTTTTCTCCCGTGCGTACCCCTTCTCTTGCCACCTAGCCCTCGCCTTCTTCACGCAATGCCCATCACCCTGGTTCACGACTGGTTGACCGGCATGCGTGGTGGTGAGAAGTGCCTGGAAGTGGCGTGCCGCAATTTTCCGGACGCGGAGTTGCTCACGCTGTTGCACGATCAGGGGAAGACCTCGCCGATCATTGAGGCGATGCGGATTCGCACGAGCTACCTGCAACGTTTGCCAGGGCGGAAGCACTATCGATACATGTTGCCGATGATGCCCCGGGCGATTGAACGGCTGCGGCCCGACGCCGAGAGCGAATTGGTCTTGAGCTTCAGCCATGCGGTGGCCAAGAGCGTTGTCCCGCCGCAAGACGTACCGCATGTGTGCTATTGCTTTACGCCAATGCGATATGCCTGGCAGCTTCGCGGCGATTACTTTCGCACGGAAACGCCTGAAGGCAAGATTGGCGTTTTCTCCGGCAAACTGTTGCGCACGCCCATGGCGGCCGCCCGGGACGTGCTTTTGGATCGGATCCGCAACTGGGATCAGCAGACGTCTGATCGCGTAACGCATTACGTGGCGATCAGCCGGACAATCCGCGACCGCATTCGCGATTGTTATGGTCGCGACAGCACAGTCATCTATCCGCCAGTCGACACGGAGTACTACACGCCAGCCGACGTGCCGCGCAAGGGCTTCTATCTGTGCGTGTCCGCGTTGGCACCGTACAAGCGAATCGACCTGGCGGTAGAAGCCTGCAACCGCAGCCGGCGAAAGCTGGTTGTCATCGGCAGTGGGCAAGATCTGGCGAGGCTGGAACGCATCGCCGGGCCGACAATTGAACTTCGCGGCTGGCAACCGGATGAGGCCATCCGTGACGCCTTGCGGCGATGCAGAGCGTTGTTGTTCCCGGGATTGGAGGACTTTGGCATCGTTCCGCTGGAGGCGCAAGCATGCGGCGCGGCGGTGATTGCCTTTGGGCAAGGCGGAGCGACGGAAACAATCCTGCCGCCAAGTCATTCGCTGCCGGGGACCGGATTGTTCTTTGCCGAGCAAAACCCTGACGCGCTGAACGAAGCGATCGACGAATTCGAGCGATCACCGGAGAGTTTCTGTGCAACTCGCGCTCGGCAGCAAGCGGAGCGCTTCGCCACTGCTCGATTTGAGCGGGAGTTGATGGCGTTTCTTGGGCAAGTCCGCAGTGGCGTTCGCTGAGCGGCGGCCATTTCGTCATCAGCAGTCTTATGACTTAAGCAGCCCTAGCATGCGGCGGATGCGATAGAACTTGGGGAAGTAGCGTTCTTTGATGTCCGCCGTTGAGATGTCGTCTAGCGAATAGCCAAACGACTCGCTCAATTCAACGGTGCGCGGGTATTTGCGAATGAGCTTCCAGTCAACCGGGGCGGTCTTGGATGAGAAGCGATCCGTCCTTTTTTCTCCGCGTTCCGGACGCTCGCGCACAGGAAGTTCCAGAAAGCGGCAGAGCTCCGCAAACGCTCCAGTTTCTTTGCGAAAGATCTCTTCGTAACGGCACACGTGAAACGGGACGTCAGGGAATTGTTGTTGGAGTTCTTTGCCGTAGGAGTGGATCTCCGTCCACCAAAACAAACACTTCTCGTACAGTGTCATCTCCGGCCAGGCTGCGGCGAGCTCCGGCTGTTGTGCGCCTTCATCAAACGGCGTTAGCGCCACCGCTTCGGTCCAATCTCCTCTGTCGTAGACATTGTGAGTGGCCATGGAGAGCGCGGTGGTCACGGGGTGCCGGATAAGTTGCACGAGCTTGATCCGGCCTTTGAATTCCTCGGCAAGCAGAGGAATTGCGGAATAGGCTGGCCATCCCGTCTCGATGTAGTGTTTGTTCTGCAGCACCTCTTTGACATGGGAAAAGTGCTTGGCGATTGTCTCAATGCCTAACATTTCCCGGTTGCGGTCTCCGATGCGAAAGTAGTGTCGGGGTTGATAGTGGATTTGCTGCAGTGGCTCATGGACCACTTCCGCGATGTCCGAGTACGTAGATTCAAGCTCCGCCGCGAACCATTGCGTAGCGCAGCGGCCGGTGGAGATGAAAAATGTTGCGGTGGAATCAGCCATGGGACGCAGAGGGAGGAGTGAGTTTGGAAGAGCCATCAACGCGGCCTGGCTGGTCACAGATCAACTGGGCTCATCTGAGACGCGCTGTGCAAAACACGTCTGGCCAGGGCGTAAGCCAAGTGTTGGCGTCGCTTGTTGGTTGTCTTGGAGCGGCTGCTTCGTGCACCGCATCAGTCAACTAATCAACGCGAAGCAATGGTGAAGGTAGTACGATGCGAGTTGGCGATGGTGAACGTACTTGTTGAAGTATTCGCGCGCGTTCGCGGAGAGCGTCTTGCGAAGCGCTTCATCTTCAAGACATTCCTCGCAGCGATCAACCAAATCGGACAAGTCCGGCTTTGCGTACAGGATGTGCTTCCGGTCTTCTAGTGGCACATGCAGTTTGGCATTCGGCCGTGGGCCGACGACGCAACAACCGATGGCAAGATAATCCATGAGCCGGAAACAGAGATCGCCCCGGCCTGGCAGATCGATGCAGACTTTTGCGCTAGCGGCCTCTCGCAGGGATCTGCTGTATCGCAAAATCTGTGGGCTGCCCATGAACGAGAATTTGTCTTGGCCTTCAAGCAATTCAATGGCCTTCTTGCGAACAGCCGTGCCGTAGCGGACGTTGAACCGCCCATAGGCTTCAAACTTTGGGCGTTTTGTTGTGCGGCGCCGCAAGCCAGGCAGCATGCGATAGATGGCGAGTTCATTGGTCACAAAGCCGCCGGGATAGACGTTCGCGTGGTCATATCCTTCGCCGCGGAATTGCATTTTGAAATAGGCGAGCGAAGACTTCGCCGTGTCTTCATCAATCTCGGGATAGTCCGAATAGTCAATCGCGATCGGATATCGAGTGCCGTCAAATTCCAAATGGAAAACAACAGCGGCATACCGCAACGCGGCGATCTCAGCCGATGTCTCAACTGGCATGTAATTGCCGAACCCGGCCTTGAGTGGACCGACCCATTTTTCCGCCGGGGCCCAACCATAGGCAGCCGGCCAAATAATCCGGGAGCGTTGGGCCAGATTGTGGGGTAGATCCCACGTGGGCGTGAACGGCTGTTGGCGAAGCGATGGCTTCCACCACGGTCGCTCCGCGCCTAGCGTGGCCTCGTGTGCCGAGACGTACGAACTCACAGTTGACCTCTATCAATCCAAATCAGCCATAAGAAGCAAGGCCTCGTCAGGCGTTTGCTCCTCGATCTCTCAAAAAAAAAGGCGCAGACCACTTAGCCTAACCGGCGAATAGCGGTCAGTCACGCGAAATGAGCCGTGGCTTTCGTCAAATCCGCGAGTTCTTATCCAGAATTCAGACGTTTGAAGAATCCAATGCTCGCGGGAACATGCCTAAGCTCAGGCATTGAGCTCTTGCCATTGCTGTTGGATGCGTGCGCGGAAGGCCTGATCAATATGCGCGTTCATTTCGACATCATCCAAACCGTTGGCAATGGCGCCTGCGTTGATCGACTGCACGTGGAAGCCGTATTTCTCGAAGAATGCCGACGTAAGTTGGCACGTTCCCAGCCGAACTGACTTTGCCGATGGTTCCGCGACGATCCTCATCAGCCTGGCGACGAGCAGATACTCGCCCAGCCCTTGGCGATGAAACTCCTGAGCGATCATTCCCCAGCAAAGGTCCGCGCCGCCATCAGCGCGAACCGCGTAGCCGCCGCAACCGACGATCTGTTTCTCGTTGCCTTGCTGTAAGATCAGGTAAGGGCAACCTTGTTCGTCCAGGAATTGTTCAAAGTCCGGGCGCTCGTGGTCGCGAAAGTAGCGCGGGATGTTGCTTGCGAAAATGCGCACGCACTCCGACTTATCCGCCGGAGTGTAGTCGCGCAGAAGCATCGATGGTTGGTCCTCCGCACTACTGGCCATCGCCACCGCCGGGCAGTTCGTGATCCTTGCTGGTTTCCAAGTACGAGAACAAGTTGGCCACATCCTCTGGCGTGAGGTCTTTCAACACGCCTTCTGGCATGACGGAGACCGTGGCCGGCGTTTGCAGATCGATATCGTCTTGCTTGATGCGGATCTTGGTCGCGTCCTGCAACAGCAAGACCAAATCCGTCGTAGTGGGATCAGGAACCGGCATGCCTGTGTGCACCAGACCGGCGGTTGTCTCAACGACAACACTCTTGTACTGATCCGAGATCACGGCCGAAGGGAACATCAAGGACTCGACGATTTCTTTCCGTTGGAAGCGACGACGCAGTCCTGTGAGGTCCGGGCCGATTCCTTCGCCAGTGGAGCCGAAGCGATGACACTTGGCACAGTTGGCCTTGGCAAAGATTTCTTTGCCGGCGTCCACGTCGCCGGTCGAACCTTCGCCGGAGTCAAGAAAACGCGCCAATTGTTCGAAGGTCATGCTGAAGCCTTCCACGCGAGCGGGCGGCAGTTCCGCGACGGGCTCATTGGGAAACTTCTCGGCAAACCAGTTCTGGTAGAAGGACAACGAACCTTCCGCGGTCATGCGCTGCGGAGGCGATGCGCCGGTCCAGCTGGACAACGCGTTGAGCGCGATGTTGGCCGGATTGCGACGACCGTTGTTGTTCAAACGCAAGCCCGCCAGGATGGTATCGCGAAGCTTGCCGGGTTCGGTCGGTTTTAAATCCATCTGACCAAGAGCGCCGAGCGCGACCTGCAACGTTGTTCCGTTTCCGTAGCGCAAGCTTTGCCAAAGGATTTCAGCATCGGCCGGATTGGGTTTCTTGGCCAACGCCCGCACGATCGGTTCGCGCGAATCGGGGAAGCGTTCATGCAGGTCGCGCAGGATGGCTTTCGATTCGTTGCTGCCATCTTCGCCCAACACATCAAACGCGGCGGCCAGCACCGGAGCGTAAGCTGGATTGTCAGGTTCGGCCTCAAACCAGGCGATCATGCCAGCCATGACCTGATCGAAGTTGGCAATGTCGCTCGGACTGCTGGAAGCGAGCAACAACTGCGACGCGAACGGCCGCTTGGCCCAATCGGCCAACAACTCACGGCGATCCTCCGGCGAGAATTTCGCTACGCGCGAACCGACAATGTTGCGGAGATAGCCTTTGAAACTGTTGCCGCCATCCCAATCGCGGGTGGTTTCGTACCAATCGAGGTACTTCGACTTGTTGTCGAGTGTCCAACCGGAATTGACGTAGGAAAGATAGAGTGCGATCTCGATTTGATCGCTGCGGTCACCGTTGGGCAACATGGACACCAAGCGATCAAGTAAGCCTGGAGTATCTGCCGCAGCGAGGAGTCGTGCTGCTTTCCGCAATGTTGGATCATGCGAAGGCACGCCAATGGTGCGAACAAAAGATTTCAATTCGTCGGTGTCATCCGAAATTGAGAGGAGCTCCATGAGGCGCACCGCGGCTTCATCCGCACCATCCTGTGCATTGCGTTCCTGCTGTTGCGATGCGGTCATGGCATCAACAGCGTCCTTCGCATTCAACTGACCCAAGCGATAAAGAGTCAACATTGCCTCCGTAAGAGGGCGAGGAGAGAACTCTGCCAGGGCTTTCTCCTTCCACTTCTCTACCGGAATTCGCTCCAGCGCCAACCGCGCGGCGTATCGCAACCAGCGGTCATCGTTCTCCAACAATTCCAGCACAGGCTCCAGCGGCGGTTCCAGGCCAGCTTGCACGAAGGCTTCGCAAGCGCGACGGCGGACGGTGAGGTCATCATCAGCCATGAGCTTTGTGAGCGTTGCGGCCACATGGTCTTGCAATCCGCCGGCTTCGCTCTCGGCTGGCGTGTTGTAGACCGCATCCGTGTGAATCGCGTCCTCCGCAAAACGGAGCGTATCGGCAACTGTCGCGCCATCGTTATGCAAACAGCTTCCCAACAAGAGCGTCACGAATTGTCGCACGCTGGCGTCGTCATCGTTGGCCAACTCAACTAGCAAGTCGACGGACGGTCGTGGACCGAGTTGTGAGGCCAATGTGAGCGCGCGAATCTGATGATCAGCGTTGTCACTCTTCGCTGCGGTGGCGATTTCATTCGCCCACGCTTCATCGCCCAGCCTGCGCTTGATGCTGGTGGCGATGTCACGCGCCCAGGCGGATTGCATCTGCGGCATGTCGAGCAGCTCAGCGAAGTTGCCGACGGCCAGCGGTTCCGCTCCGTCGCCATAAGTGATGCGATAGATGCCCCCTTCGGTTCCGCGTCCCCCAGTGCAGAAGAGGATGGAGCCGTCGCGGTCGACTTCGATATCGCTGACGTTGAGCGGATTCCCAGCGACGAGCGTTTCCCAATCGCCGGCGAAGGTTGCGCCATCTTGATCTATGTGCACGCTGATGATGCGGCCCATCGACCAATCGCAAACAATGAACGCGCCCTGGTACTTCTCCGGCAACGCGTTGTGCTCATAGAAGACAACGCCGGTTGGCGAGCCGCGACCGATGTCAACGGTGCCTGGCAGCGAATCGAAGTACCATTCCGGCCACTTGGCCGCGCCGCTGCGCCAACCGAACTGCGCGCCTGGCGTGCAGTGATTGATGCGGATAGGGCGATACCACGGCAGACCGACGTCCCATTCCATATCGCTATCGAAGGCGAACATGTCGCC
This sequence comes from uncultured Planctomycetales bacterium, assembly GCA_937982665.1. Taxonomy (GTDB): domain Bacteria; phylum Planctomycetota; class Planctomycetia; order Pirellulales; family S012-138; genus CALJLD01. The sequence continues at coordinate 20,221 of CALJLD010000003.1, forward strand.
CTGCGAGTTGAAACCGAACTCGTATTCATTACGGAAGCCGGCGGTGTGCATCCACCACTTATCGCCACCCGGTGAGAACCGCCAGATGGTTCCGCCGGGATGCGTGATCCCGTTGGCGTGTCCGTTGGCATCTTGAAAACGTGGTTGCAGGACGTCGCCTTCGTATGTCTTGCCGACGGGACTGTTGGGCTGCGGGGTCTCTGTCACCCAAGCGTGATTGCCCATGTTGTTGTAGAGCCAGCCATCAGGCCCAAAGACGACCGCATGCGGTCCGTGCTCGCCCATGCCGCCGCGATACTTGAGGATGTTCTCCACGCTGTCCGCCTGACCGTCATGATCCATGTCCGGCAAACGATACAGTCCGGTGCCGTCGGGGCCATCGCCCACGACGTAGAGAGTATCGAAGACCTGACACAGCCCTTGGCAGTTGCGGACGGCATCGGTGAAGACGGTCCGCTCGTCGTATTGGCCATCGCCATCGGTATCCATCAAAGACGAAACCGGACCGCGCTCTTCGGAATAGATCAGGCGACCGCCGTTCCCCCACGTCATGGCGACGACGGAACCTTGCAGCAGTTGCTGATCGGCGACGCGCTCAACTTGGAATCCGGCCGGGATCTGAAACCGCGAGATGTAATCGGTATTGAAGACAATGTCTTTCCAGGGGGAGTCCGCATGCGCGGAGAGCGCGGCGACATCCGACCATGTCGAAACATCAAAGCCAGCTTTGAGCCAGTCTTCGCCTTGCGGCGCTGAGCTTAACGCCTTCCAACCGCCGGGCGAATCAAACGGTGTGCTGCGTCCGTTTTGATGGCGGATGACACCTTCGACAAACAGTCCGGCGCGGCTTTCTTTGTTGTTCGCGGCGATGGCGATCACATTGACGCCACGCTCCACAATGCCGTTGAGATTGAAGTGGCTGGACTCTGACCCGCCGCCGGTTCCGAGCTTCTGCCCGTTGACCCAAAGCGTGAAGGTATCGTCAGCCGCGATCCAGATTTCGCCTGTGCAAGGTCCGTCCATATAGACCTCGCGACGGAACAGCACGTCGCCGGCGGGCGCCTGCTGCTCAGGGTTGCCGCCGGCAATCCACATCCATCGGGCGTCCATCTCTTGAGCGTGTGCGGTGTTTGCACTTACGGCAAAGAAAAGGATCGCGATGGCACACAACAGGCATCGGGCCAGGGTAGCAGACATTAGCTGAAGTCCTTCAATGAAGAGAATCCGCATAGCCGTCAATCGGCAAACAGATAAATCTCAGGCGGGGTGCGGCTCCTGCCGCGGAGGGAAGGCAGAGCAGACATGATAGCCTTGCCGCGCAGTGGATGCCAGAAAGTGCGAAAGGTGGGATTCGGCGAATTGGCCGATTGTATCGACAGTTTGACACATAACGGCCACGACCTAGAGTTGTGCGCCAACTCTCGATGGGAGCTGGCCATTCGGCGTTGATGAGTTGTATTGCTCAACCCGAGTGATCAATGGTCCAAGCACGCCCTGCTCGGGCGCTCGGACAACGCTTGTCCGTCCCCTTTGGCTGGTCATGACGAATCCTTGTTCTCGCATCTTGCCCGTAGTTGGCGCGCAGCGTCGAGCTGTGCGTGCGCGCTGCGGATTCACATTGATGGAGTCGCTCTTAGCCGTTGGAATCGCGGCATTGCTGGGCGCGGCGTTGCTATACGCGGTCACGAGTTCTCTAACAACATCTCAAGCGCTGACCGAGCGCGCCGTTGCCGAGGGACTAGCCAAGATGTTGATGGAAGAGATTTCAACCAAGAAGTACTGCCAGGACATCAGTGATCCATATCAATACCCCTTTGGCCCGGGCGCGAGCGAAGGGCCATTTCGCAACTCGTTCAACGACATCGACGATTTCGATGGCTATACGATGAGTCCCCCAGAGGATTCCTGGGGGGTTCCGTTGGGGACGGGTAACGATGCGGGGGGCCTTCGTAATGTGCAACTCCAGGTTAACGACGTCTTCTTGAATGATTTCCGTGCCACGGTGGATGTTTACTACGCCGATGATGACGACCCGTCGATCAACCTAGCGCCGGGCCTCACGAGTGACTCGAAAGCCGTGGAGATTAACGTCTATGTTGATCGACCATCAGGCACGACAGCGCTGGCAACTCTAAGGCGCGTGTTCGGCAATATTCAACAGTAAGAAAGTCCCAAAGCGACGAACGAACAAAGCTAGCCAGGTTTCACATGCGGCGCGGTTTTACACTTGTTGAAGTTCTCCTTTCCCTGGCAATCATGGGCATGGTTGTCGTAGCGGTGGGGGTACTGACACAAACCGCGTATCAAGCCAACGAGCATACTCAGGCTGTCGGCACTGCGACGCAGCACGCGCGAGTGGCGATTCAACGCATCACAAGAATGGCCAATTCAGCTTATGCCGTTGACGCCGAGCCTGGCATTGCCGTCATTGAGCACGTTGGCGGCGAAACCGTTCCCACGACACTAGTGGTTTGGTCACCCCCTGGCGATCCGCAAAATGCCGATGGTCCGCCACTTGTGGGTGAGTTAGTTTTTTTCACACCCAACCCCAACGACCCAACGGAGCTGTGGGAACTCAACGAGCCGGGCGATTCGCGAACTCAAAGTCTAACGACAATTAACAGCTCATCAGGACGGACCCTTCTCGCTGGATTGAAAGCCAGCAGCACGGCGACCAAGCGCGTTGTGATGCGACGAATGCAGACAGTGACGATTAGCGCCAACGTGATTCCGCTCCTGAGGTTCTCCACACAGCTTCGACCGAGCGAATCAGAGTGGGCTCAGTTGGAAGTAGGGGGATTGGATTGGGAAGACGCTTCGTGGCCGCAGTCCATGTTCACTGATGATTGGGGGTTGCGCTCCACTTTCGTGCAGATTGAAGCATGGATGTCGATTGCACCTGCTTCTAATCCCAATGCCGGCGCTGAGGAGCACTCGCTCCCGTTTTTTGGCGCAACCACGATGTTCTATCGCGTAACACCGCCAAGTTGAATCTGATTTGATCTTGCGGTCAACACGAAGAAACCTCGCCGAGTTGAGAATGAAATCGCTACGTAGAACTACCAACCGCCCAAGAGAAAGCTCTTCGCCCTATCGCTGCATTCGTGGCCGCGCGCAAGCAGCCCGAAGAAATCGGCGCGGTGTTGCGGTAATTCTGGTGCTCGGCTTCATGGCGATCAGCTTTGGGATGGCCTACGCATTGCTGCGCGCTCAGGCTTCGTCTATGCAATTGGCCGGGAACTATCGCCGGATGGAGCAGGCCAGAGAGGCGGCCTTCTCCGGAGCGCTGGCCGGCATACGAGAAATCCACGCTGACGATTGGGCAGGAGTGGCGACGTCATTCTCCGCCAATGTCACTGCAAACTCGAGCTACACAGTCTCTTTTGTGACAGGAGATGATTCGCTCCAACTTGGCGATGCCGACTACGACATGTGGCCCTACCGCGTCACGATCAAGTCTGTTGGATATGCCCAAGATCCGGCTGACCCACTGGCTGTGGCCACCGCGAATGTCCACGTTGTTATGCAGTTGATCCCAGAGAACGTGGCGACTGAACCTTCGATATGGCAAACGGCCCGACAATACACGGCTTTCCAGTCGAAGACTGTGGAGGCCAATTTGAACATGCATATCCGCTTTGAGGGGCCGGTTAGGTTCCAAGATAAGGTTCTGCTTGGGAAGGACTTGCCTCCTAAAGATGAAATCCGCGAAAGGTATATGCGCGACCTGGATCTAATGCGATCGAACGGTTTTGACGACTACCGGCAGTTCGATACCAATGTTCGATTGCCCTACTCCAAGCAAAGTGGTACTGCTAACGCACTAATAACGCTCCCTTTCCAGGGGTTGGGCGCAATTGATGAGCCAAAAGGCGAGACGAGCATGCCGGCGGTTGGGAACTATTCAACATATCAACTGTATCCCGGTGGCGCGCATTACACGGCGGGAACGCTTAACTTCTACACCCGCAACGAGACCTTGGAGCCAGATCCAAAGACAAACCCTCTAGGTCTCTACTATTCCTCATCCAATATTCGCATTGAAGACAATGTGACGTTGCGCGGCACTATCATTGACGGCGGAGACATTGTCATTGATGGCACCAGCATTGATCTGCAAGCGGTTGATTTACCGTCGATTGACGGTGGAGCGACAACCGTCCAATTACCAGTCATGATTGTCGGAGATGCGGTCGATGTGGAAGACGATACGAAGATGAACGTGACCGGCAGCATCGCCAGCAAGGGTCGCTTTCGATTTCGGCAGTGTGGAAATGGGACAGAGTACACACAGCAGGGACGGTTGCTCGTTGGCGAATTGACGGTTGGTCCTTGGGTGGATTGGCCGCAATACGCGGTGAATTGGGACTTTCACTATGGGGCATTCCTGGTGCAGTACGATCCGGACGATGGAATTCCTTTCGACTACTTTCCCGACTACCTGGAAAACGTCGCGCTACTGCAAATTGAGCCGGCATTTAAGATCAGTCCACCGGCATCCGCAGTCACTTTGCACTGGATGGCAGCAGGGGAGCCACTCTATGCCCCAGTTACCGCTGGCGAAGGGCTCAACTGGCAAGTGATGGATTGGATCGATAATCCCTGATTGAGGAGTAATTCGCGATGAAACGGACATGTCTGCTGGTGACCGGCATTGCCATTTGCACCGCATTTCTCGTGCTAGGCTTGAATAGGCCGGAAGAGGCATTTTCGCAACAGCCAAAGCAGCCATTTGCGAATGCCGTCCAACAGCGAGCGGAAGCGAATGCATTGTTGCGGGAGATCCGAGATCTTCTTCGCGAACAAAATGCGATGCTGCAAAACACACTTCCTCGCGATGGCTCCGGTCCTCAATAGCCCGCCCCATTCGGCAAGAATGGCGCGGAAGCAATCAAGGTCCGCGCCATGAACGTTGCACGAAAGACTCAATTACCGCCAAATCGCCGCGCTGGCGTCACGCTGGTCGAACTAGCGATGGTTTTGCTCTTATTGGGCATTGCCGCTGCTCTGATCATTCCCAGCTTTGAACCGAACGTTGCGAGTCAATTGGCCAGTGCTGCTGAAATGGTGGCCGCGGACATGCAGTTCGTTCGCAGCTTGGCGGTCTCCAATAACTCCACCTATCAGGTAACCCTCGACACCAGCTCCAACGAGTATGCGATAACGCATAGCGGGTCCAATCCGACTTTGGATACGCTTCCGCTTACCATGGCGTATCAACGAGATACCGGAGGGACCAGGTATCTCATCCCGTTGAATGACACTCCAAAGATTGGTATCGGCGCGCAGCTTCTGGATGCGCTCAGCGGGAGCCCCGCAGCGGCGATAGGCAGCTTTGAGTTTGATGCCTTGGGATCTCCCGTGCCGACAGGCGATGTGGAGATCTGGTTGACTGCCGGAAGTGGAGATAGCCGTCGCTACTTGCCAGTGGTGATCCACGCAGCCACCGGGTTGGCAACTGTGGGCTCCCTCACCGCTTCTGCCCCGGTTGGAGCTACGGCACCAGACTAATCGCCGGTTCCTCAACTCAGGTTCCGGCAATGAATATCAATTACGTTGGCCAGTCATGAAATCTTGGATTCAATCCCAACTCCCAGGTCCGATCGGTGTCGACATCGGTACACGCTCGACGAAGGCCGTCCAATTCTCGGGCGATCGTCGGCGAGTCTTGGCATCCGCGCGCTGGGAACACGACGTCGGGGATGATTCTCGGGCTCATCGCGAAGAGCTAGCCAGCGAGGCGTTTCAACGAATTCGTGATGATGGGCGATTCCGTGGGCGCAAGATCATCCTCAGCCTGGGGGCTCGCGACCTCTTCGTGCAGAACATGCGCGTCAGCCAGAATCAAACAGCTGATCTGAATCAATTTGTTTCGCGAGAAGTGGCTGAACGCTTGCCATATCCATTGGCCGAGTCCGAGGTGCGATACGTTGATGCCGGCGAAGTCAGGCAGGGCGAACTCGTTAAACGAGAACTCATCGGGCTCGCCACGCACCGCCCTTACATCAATCACTTGATCGAGGCGGCCGAGAAGGCACGTTTGCGTCCAATCGCGATTGACATTGAACCGATGGCTCTTGCTCGTTGCTTCAATCATCAGTTGCGCCGCGAAGATGACGACCGCGAAGGTGTCATGATGGTCCATGTTGGGGCAGGCAACACGCTAGTTGTCATCGCTCACAGCCGTCAGGTCCGGTTCTTCAAATATCTGGAGACGTCATCGCGCTCATTTGATGAGGCGGTCGCGCGGCGACTGCGGCTGAAGCCCCACGAAGCGATGGCTTTGCGAAAGAACAACAGTGATCGGCGAAGTGACAAGCGCGATTTGGCATCGGACCAGACGATTCTCGAAGCCATTCGTCCCGTCGTTGAAGCTTTGGCCAACGAGTTGTCGTTGTGTCTCAGGTACTACAGTGTGACGTTTCGTGGACGACCGGTGAACCAATTGATCCTCGCGGGAATCGAGGCTCAAGAGATCCTTCGTTCCACGTTGTCGGATCGACTTGATCTGCCTTGTCAATTGGGCGATCCACTGCGTGAGATTAACGGCGCGCCAAGCATCACCCGCGGCGCGTGGGATCTCGCCGTTGGATTGGCCCTGCGCACAGCCGTTTAGAACAAGTGAGTTAGATTGGTCCGTTTCCAAAGTCAGGAACCACCCTGTGAATGAAATCAACTTCCTGCCGGTTGAATACCGCAGAAAGAGCTTCGACCGCAAGGATCAGCGCCGCCAAGCGCTGATGGTGGGGGCGTTGTTCCTGACAATCGGTGCTTCGTACACCTACCAAAGGGCGTCCAATGCGAGCCTCGCCGCGGAACTCGATGAGGCCCGCAGTTTGCACCGCGTAACGCTCAGTCAGTTCCAGGAGTTGCATGCGATCGAGGCGGAATTGGTCCAGTTGTCAGCGGATGCTGGTGCGCTAGCCTATTTGGAGCACCCTTGGCCACAGACGCAAATCGTTGCGATGGTTGCAGAAAAAGTGCCAAGTTCTGCCAAACTGACACAATTGAGAGTGGTGCGCATTCCGAACGCGCCGAGACAGCGCCGACGGGAAGATGAACCGACTCCCGGCAAGACTCCCTTTGCCCGCGACGAAGCCGCGCTCCGCGAAAGATACGATGCAGCCCCATTTCAACTCTTGATTACCGGCGTGACAGAAGATCATCAAGAGCTGCACAACTTCTTAACGGAACTGGATCGCAGCGCTTTGATTCAACGCGCAGAGCTGACGAGCTTGGATGGTCTCGAAAATACTGTTAATCAGTTTGAGTTCGTGGTGACGTGTTCTTTGAAGCCAGGTTACGGCGTTCGCGCAAGAAGTGCTCAGGGGAACTCCGTCGCAAGTGAGTGAAAGAACAAACGGCGATAAGTGAGATTGCTGCGAGGAACCAATGGAGACCAACAACAAGCAGATCGCGAAGCGAACATCGAACGGCTGGCAACGTCCGCGTCAGCGCCTGTTGGGGAAATCCAACGTGCGCATGCTGATCGTGACCGTGGCCACTTGTGCTTGTTACATCTACTTCGTTCATCAGCCGGCCCGCAAGTCGCGCGATGCCGTCCAGGCGGAATTGGATGCTGTTCAGTTGGAACTTGCCGACGCAAACACGCTCCCCTTCCGTCTGGCCAGTGCGATCGAGCGTCGTGATGCTGCGCGAGAGTATGTCGCCAATTGGAGGCATGCATCGCCAAGTTCAGCGCGAGCCGCAAGCTTTGGCGCCGTCGTCGCACAGATCATTGCCGATGCCGGTGCACAAACGGATCGACTGAATCCCGAAAATGAAGTGCAGTTCGAGGCCATCGGCCAGGTACCGATCACCGTTGAATTCGACGCATACTTTGGCCAGGCATGTGAAGTTATTGCTCAACTGGAGCAGCGCGAGGAATGCATCTGGATTGATGAGTTGCAACTGGATGTTCGCGAGGCGCAAAGCAATCCTCGCTTGCATTGCATGTTGAGATTGGGGGTTTTTACCGATAACTCGAAGAATTCCGATTAGGTCAAGGACTCCGGCGTCCGATTACTCCGAGAGCGAGACGATTCGCAGAGACTCCAAAGCTATGTCAAGCAACCTTACCCAACAATTGCAGCGCGAATTGAAGAACCACCCCATTAAGGCCGGTGCGCTGGCGTTGCTGGCTGTGGTAGCCCTATGGTTTTGGGCTCCGTTGGTCGTTGGGTTGTTTGGCGACGACTCGATGTCCGAGACAAGCACGCCGGCAACTTCGCCGGCTGCGGTCACAACCACCGCGACCACGGCCAACCCGGCGGCAGTGGCACCGAACGACAACGCTCCGGCAGGTCAATTGAAGTGGACCGAACTTGTTGAACTCATGGCCGCGGATCCGCTGAAGCAGCCACTTGCGAAAGTCTCTTATTCGCGCGACCCGTTCGCCGCGATGACGGAATTACAAGTTGACGGGGCTGCTGGAACTCAATCGACAACCGATTCTGGCAACCTTCCCAATCGGCCCTTAGCAAATAACGAAGGTGCGCCGGTTCAAGTTGATGCTCAGGGCGAACCCATCCCACCGGCAGGACCTTTGCTGATGGGAACGGCGATCGGCCTAAGCCGCCGCTCGGCGGTAATCGATGGTCGAGCGATCCAGGAAGGCGAGTTCGTCCTTGCTCGGGATGGAAAGCGCTACTTCGTCGAGAGGATTCTTGCGCGAAAGGTTGTCCTGCGGGATGGCAGCAAGACTCTGATCTTGACACAGGGAAACGACGCCACGGATGCGACTGTCGACGACGGTAGTGCGATCATCCGCCGGACAGCGAGTTAATCAGAGACGCGATGTGAGAGCCATTACGGAAGTTGGCAACAAACATAATCACCAGGTCACGGACGATCGATGAAATCTCTAGCTCGATTAACGCCATTGATGCTGTGTGCCGTCGCAGGCATCGCTTTGGCCTGGTTGGCATTCCAAATCGCCACGCCTGATGCAGTGCAGGGCCAAGTAGCGCTGAACTCAGAATCAGCCGTTGGCCAGCATTCGAGGCCGGTCGCGCACAACGGCGAGCCGCATTCCCAATGCGCGGACTCCAGTTGTACGGCTTGCCAAGAGCACGGTGGGACTCTTGCCAACTCGCGCGGAACAACCGCGCTGCCCTGGCAGGCAGGGGATGCTAAGCCGGAAGGGTTCAATCAGCCTTTGACATCGGTTCCCAACGTTTGGGACGCGCCGACGCCCTCCCCGCAGGCAATTCTGCAAGCGCAGGCGGACGCATTGGGAATGGGCTCCCAGCAGCAGAACAACTCACTGCTCTACACAACTCCGCATGAGACCATTCGCCAGCCGCCGCCACTGATGAATCAGCAGAGGCACGAGGGACGAGCGGCTCAGTCGCTCGGGAATGCTCAAGATCCACTGCAGCCAGATGGACTGATGGGATCAAACGAGATGCCGCAATTTGAAGCCGCTATCCCGTATGGACCCCAACCGCTATCAACGCTCGTTGTGCGCACGATCAGTACCGGCACTGCGTTCCCACAAGACGGCCAAGTCTTTCCCGGCGAGGGCGACGACAAGCTAGAGATCTACGTCAACAATCGCGATGTCCGTGAAGTGCTGACCCTGCTTGCCGAACAGGGCGGCGTGAACATCCTGCCACTCCCCGGAGCCATCGGAGAGTTCAGCTTCGCGATGAGCGGCGTAACTGTTGAACAGGCACTTGATGGCATCTTGCTCTCGACAGGTTTGATCGCCAAGCGCGAAGGCGCATTCATTCTGGTGGGCGCTCCCGGCGATTTCGAAGCGGCCCGCAAACCGTACGATTACATTTCCACGCGGATCTATCGTCCGGACTACATTACCGCCACCGACTTGTCGGCACTCATCACTCCGCTGCTTACGCAGGGCATAAGCAAGATCCAAGCCACCGCGCCAAATGACAACGGTATTCCCTCAGACGCCGAACAAGCAGGCGGGAATTCGTTCGCCGACACTGATGCGGTAATCGTCCAAGACTACGAGTCGGTGCTGCAACGCATCGATAAGATTGTCCTGGAAGCTGATCGTCGCCCGCTGCAAGTTGCCATTGAGGCGATGATTCTTAGTGTGGCGCTGGAAGATGAAATCGACCTCGGCGTTGATTTCGAGTTTCTGCGCAACCAGGGAACGATTCGCTTTGGGCTCGGTTCGCCCGAGTCATCCCTAGCGAACGTCAGCTTTGACGATGGCGGGCTTAGGTTCGCTTTCTTGGATAGCAGCCTGGGCACATTCATTGAGGCGCTGGAACAAATCGGTGATACCGACGTGATCGCGACGCCTCGCCTGACGGTGCTGAACAAACAACGGGCGGAAATCCTGATTGGCGCGCAACTGGGCTACGTCAATACAACTGTTACCGAGACAGCCGCGACACAATCGGTCGATTTCTTGGAGATCGGCACCCAGCTGCGATTGCGTCCGTTCATCGCGCGCGATGGGTCAATCCGGATGGAAATCCACCCGGAACTCTCCACTGGCAATGTGAGAATCGAGGGGGGCTTCACATTGCCAGACAAGGAAGTCACATCAGTTACGACGAACATCATGGTGCAAGATGGATGCACCATTGTGATCGGCGGGTTGATGCGCGAGGATCTGGTTACAAACCAGCGGCAAGTTCCTTACTTGGGAAGTTTGCCCTGGATTGGAGCGCTGTTCCGCTCGAAATCGGAATCCACCGAAAAGCGCGAGATCGTGTTGCTGGTCACGCCTCGAATTGTTCATGAGCCGGAAGTGTGTTCCGAAGGCGAGGCCGTGGCTTGCGAATTTCATCGCCGTCAAGCGGCGGTAGCCAATCGCATGTCACCACTTTCGCGAGATGCCGCGGCACGTCGCCATTTCCACAACGCTCAAAATGCCTGGGCCGCGGGCGATCGCGGTCGCGCGCTGGACCAGGTGCACTGGTCGCTGCTGTTCAACCCACAAAATCGTGCGGCACTGGATCTGCAAGCCGACATCCTCGGCAATCGCCCCTTGGGCAATCACACGTTGCCGCCGGCTAACCCGCATGGCCAACTGCCCAGCCCTGTTCCGCCGCATGCTCATCCCCATCAGCAAACGGAGTATGCACCGCAAGGTGTTGATGGTGTTGAAAGCATCCCTCCAGGCTCGCGCTTTCCGGACGGACAAGCTCCAGCACCTGGCTCGTCAACACAGTCGCTTGGCAACCCGGGAACATTTCCGGCTGCTGGACGCTCGGCTCTGATTCCTCGTACGAATTGACGCACCCTTGACTGACCCGCTCGATGACAGACAGGCCTGAACCAAGAGGCAATCGAATGTTGCTGCGTAAGAAGATCGTTGCCATTTTGTTCGCTCCTTGCCTTGGTGGATGCGCGTTCGCTCCGCAGGAGCCGGTTTCCACACCGGCGCTCGAACAATGGGCGGCCGAGCATCCCGAGGTGAGTGAAGAGCTTGCGCGGAACACGCATGGGAGCGCCAAGCCCCCAGGTACTGCCAATACGCAACGTTGGCTGACAGCCCAGCAGCATGCCGCGCGCTATGAGACAGCTCTTGCCGCATGGCAACAAGATGACACGGAGACGTGTCGCAAAGTCTTGCTTGAGGTCTTGTGCGAAGATCCACAGCACCGCGATTCCCTCCTCTTATTGGCACAGCTGGAAATGCTGGACCGCCGCGCTGCTGCCGTTCAGCAGCCATTGATCGCGTATTGCAATGCGAACCCCAAGGACTCCTCGGCCCAGCACATGTTGGGGCTGGTGTTGGAGTCCATGGGCGAAAAGCGGGCCGCGCTGACCCGCTATCGCCAAGCCGCCGATCTTGCCCCGGAGAATCTCGCTTTTCAGGCAAGTGTTGATGGCATCCTTGATCCCGGAAACTCCACGATAATTCCTGACTCAAAGACAGAGACCGAACCGGGCTCCACAGACTTGTTGGCAACAGATGGCAGCGCATCACGGTTGCAAATCAGCGAACCCACCCAGGTCTCGGCGACCGCAGGCCCGCGCCGCCGCCTCGTGGATGACTACGCGAATGGCGACACAGGCACACGAGAAATGCTGGCCGCGACGCAACAATCCCATGTACCAGAGACGGGAGACACGTCCATCTCCCGCGTCGTCCAAGCAGGTTCCCAGGCACGAAGCAATCGGCTATCCAGCATGTTTGCGGCCTCAAAAATCAACGACATCGGTCGCGGTGCGCGCGAAGAGTCATCTGTCGCTCCAGCAAACGGTTTGCCTGCAACAGATGCTCAAGTCGAACTTGCGTCGGCGTCGCAAACAACTGACTCAATCTACGACGCGAACGTACGACCCGCGGGCGGTACAGCGGCTTCAGCGAACCCAGTATCCGACAAAGACACGCTGCTACTCACGCAAGCAGTTGAGTTGATCCGAACGGGACAACCGGACAAAGGCCTGCAACTGTTAACCATGAGCACGGGTTTGGAACGGTCAGCGCGGTTTTACCGCGTGTATGGGATGGCCCAGTTCGAAACTGGCGACGCCCAAGGCGCAGCAACGTCACTCTCAAAATCGCTTTCTTTGGACGATACCTCTGCACTGTCCTATTTTTTGATGGGCGCATCATTGAGCCAATTAGGCCATGCGGCTGAAGCGGAAGGCCACTTCCAGCAAGCCGCTCGGCTTGATCCACGGTTTGCCAGCAACTCATCAGCGGGATCTGAAAGGCGTTGAGAACTCGACGTCGGTCAAAAACTCGCCGAGTTGATGGTGATACCAACACGCGAGTCCTGACCGTCGTCAGCCATGAACTACTTTAAGACCGCACTGCTGCTAGCCTGTGTGGCTTTGGCGTTGACCATCACCTTTGGGCTCCCTTGGGTGTGGCGGCTCGCTGTTCAAAGCGGGCTTTCATCCGAAGGGAACTCCTGGGGACGTGGATTCCTCGTTGGCGGCTCATTGGCAATTTCTTGGGCAGCCGTTGTTGTCATGGCTGTGCTTGCATACCGCCAGGTCAATGCCACGTTTGATCATCTCACCCGTTTGGCCGAAGTGCCTGACGAAGACCTTGAGGACGTGGCCCTCAGTGCTGTCGAAGCGCCCCGCCCTCAATGGCGCACAGCCGTTCGCGAAATCCAATCACGGCTGGCGAACTTATCTAATGAGGCTCACGCGCGCGGCGCGGAGTCATCCTCCTTGGAGCTGAAAGCTCGTTTGGTTGAAGCCGAGCAACGGAGATATGCATCCATCCTTCGCGGGGTTCGGGAGCCGTTGCTGGTTGTCAACGAATTCGATGAGCTGATCCTGGCCAATCAGTCGGCGGAACAATTGCTGAGCTTTGACCTGGGAGACTGCGTCGGCAAGCCGCTCGCCGAGATCATCAAGCAACGTGAAATTTCGGAGCTTCTCAAAGAGCTGCGCAAGCACAAACGGCCAACCTTCCGCAGTGAAGAATTGGACGCACCGCTTGGCAGTGACGAACTGTCGTATCGCGTGGCCGCTTGGAACTTGCTTGAACAGCCTGGTTGGACCGACAACTTTGCGGCGCACGAAGAGCACCTCGCCGGCGAGGAACTGGAGCCGCGCGGTGCCGTTGCCATGTTCTATGACATCAGTGCCGAGAAGAAGACACAACATCGGCACGCGGAGTTTGTTGCCGCGGTCAGCCATGAGATGAAAACGCCGCTGGCCGGAATTCGCGCGTATGTCGAAATGTTGCAAGACGGCGACGCGGAGGATGACGAGACTCGCGATGAGTTCCTCTCTGTGATCGAAAGTCAGGCAACGCGACTCACAAGACTCGTCGAGAACTTGCTCAACCTCGCCCGAATTGAGTCAGGAGTTGTCAAAGTCAGCAAGTCGCTGCATTCACTGAATGAAATCTTGGAGAAAGCCGCTGAGATTGTTCGGCCGGCCATGGAGGACCGTGGCAATGAACTGCGAGTTGAACTCAGTCCCATGTACTTGAACGTCTATGTGGACAGAGACCAAATCTTGCAGGCAGCGATCAACCTGCTAACCAACGCCAACAAATACACCGCTGCTGGAGGGAAGATTACGCTCCGTAGTCGCGCCTTCGATAAGCAGGTTCAGATTGAAGTGGAAGACACAGGCGTAGGACTCTCGCAAGAAGATTGCGTCAATGTCTTCGCCAAGTTCTACCGTGTTGGAAAAGACAAACAAATGGCCGATGGCACAGGGCTGGGTTTGCCCCTAGCAAAGTCCATCGTCGAAGAGGTGCACGGCGGATGTCTTTCGTTGCGCAGCGAGCCGGATGTCGGCAGTACGTTCACCATTACGCTTCCGTCGGCCAAGACGTTCTCGCAAACACGCAAGGAGGACAATGAAGAAGAATCGGATCGAGAAGCCGATGGTTCGAGCGACTTAATTAGTGCCGCGCAGGGCGAGCACTCAGAAGGCTGACATCACCCCTGGCTGCCAGACTCCGCAACTGGCGAACGCCTAAATTTCAATTTGGAACAACCATGACCGCCAAGAAACTGCTCCTGGTCGATGACGAAATCCACATCCTCCGCGCGACGGAATTCAAACTTGCCAAAGCAGGCTTTGATGTTCGTTGTGCGGGAGACGGCGTCGAGGCGTGGGATCAAATCCAGCAAGACGCTCCAGACATGCTGATTACGGATTTGAACATGCCGCGCATGGATGGCTTGAAATTAGTGAAGCTGCTGCGCGAGGACGAGAGGTTTGCTTCAATCCCGGTCGTGATGCTGACAGCCAAAGGCTATGAAGTGGCCAATGAGCTGATTCGTGACGAATACCGCGTCGCCCGTGTCATGACAAAGCCGTTTAGCCCCAGAGAACTCCTGGCACTTGTGCAGTCTTTGTTGCCAGCGGAAGACGACGCAGCCAACGAAACAAGCCTTGCACAAACTAGCGACAGTTAAGATCCATGCATCTGCCCACGGAAATCTTTGGTGACGTTGTTGTCGTCCATGCGCCGGATCAACTCGGCGGCATGGAGGTTGACCAATTCGTCAACTTCCTCCGCCAAATTCATCCGAAGTGTGTTGTCTTGGATCTGGATGCCGTGGAGATCATCGATAGCGCGGGATTGACAGCGATTCTGGATGGTCAGGACCTGCTGAGAGAAGCAAGCGGCGATCTCCGCATCGCCACCAGCAACCACTGGAATCGAAAGATCCTGGAAATCACACGGCTCAGCCAGGGTTTGGAAGTTTTCGATTCCGTCATCGAGGCCGTAAAGAGTTACCGGCAAGCACCCGCAGGAACGAATTCATGATCGGCACCGCAGTTCCACGTCGACTGGGCGACTTATTAACCGAGAAAGGCTATCTCTCGGTTGAAGAGTTGCAGTCCGCGCTGGCCAAGCAGCGGTTGCCTGGCTTTGCGGACAAACTGCTTGGTGAGATCCTCGTCGAAACCGAACTCTGCTCGGAAGAGCAGATCATGGAATGTCTGGCTGAAGAATATGGCCTGCCATTCGCGCGACTCGATCAGCGAATTTGCGACGCCAGCTGCAACGACGTACTCCCGCGCGAATACATTGACGCGAACCTCGTGCTCCCGCTGTTCGTCGTCCGCGGCAAACTGACCATCGCGGTAGCGGAGATTTCCAATCTCTTCTTGATCGACGAAATCGCCAGCTTGACCGAGTTGGAAGTGCAGGTCGTCGCCGCGACGACGCGCGACATCCGTCGAATGTTGACGTCGCTACCCAACTCCAAGGTGTTTGTCATTGATGACATCATCGAGGACGCGGAAACGGCCGACGTGTTGCTGATCGAAGATACGATCGAAGACATCGGCGACATGGAAGAAATCGCCGGTCAATCGCCGGTCATTCGTCTTGTCAACTACATCATTCATTCCGCAGTCAAAGCCGGAGCGAGTGATATTCACATTGAACCAGCGGAACGCTGCCTGCGCATTCGCAATCGCATCGATGGGCGATTGTACAAATCGCTTGAAGTTCCCAAGCACCTGGTCAACGCTGTGACCAGCCGCGTCAAAATCATGGCGTCCATGGACATTAGCGAGCGGCGGTTGCCCCAGGATGGGCGAATTCACGTATTGCTTGAAGGTCGCAAGATCGACTTGCGTGTCAGCACGTTCCCAAGCAGTCGTGGCGAAAAGACGGCCATCCGTGTTTTGGATACCAGAAGCGTCTCGCTGAACCTTGAGGACCTGGGCTTCGCGGAAGATGTGCTGAACCACTTTCAGAAAGAGATTCGTGCTCCCAACGGGATTGTGCTCGTCACAGGTCCAACCGGCAGCGGAAAGTCAACCACGCTCTACGCTGCGCTCAATAGCATCGCGACGATGGAGAACAACGTCTGCACGGTCGAAGATCCAATCGAATACAAGCTGCCGCTTATCAACCAGTTTCAAGTCCAAGAGAAACTGAAGCTCACATTCTCAAAAGCCTTGCGGACGCTTCTCCGGCAAGACCCTGACATCATCATGGTCGGAGAAATCCGCGATGAGGACACAGTCCGTACTGCCATTCAAGCGGCACTGACAGGCCATTTGGTGCTCAGCACGCTGCACACCAACGACGCCTGCAGCGCGGTAACGCGGTTATTGAACATGGGTATTGAGCCATACCTGGTTGGTGCCGCGCTCAACGCGGTGCTGGCACAGCGATTGGTGCGACGGATTTGCCCGTCTTGTCGCCAGGCCTATGAACCGGCGCGGGCGGTTCGCAAAGCTGTGCAGAGGATGGGTTACGAGATCGACTCGTTCTACAAGGGCGTCGGCTGCCGCCGTTGTCGGAATACAGGCTATCGCGGGCGAATTGGCATTCACGAGTTCTTGCTTCTTAATGATCGCATTCGCGATGCGATTGCCGCGCAGGCCTCCGTGCAGGAGATCCGCCGTCTGGCGATGGACAACGGGATGATCACGCTCCGTCATGATGGATTCCGCAAGGTGCGAGAAGGCATCACCACCGTGGAAGAAGTGCTGCATGCTGCTGGCGAGTCCGCGGATATCTTCGCTGCCGAGATGGCGGAGCGGCCAGGAGATGATCCAGGCCAGGACCAGGCTGAAACTGCTGCAAATGCTTAAGGAAAACAAGTATGTCACAAGCACATTTAGCACAGCAGGCTGGCGGCTCCGGCGATCAACAGCGATTCGCCACGCCTGGAGCGAATTCTCATGCGGCTTCCGCCAATTGGCCGAGTGAGGATGTCGATCTGCACGGATTCAATATTGGAGATGACCGCGGCGAGCAGGGTTTGGCTTTGTTCGCACGCCGGATTCGCAAGACCGATGTCCTTTACGCCACCAACCAACTGGCGGTGATGGTTGAGACCGGAGTCACTCTGGCTGAAGCGCTCTCCGCCATTATCGAGCAGGAAGAGAACCCCACTTTCCGCCAGGTGTTGTCACAAATCCGTCGCGAAGTCGAATCGGGTAATGACTTCTCCGCGGCTCTCGCCGAGTATCCCAAAGTCTTTGATCACACTTACATCAGTTTGATTCGCGCTAGCGAAGCAACCGGTATGCTGGGCGAGATGCTGCACCGCATCTCCAACCACCTCCGCAAAGAGATTGAGGCACGGCGAAAAGTTCGCGCGGCAATGATCTATCCATGCGTGATGTTCACCATGGCCGTCGGTGTCACTGTCTTTCTGCTCACATTCGTGCTGCCGAAGTTCATGCCGTTGTTCGAGGCTCGCGGCGTCAATCTGCCGATTCCCACAAAGGTCATGCTCGCCGTTTCTCACGCCTTCGTCGATTATTGGCCGTGGTGGATTGCCAGCGCGGTCGGATTGATCGTTGGGTTCTTTGTCGCTCGCAAAACAGAACCGGGCGGCCGGATGTGGGACACGGTTAAACTCAAACTGCCAATTGTTGGCCGCGCGATTCAAAAAATTGTCTTGAGCCGAAGCGTGCGAACTCTCGGCGTCATGGTCCAGGCAGGCGTTCCAGTTTTGGAAGCCCTCAAGCTGACATCGCAAATCGCTGGTAACCGGTTATACGAAGAGACCTGGCTCCGCGTCATTGACGACGTCACCGCCGGTAAGGAAATTCACACGGCGCTGCTGGGAAGCCCTCTGTTCCCATCTACGCTGGTGCGCATGATCGCTTCTGGCGAAGAAACTGGAAAGCTGGATCAGGTGCTGCAACGCGTGAGCGACTACTACGATCAAGAAGTCGAGACTGCCGTCAAAGCGGCAACAGGGTTGATCGAGCCGATCATGATCGGAGTCATGGGCGTGATCGTAGGCGGAATTGGCCTGGGCCTGTTACTCCCCATCTTCTCCTTGAGCAGCGCGGCTGGTCATTAGCATCGATTGCTGATGAACCTCAACGCGACCGTTGCTTTGTCAGACAGCGCGCAAGCGTACAGCGCAGTGTGCTCGTCAAACTGGGCGCGGCAAACTGCAAGGTCTTGAGAGCGAGAATCAGCACGCCGCCGATTTTTTCTGCGAATCACCGCGGCGGACCGGTTCTTGCTCGCACACGCAGCAATTTCCCTAGCGCGCACGCCGCAAATATCACATGAATTGTCGAGTTGTGGCATACAGGCATGAACGGTGTATTTCGCGCTAGCGCGCCCGGCGACTCGATGATTCCAAGAAACTTGACCGGCGCGGTTTCAATGTATCCGCCTCAAGGCTTCATGCTGCGCTTGCTGTGCGTGGCCTTGGCGGTCGGGTGCGCAGGCACAGAACTTAGGCCATCATTGCGGTTGGATCACTCGCCACGCGAGTGCTGCTCGACGCTTTGGCTTTCCCACGGCGAACAACCTACGCGGCGCGGTTGGCCTCTGGCTGTGCTCCAGGTTCGTCGACACACTCAATCGCTGTTTCAAAAAGCGACTTGAGCGAACAGCGCTGCCGCACGCAATCGTACATCCATGCGGAGATCTCTTGGCGCTCCGTTGGACGAGTCAGGAAGTAATCGATCTTCTCGTTCAGCTCATCAACGTTGTCATACATGATTTGCTGAGCGCCAGCGCCAAACAGTCGCTGGAGATCCTTCTTGCGGTCGCACAGGGCGAAGCCACCACTGGCTACGCAATCGATGAACTTGGACGGCGTTCCTTCGTGGATCAAACCGTTGCTGACGCAGACGTTGATCTTGGATCCGGCATACACGCCAGGCAACTCATCAAAATGATGGGCTTCGCCGGCGAACTTGAGGTTCGGATAACGCGAGAGTAATTCCCGGCTGGCTGGATCGGCAAACAGACCGAACAAGCTGACAGGCTGCTTGATGCCGCCCAGGACGGACAACCTGGCGAGCGAGTTGATCGCCGACGCCGACATCAGTCGGTAGAGATCAAAGAAAGCTGCGAAGTCCAGCTGTTGATCCTGTATGGCGGTCGCTAACAAATCCCAAGTCGACTTGTGAAGTTGGTTTGCTTTGGTAGCACAGATGTTTTCGATCAAGCTGCGCGATTTCGCTTCTTGATAACGCGGATCATCTTCCAACAGCTTCAAGTAAATATTGCCCACGAAGCTGACGTCCGCTTTGGCCGGCATGCTGCTTGCTTTCGCGCCAGCATCCAGGAATGCTTTGTACGTGGCGACGGGATGCCAGCGAACTCGCGCCGCATCGACGATCCCCAGCCCATGCAGCATGGCCACCTGGCCGCTGTCCCAAGCGATGTGCTTGAGATTCGGATGTCGCATCAGTTCGCCGAACCACGGCGGCGGAGCTGGGACGCCAGACGAGTTTGCGTCCTGCTCAGATGACTTCGCATAGCGTGCGCACTGCCGGCGCGCGCGAAATCGCGCGAACAGCGAATTGCCGAACACGGCTTCGCGACTTCCGCCCCAGCCATTGGGTTTCGGCTCAAAGAACGTGGTCACCGCCCAGAGCGGATCATCCCACAAACAAATGAGCGGAATGCCCTGGTTCAACAGTTCTGGAAGATCAACCAAGGCCAACAGCAGATAATTGAAGTTGGCCGAGAGCATGGCGTCCGGCTTGGCCGCGCGAATCTTTCGCAGCATGCCGGCGGGATCTTCCGTGACTTCGGAAAGCCGCACCTGCATGACCTCCACATCGAGCGATTCCAGCACCTGAACCATCTCGCGCAGCCGCAGCAGCATCAACGTTTCCCAAGGTCCGGAAAATCCGTCGTTGCAGAAGAAAACAAAACGGCGTTTCATCGGACACCTTCCTTGGTCATTGTCCGGCGCGCTTAGGCCGCCTGATCTCGTTGTTCGTCACGAACATCGTGGTCGCTGAGAATCTTGTCCAGCGTTGCGACCACACGATCAACGTCCGCCAATTCCATGCGCGGGTAGAACGGCAGCGAAATGGTTTGGCTGCCAATCCGCTCGGCGATGGGAAACTCACCGCCAACGAATCCAAACCGCTCTTTGAAATAAGTCAGCAAGTGAATCGCGCGATAGTTGATAGTGACGCCGATCCCCCGCGCCTGCAGTTCCAGGAGAATATCGTCGCGATGTTCGGCAGGAACCCAAACGGTTTGCAAGTGTCGAGCGTGTTTCACGCCTGGCAAATCGCGTGGGCCGGCGACGCCAATCTCGTTGAGCCGCTGCTGGTAATGTTGAGCCAGGCGTTCGCGGCGCTCCCAATTCTCTTCCAGGCGATCCAACTGCGGACGCAGGAGGGCTGCCTGAAGGTTGTCCATGTTGTACTTCCAACCGAAGCTGACCATGTCCCAATGCGTGTAGCCTTCGCGAGCGCGATCGGCCGCGTTCTTGGTCATGCCATGCAGGCGGAGAAGTTTGAGTCGATCGGCCAATGCGTCGTCGTTGGTGGCGATCGCGCCCCCTTCGCCACAGGTCAGGTTCTTCGTGGCGTAGAAAGAGAAGCAAGCGGCTTCCGCGATGCCTGCCGGGCCGGAACCATCTCGCTGCCCTTCCACACAATGGGCCGCGTCTTCAATCAGTTTGAGATTGTGTTCGTCCGCGAGATTGCGCAGCGTTCGCATGTCACACATCTGCCCATAAAGATGGACAGGCATGATCGCTTTGGTGCGGGGCGTGATCGCGGCGGCGACTTTGGAGACATCGAGATTGCCGGTCTCTGGTTCGACGTCCACAAAGACGGGAATCGCCCCAGCTTGGATGATGGCCGTGGCCGTGGCGATGAACGTCAGCGGTGTGGTGATGACCTCGTCACCGGGTCCAATGCCCAGGCCTTCCAGCGAGATGTGGAGTGCGGCCGTGCAACTGGTCACGGCGACAACACGTTTGCAGCCGAGATAGTCCGCCAGTTCCTGTTCAAAAGCGGCAACCGTTTCGCCGGTCGTGAGAATCGGATCGCCCAACGCCTGGGTTATCGCTTGAATCTCAGCGGGGCCGAGGTCGTGACGGTAGAACGGGATGGGCGTGGGTTTCATGCGGTTGATAGTGTGAGCGAGTTCTCGCCGACGTTCGTCATTCCCGCGCAGGCGGGAATCCAGTCAACATTGGCCTCCCTGGATTCCCGCCTGCGCGGGCATGACGGGAACTTGTGCGTCCTGGCAAAGGAATGACGGAGACGGATCTACGCCGCCTTGCGATGGGCGGGAGCGGGCGGTGCCGGCGTATCACGGGTCCACAATTGATGCTGCCAGCGCGCCGGGTTGTTGACGTACCACTCGATGGTTTGTTGCAACGCGTCTTCAAACGATGTGCTTGGGTTCCAGCCAATCAAGCGCTCGGCCTTGGCACAATCGGCCGTATGGCGAAAGACCTGGCCGGGGCGATCGCCCACGCAGTTGATCAGGCTCTTGGGTTTGTCGAGCGCTTCCAACACGGCGTGAGCAATCTCCAGCACGCTTAAGTGCGATTGCGCGCCCAGGTTAATGGCTTCACCGGCGACCTGGTTGATGTCGCAGTGCAAAATCTTGTCGAGCCCCTGGCACGTATCGCGCACGAACGTGAAATCGCGCATGGCTTCACCACGCCCATGTACCGGCAAGCTCTCACCGGAGAGCGCGTTGGTGATGAACCGTGGGATGACTTTTTCGATGTGCTGCTTCGGCCCGAACTGATTGAAGGGGCGAATGATGACCGCCGGCAAATCGTACGTGCACCAATACGAATAGACCAAACGGTCGGCGCCGGCCTTCGCGCTGGCGTAAGGGCTCATCGGCAGCAGCGGATGATCTTCGTCCATGCGAACCGATTGGGCGCTGCCGTAGACTTCGGAAGTCGAAATGTGAATGAAGCGTTCGACCGTGTCCTGATGCTTCAAGATGGCGTTGGCGACAACTTGCGTACCCAGCACATCCGTCTGGAAGAACTGGTAGTTGTCGTAGATGGAGCGCGTGACGTGCGATTCCGCGGCGAAGTGCACAACCATGTCGGAGCGCGCTACGAGCGTTTCGACCATCGCGGCGTTGCAGACGTTGCCGTACCAGAACTCCAGTCGCCCACCGCTCTCGCGATAGTCGACCGGCAGGTTTTCAACGTTGCCGGCATAGGTCAACGTATCCAACACCAGCAGCCGGTAATCCGGATACTTGTTGTAGAGGTAATCGACAAAGTTACTGCCGATGAAGCCTGCACCGCCGGTGATCAATAGCGTCTTCATGTACAAAGAATCTCCAGGCTGTGAGGTCCGCAGTTGAGCAACAGGTCGAGAATCGACAGGTGCGAGACAAAGGGTCCGTGCAACTGCCGATACTCCGGATGGTGGTAGTCTTGATACTCCAGCGTGATGCCATGCTGGGCAAAAACCGTTTCGTCGATGTAGTCTCGTCCGGCGGCGCCTTCAAAGAAGTGATTGGCGCCAATGGCCTGGCAAATGTTGACCAGACGCTCCGTGGCGCGCCCCTCTGTGTTGAGCTCAGAGGAAAGTACGATCCTTCGTTTCAGCCCCAGCCGCGCAAGGACTTCCTGCAGTGCAAAGACATTCAAGTCCAGCAGGAAGTCCCACTCCGTTTCGAATATCTTGTGCAGCAAGTCCTCATGTTCTGAGAAGCATGCCGCTTTGGAATAGCTTTGTTTGACGGTGGCCAGTTGTTTGCGCGACCAGTTGCGCGAGTTGTCAACGCGGACCTCGCGAATGATTGCACCCAGCGCACCTTTGGTTTGCACCGGGACGGTCAGCCACTTCACTCCGGCTGCTGTCTTGATCCGGTTGCGATTTCGCCACGAGTTCTTATCAAACTGGGCATCGTCATACAAGACGAAGGTGTCCGACCGGTGAATCTGCGCAATGTAGCCCAGCCAAGGCAGGAAGCTTGGTTGGAGAATGCCGGCGATATGTGTCTTGCTATCAACCGTGGACATGATGCGTCATGCGGCCAGCCGTGCGGAACGGAACTGACGATGCCAGGCTTGGAAGTTGACGAGTGGTAGCAACTGGTTTGCGCGTTGCGAGTTGCCGGCGTAGAAGTCATTCAGAAGTTCGTTCACATACGTTGGACTGAAGAGACCGTGCTCGGCAAGTCGGCTGGGCTGTAACTCTGCCCGCACGAAGCCCTCAAGTCCTGATGTGAGCCAATGATTGATTGGAAGAATGAAACCTTCCTTGGGACGAAAGACCATCTCTCGCGGCAGGTAGCGAGCAGCCGCTTGTTTAAGCAGGTACTTGGTCTCGCCGTTGCGAATCTTCCAGCAATCCGGCAGCTTGGCGACAAACTCGACAAACTTTGTATCAAGGAACGCGCTGCGAACTTCCAGCGAATGGGCCATCGAAAGCCGATCGACAAACGTCAGCACCTGATCCGGCAAAAGCGTGTGGAACTCAACGCCCAAGATGCGATTCAGCGGTCCGCCGCGAGCGTAATTCTGGAAGTCACGTTCCAGCCAGCCGGCGGTGGTGGCGTTGCCGATGCCGCGCAGTGTGTCGTCCGTGTAGAGCTTGCGTTTCTCTTCGTCCGAATAGACGAACAGCTTGTTGCGCCATTCCCAATCGTGCGGAGCGTCGAGTCGATCGAGGAACGATAGCTGATCCTGGAACGGACGGATGAGGTCTTTGTTCTTGGTACGGCGATACTCAGCCAGGTTCGCCAGCGGCTGTGCCAGGCGGTGCGTCAAGTAGCTGCCGAAGAGTTCATCCGCACCGTCACCAGCCAGCGCGACTTTCACATGCTTGCTGATCAGTTCAGCCAGGAAGTATGTGGAGACGACACCGGAAAACGGCTCATCAAACGCCTGGGCAATTGCCGGCAACCGTTGGGGAAAATCCTCAAAGCTGAGTTCGAGTTCGTGATGCTCAGTTTCGTAGCGCTCGGCCACCCACTTCGCCCAATAGCTATCCGTCTCTTTGTTCTGCGTGCTGCTACCTTCGTTGTAGCCAAGCGTGAACGTCTTGATCTGATGCGAGGATTCCTCGGCGGCCAGGACGGTGGAGAGTGCCGAATCCACGCCACCGCTCAGGAAGAAACCGACAGACACATCCGCCCTAAGGCGACGTCGCACGCCATCGCGCAGCAGCGAGAGCAGTTCGTCCACGAGTTCTTCTTCGTCCGCGTGCTCCAGCGATTCGTCGGGCTCAAACGAGACTTCCCAATAGCGGTCGATTCGTAGTGCCTCGCCAGGGCGATACAGCAGTCGATGAGCCGGCGGCAACATGTGAATGCCGGTGAAGATCGAAAGTGGATGCGGCACATGCTTGAAACTCAAGTAGTGGTGCAACGCTTCCAAGTTGATCTGCGGCGAAAAGCCTGGCACCGTCAGCAGAGCCTTGATTTCGCTGGCAAAGTACAACGCATCGCCCAACTGCAGATAATAGAGCGGCTTCTTGCCCATCCGGTCTCGCGCGAGCAAGCCGGTCTGTTCGCGGTCATCCCACAGGGCGACCGCAAACATGCCATCAATGTGCTGAACAAGGTCCTTGCCGTGCTCTTCCCACAAGTGCGGCAGAACTTCCGTATCGCACTTTGTCAGCAGTCGGTGTCCGTTCGCCAACAGGCTGGCGCGGACTTCCGGATAGTCGTAGAGTTCGCCGTTTTGCGCAGCCCAAATTGTCTCATACTCGTTGGCCATCGGTTGACGGCCATGTTCCAGGTCGAGGATGGCCAGTCGTCGCGCACCCAGCGTGAAGTTTGAGCCAGACACGACCTGCTCATCATCCGGACCACGATGCACGATCCGGCTGAGCATCGCCTGCGTTGTCGCGCGATCAGTACGGCCGAAGATTCCACAGATTCCACACATGCTTACGCTCCTTTAGCGACATAGCTGCCGTGGCTTGCGGATTCGAACACGACGGAGCGCGGCGCGGGAATCGCGCGGCGGCTTTCAAACGCTCGTTCTGTCACGCTGTTGTCGGTCAGATCGACCGTGAGCTCAGACTCGATCAGGTAGCGATAACCGGATTCCATCTTTTCCATGTGCACGTACTGGAAGATGACTTGTTCACCTTCCGCGTGCGGCAACGTCCGCGCGTACGTGACAAGTTTGTCTTCAAACACTTCCGGCCGACTGGCAAAGTACCGTCGCGACGTGAAGATGCACGTCAACGTGATCGACTCGACCACGTGACGGAAACGCGGCACTCTTGCTGCGTAATCATTGATCACGCGTCGACCAGCTTTCGGCGTGACGAACAATGTCTCTGGCAATTCGGCGGCGTCATCGTGCCGCAGCGTTTTGCCGGTCAGGCTGTCTTGATGTTGTGAGTTGTCCGCATGCCGCGGCTGAGCATAGATGCGAACGAAAAACCGCGTGTGATCGGCCGAGAACACTCGCCAAATGATCAGGCCCAACATGTTCGTGTAGCGCGTGAGCGCGGTTTGCAGCGGCTTGGGCAAGGATTTCTTGCTGAGGAAGTTGTAGAACAACCCGGCATGCGCGACCGGCAACAACGCGAGATAGGTGGTCAGTAGGACAGTGGTGACCGTCGTCAACCACGCGGAACCGCTGACCGCAATCACGGTGCTGTTTGTCCAAGCCGTAGGCATCACGGCCACAATCGCATTGCTTCCCAAACTGCCAGGCACGAAGAAAAACAGGCAACAAGCGATGACAACACCGCATAAGGTTCCCAGGCGGATGTTTCCCCACACGTAGACAAAGCTCAGCAAGACCGCCAGCCCTCCCCAAAAGCGCAGTCCAGGGATCAGCATCATCACTGCACCAATGATCTCAACCGACCAACCCAGGTGGTTGGCAATCCGCAAGAACCAGTGATTCGGACGCACATGAGCGAACTGCCGAGGCCAATAACCCCAGGCAGGATTGGCCAGCCCATAGTTCATGCCTTCGTTATGAGCATAGCCGGCGATCGACTTGTAGATGCCGGCGGAAAGCATGATGAATGCAAAGTCGGCTTGGATCGCCAGGATGGCCAATGACCGCGCTTGCGGCGCGAACTGGCTGGTGAACTCCAGCAAGAACACGGCCATGCCCAGCCACCAGGTCATGAAGCCAGGCGCGCCAAAGCCGCGATGCAATCCGCTCCAGCGCATGGCCACAAAGAAATACCAGCAGCAAACCGCGTTCACAGCCGCGGCGGCAACAGTCCATTGTCCGAACGTCAGCAGCACACCAGCGGTCAACCATACGGCTGCAACAATCGGGAACACAAGCGGGTTTTGAATGGTCGTGACCGCGCTCGTTTCCGCGCTGTAGCCACCGTAACGGCTGCTGAGAAAGAACCGCCGTCCGTGTCGCAGGAAGAAGAGCAAGGTGCCAACAAGCAGCGAACCATACGCAATCCGGATGGCGGTTTGCGTTTCCGGGAGGAGATCCGGATTGAGGAACGCTTCAAGCATGATTTGGAATGGTGTCTCCCAATCGCGCGCGAACGTGCGCGGTGGGAATGTATCCTCGTTCGGCCTCGCGCATCCGCGCCAGGCTCACAACATCAACGTATTGCTCGCCGGACCAGCGGTCGCCGCGGAGCAAACCCTCTTGTTGAAAGCCGGCTTTCTCAAACGCCTTAACAGCCCTGGTGTTGCTGGACAGGACAAACGCATACAGCCGCCGCAGGTTCAAACGGCGAAAGGCGTACCGGCTCACCAGGTCCAAGGCATCAGTTCCAATTCCCTGGCTGCGAAGGTTTCTTGCTCCGATGACGATCCGAACTTCCGCTTTGCGATGTCGCGTGTCGATATCCCACAGCCAGACATTGCCGATATGCTGGGAAGTGGCCGACTCGTCGTTTGCTTCAATGGCGAAGTACACGCAATCCGCTCTGTTCTCGATCGCTTCGTACCAGCGCTCGTGCGCCGCGTCCGAAACCGGCGTTGCGCGATCCATGAATTCGGCGATTTCCCAGTCATTCGCCCAGGCACGCGTGGCGGTCAGATGACGTCGGTCCAAAGGTACAAGCGAAGCACTGGAGCCAGTGAGGATCATGACGCTTTCCTCGCTGGGGGCTGGTAGATTTCCACGTCCACGCCAAGATCATCCTTCATGATCTTGCGAACATGATCGCCAGACGTTTTCAGAACCTTAAGCCAGCCGTGTTCCCAATCGCGAATGCCGGCGAACCAGGCACTGCAACCGCGGCACGGTGAGCATTCCGCCCCGCGGCCATCCAAGTGCATCCGGCGATACCAGTTGAAGGCTTCGCCCTGCCAGATTTCCTTGATCGGGACGTCATTGGCGTTAGGGAATTGATTGGCTGTGGAGAAGGAGATGTCTTGTCCGCACAGCGCGATGCGACCGAGCGTGTCGACGTTCAACCGTTCAAACGGCCACACGCAGGGCTCTTTCTTCTCCGTCGGCTGGTCCGCATACAGGTGGCGGTCCATCGATTTTTCCAGGGAGATGCTGGTGTTGTCATCCCAACTGAGGAACTTGCGTGTGATCACATCATCCACGCCAACGTCCTTCAGCCAGAAGTCGATCGCTTCTTCCAATTTGCCTTCGATGATGTCCTGGCGAATGATCGAGACGACAACGCGCGTAGTCTGGCGGAGTTCTTTCCGCAATTCCAACGCGGCGCGCACATTGCCGACCATGCGTTCCCACCAACGATTGGCATCCGCCGGCGGTCCACCACGCGGAGGACGCACGACGGCGTAAGTCTCCGGATCGCCGGCATCCATGGAGAACTCAATCAGGTCGATACCGGCGGCAACAAGGCGGCGGAGTTTGTCACGATGCGGTGCCGAAGGACCGAACATGCTGCCGTTGGTGTTCATCCACACCCTGGCGCCTTCCGCTTTGGCGAACTCGATCATGTCCACCATTCGCGGATGCAGCATCGGCTCACCACCGCCGGTGCAGCGCATCCACGAGTTGTATTGGCCGCATTCCTTCGCGATGGAATTCCACAACGGCTCCGGGAAGAGTTCCCCTTCGCGCTCGCGGTAGAATGTGCGGATTTCTGAATTGCCGTCCGTGTAGGGGCAATTGGGGCAACCAAAGTTGCAAGGGTAGATGATGGACAGCACGACCATCAGCGGGAATTCTTCAGCGCCGCCGCGCTGCTGCGAGTTGGGCGCGATCTCGATCTTCGGCCGCGCAGTGGCTCCGTTTGCCGCTTCCATGCGTAATTCCTCAAGGGCGGGCCTGGCGTTTCGCCCAATTGCGATCTGTGCTATCGCCACAACGTCCTTGTCGCGGCAGCCGTATGCGGAGATTGGTCCGCTATGGTGGCACGTCGATTCTAGCGGGTGCCGCATGTCGCCCCAACGGCAGTTGATGGCAGTGCGACGCACAAGTCACAAATCTCAAGAGTTGCGAAATGCCAGCCTTGGACGAAAATAGCGTATTGATCGCTGTTGGCATGACAGCATTGCAAGCAAACAAGAACCAACGCATAAATCCAAAGCAAGCATATGGCCGCTGACTCAGCTCAATCGCAACCTTTGGAAACGCTGCTGGGCAAGATCATCGTGATTGATACCGCCAGCCCTTACGTTTACCTGGGCGAACTGACTGGCGTAACGGATGTCAGCGTTGAACTGACCAACGCTGATTGCCACGATCTCCGCGACAGCCTGACCAGCCGCGAGAAATACGTGATGGATTGCCGACTGCACGGCGTCAACCCAAACCGCAAGAAAGCCTGGGTGCGGATGGCGGATATTGTCGGCTGGTGTCTGCTGGATGATGTGATTGTGGAATAGCCGATTTGTTGCAAGGGGCTATCGAACACTCGCAACGCACTGCAGCAATTTGCCAATCGATTCGCAATGGTTCGCAAACACATTCATTTCCGTGGCCGCGTTCAAGGCGTTGGATTTCGATTCACCACTCAAATGATCGCGTCGCATTATCCTGTCGTGGGGTTCGTCAAGAACTTACCTTCCGGCGAGGTTGAGCTTGTTGTCGAAGGCCAGGACCAGGTCGTTCAGGCGTTTCTGGACGAATTGCGAACTAAGATGCGAGACAACATTGCCGAAGAAGTGGACACCGAAACACCTGCCGCCGGCCAGTTCACACGCTTTGAGATTCGCTACTGAGTATCCACATGAGGTTGGGCTACAACACAAACGGGCTTGCCCATCATCAGCCGTTGCAAGCAATCGAACTCTTAGCCGAGTTGGGCTATCAGTCCATCGCTTTGACTGTTGACCATGGTTTGTTGAGCCCCAACGAAGATTGGCGCCTGCAACTCGGCAAGATGCAAGCCGCACTGCAGCGATTTGATATGCGCTGCGTGATCGAAACCGGCGCTCGCTACTTGCTCAACCCGCGCGTCAAGCACGAGCCGACATTCGTCTCGGCTCAGGCGGAGGATCGCGCTATCCGGCGGCAGTTCTACGAGCATTGCATCATCCTGGCCGCTGAACTGGACGCGGACTGTGTTTCGTTGTGGTCCGGTTGTGTGCATCAGACCGCAGCAAGTTCAATGGAAGCAGATGATGAAATCTGGTCCCGGTTGACGAACGAACTCGAGCGAACACTGGACTACGCCGCGGCGCGGGATGTTACTATCGGCTTTGAGCCGGAGCCTGGCATGTTCATCGACACGATGAGCAAATTCGCGCAACTGACGAAGCGACTGCCGCATCCGGCGTTGCGACTGACCTTGGACGTGGGGCATTTGCACTGCCTTGGCGAAGTCCCAATTGCGGACGTTATTCGGCAATGGGGATCGCAGATCATCAATGTGCATATTGAGGACATGCGAACCGGCATTCATGAACATCTGCCTTTTGGCGAAGGCGAGATGGACTTCCCGCCTATCATCAACGCGCTCAGCGAAGTTGGCTACGCTGACGGCCTGCACGTGGAACTCAGCCGCCACAGTCACGCGGCCCCGCAGGTGGCCGCGGATGCCATGCGGTTTCTCAAGCCGCTCCTGGATGCAGTGAAACACAATCAAGCGGCAGACCCCGCGCGCAGCCGGAAGGAGTCGTTGTGAGCGAAAGGGTCTTCGTGCTCGTCATACCAGGGCTCCGCATGAACGACCTGGAACAAATGCCCTATCTGCGGAAGCTCGTTTGCGACGTGGCGCCGCTGTCGCCATCGTTTCCCGCCGTCTCGCCCGTGGTGCAAACGTGTATGACAACTGGATTGTTGCCCCAGGATCACGGGATTGTCGCAACCGGCGAATACGATCGCGCGACAGGCGAACTCGTGCGCAAGCGGAAGGCCATCGCAACGCCGACCGAATATGTATGGATGGCGTTGCGGAAATATTATCGCGACTTTCGATGCGATCTGGTGGGAATGTATCCGGTTGACAACTCGGCAGCAGACCACGCGACGGCGGACTTGCTCCGTCAGTCGTGCGCTGGAAGCGACGATTGCGCGGCGATCATGACCGCAATGCAAGAGTCCATCTCCGGCGATGCACAACTTGTAATGACTCGCCTGCCACAACTGGATGCGCCCGGCCATCAATTCGGTCCAAGCAGTCAAGAGTTCGCTGTCGCAAGGGCGAAGCTTGACGAGGATATCGAAAGGTCATCTCAGCATGCCATCAATCATTCAGCACAAGAGCGCGCCACACCGCCACTGTGGATTATCGCCAGCGAGTATGTGATCGTTCCGGTCGAGCGAGCCGTCTCGCCCTGCGCTTTGCTGCAGGCAGGGGGAATTCGCATCGCCGCCGATGACGACGGGAACATCAGCAAAAACACCGTGCGGGTGATGGTCGAAGGCCAGTCAGCACATGTCTTTATCGACCACCGGATCGATTCGCAATCCGCTGCTGCAACCACCGCACAGATTGCCGATCTGTTCCAGAGCATTGACTGCATCGCGGAAGTCTTGGACCAAGACGGCAGGGCTCGCCGCGACCTTGCACATCCGGCTGCCGGCGATCTCGTCCTGGTTGCGGAAACGGACACCGTTTTCCTGGACCATACAGCTTTTCTGAACCATACAGCCGATCCGATCAACCTTCCCAAAGGAGCGCATGGAGGGCCGGCGGAAACGCTGCCGCAACGTGGTCTGATCGCGGCATCGGAGCCTGGCGTCTTGATGGGAAGTTCGGCCATGTCTGACTTTGACGTGGCAGGGCTCGTCTTGCGACAGTTCGGCGTTTAGTCGCAAGAAACGGAGATTTCCCGCTATGCGAGACGGCGCAAAGCCGAGCTGTCACCGTGTAAACCAAGTCCGTCATTTTCCAGGAATCCGCTTGCGTACGCGCACATCAACCCGGTAACATGCGGGTTCTGTGCAAAGTTTCCAAGCTTCGGCTGGCGATGGAAGCAATGCGCACATTCCTACCTGTTATTGCAGCAACCTGCTGCATTTTGTTCGCCAAGATCGATTCCGCCTCGGCGGATTTGATCGTTCTGGTTGGCGACACCGCGAATTCAACAAGCGGCCTGGGCGACTTTGAGGCGAAGTTGGAGTACTCCTTCTCTTCGTCCACCGAGGGCTCGCTCATGGTCGAGATCAAAAACACCGCCAGCGATGGATTCTTGACGGCGTTTGCCTTCAACAATCCCGGCGGGATTTCGTCCGTAGTGTTGGGGATGGCGCCTGTGACGTTCCAACTTCTCGGCGGACCAACATTTAACAACAGTATCATCGCCGCGCCTTTTGGCTTGTTTGACATAGGCGCGTCAACCGGCATCAACTGGGAAGGTGGTGGACCGCCGTCCAACGGGTTGGGTGCCGGCGCGACAGGCATATTCCGTTTCGATTTTACAGGAAGCGGCCTGGATGGGCTCGCCACCTCTGATTTTATCAGTGCGTTTGCGATTCCTGGGGAAGGCCAAGTCGCCACA
This sequence comes from uncultured Planctomycetales bacterium, assembly GCA_937982665.1. Taxonomy (GTDB): domain Bacteria; phylum Planctomycetota; class Planctomycetia; order Pirellulales; family S012-138; genus CALJLD01. The sequence goes on from CALJLD010000003.1 coordinate 52,130, forward strand.
CACTTTTTCGTTGCGAGATTTCGCGGGTTTTCGCCCAGCGGCAGCGACAAAGTTCCAGCGGCGCTGAGTGCTGTACCCGAGCCGCCGACCTGGCTGATCTTCGCGCTTTGCGCTGGTTTGGTCCTTGGCGGTTACAGCCTGCATCGTTGGCGATGTCGCATCGGGCCTTATCCGTGCCATTATGGGTGACAAGCCTTCTGAGGCAGCGGCCCCAAGAGAACTCGCAACGCTCGCGCACACATTCCAGGCCGCGCGTTGATGTGTGGAGGTACGTGAGTCCACGTGGCGACATGGCCAACCCATTTTTTGAAGGTTGGCGAAACAAGCCGGCGCGACCGACCGGTGAAACGCGGCGCAGAACACTAACGGTTGCTGCTCAGCTTCTCGGTAGCGCCGTTTGGCGCTGCAACCCAACGCCGCAAGCGCTTCACCCTGGCTTTACTTGCCATCTTCTTCTTTCTGTTCGACAAGCTCCGCCAGGAAGTCTTGGATCAGCTCGGCGCTGGGCGAGCCTTGCACGTATAAGGTCTCCGTCGGCTTCACGCCGGCCAGCATTTCGCCTTCGGGAGACAGAAGAGTGAAATGCGGCAAGCCTGGTGTAAATTCATAACGGCCGCGGGCGATCTCGCCTGCCTGATCGTTGGTGATGTCCATCGGGACAATGACGTAATGTTCGTCAGTGAGTTGACGGATTGTGGTGCTCTCCTCCATCAAACGGTGAACGCGGTAACAAGGCGCGCAGCCGTTGAAGCCCCATTTGAGCAGCACGAGTTTGTCTTCCTGTTTTGCGCGTAGCAGCGCGTCGGCAATTTGTCGTTCCGGATCAGCTTCAGGATCGTAGATGAACAATCGCGATTCCTCATCCGCTTCCGGCAATGCTTCCGCGCCAAAGATCAACTCGAGCGGCTCCTCCTCACCGATCAGCTTGATCTTCATTTCGGCGTGGCGCAGGTTGCCAACGCTTTCGATGCCGTGGACGTTGGCGTTGGCCAGAATCCCATAGGGCATGTCTCCTCCGCCGCGCGAATACAAGAAATATTGAATCCCGGCGATCTTTGCCGCCGTCCGCGCGGCTTTGCGGGGAAGTTCCATCACCGGCTCCCCAAAGAATCCGGACGTGCCCAAGATGCTCCTGGCAATCGGACTCGCATCCGCAATGCCATCCTGAAAGGACCTGGCCGCCTCCGGGAATTGCTTGTAAGGCAAATTGGCAATCCGCTCCGCTTCAGTCAGCAATTTGCGCGTTTCTAGAGTTGAGCTGGCGAGCTGCTCCGCGTTCGCCGCGTGACTTGCCAAGTCTGCGGTGGAAACTGAGGCGTTGGTCGGCAGCCGTCGAATGACCGCCTGAAGTTCATCAGCATCGGCCGCGTCCTCAAGCCCCTTCAGCCAGATCTCCCCATAGTCAACCAGGGAAGGGAGCGGCAGCTTCGCTTGGGACTCCAGTCGCTCCACAAAGCGGAAGCTGCCAGGCGAACCGAGCAACGGCGCCACCCGACAGGTCAGCGGAATCAACGTATGTTCCACATGGTAGTTTGCGGTGTTCCAACTCGTCACGCCATGGTTGGAAAGGTGCGCGCAAAATGTCCACGCCGCGATCAGGTCATCGCAGGCCTGATCCACGTTGCCGCGCGAGATCGCCAACCGCGCGCTCAGCGCGAGCAAACCCACAGCCGTGGGCGATCGCTGAGTCTGGAAGAGATACTGATTGAGACCAACCGGACCTTGTTGCCACACACAATACGGCCGCGTGCTCCCATCGCGCAACAACTTCAGCGCATGTCGGGCGAGTCCATCACTGCTTGCGCCGTCAAACAGGAATTCCGCATCCTGCAACGTGCATGTCAGCGGAGTCTGCGCGGCAACTTCCCACTCCGTCCCGCGAGGGTGATTCGGCAGCACGGCCAGTGCTTGCCAATAGTACAGCGCGGCGTTCTCGCCTGGTTCGCGATGCGCGGCCGGTTCCTGGGCGGAAACTTCATTCGCCAGTGCCAGAACAAGCAGGCAGCAGACAAACGCCCAAGCGAAGGTGCGATGGGATGACAACATGTTCCACCTGGATGTTTGTGGGACGAAATGGGACCAGCTTCCACTATACGTTGGGCTGTAAAACGCGGCCAGAAATGGATGTTCCGACGTGTTTGCGAAACGCGCACGGAACACGATGGGGGGAATTGTTTCTCGGCCACAATGCAAAGAACGGAGGCGAAATCCTGTGCGACCAATTCTCGCTTCCGTGTTCGTGCGGACTGACAAAGTGCGGCGAAATTCGGCTGATTAGGCCCAAGATGTGGGAGCAAACGAAACTGTTTCCCACGCGTTGGAAAGGATTTCTCATACATTTGAAACGCTTCACGATGCGTTAGGAACCTTTTCTTGCGCGTTGGAAATCTTTCCGAACGCGTCGGAAACGGTTCTTGGTGAAGATGATCCGGCCTGCGAATACTTTCAGGCGTAAACAAATCGCAAACTCGGCGATTTGGGTTATCCCTTTCTGGTTGTAAGTTGGCTTTCATTTCGTCTCTCTTTTCGCTGCCGCGCGGTTCTGGACGTTTTGGCGGTCATGCGAGTTTTTGTTTTCCGGGCACGGGTTTCGCGCACGAAGGATCACATGGCAAACCGCGAATGCTCGCGGCGCATGTGACCGTTAGTCAGCCATGCTCCAGATGTCGCCTACCACACTTCTTCGCGACGTTGGGGCCAGCTGCATAACGCCGCAGAAACTACATTCCGCTGCGTTGAATTCCATGTATTCGTGTTTGCTGGGAGGCACGTTCTCATGAAATGTGCGCAGTGCCCAAGAGCGGAATGGGGTTTTGTGGCATTTTTTGGAGAAAATTTTCGGCGAACTTCGGGTCCCGAAATCGCCGCGAATTCGCATCAGTTACAATTATCGCATGTCGAACGCCAACCCATACACGGCGCCGCAAGAGTCTTTAAACCGCGCGGATAGCAAGAATCGATTCCCTTGGGGATGATGTCCTTGGTGCGCGGCGCCTTGAAGATCGGTTGCACATCGACAAAGGAGTTCACCTTTAACGCCCAAGAGGTGGAAACGAGATGAGCCAAACAGCAAAGTCATCCTTGTCCAAACATCGTTGGTGTGCGCAGGTTGTCGTCGGCTTGATCGCAGTCTTTTCGATGGCGGCGGCCCAACCACAAGATCCGGAAGTCGCTCCGGACTTGCATGAGCATTTGAGTTCCCGCTTCTCCTCAAGGGAGAGGGCGCCAATCATTGCCTTCCTCAAGGAGTTGCCTGACGAAAAATTAGAACAGGCTTTTGATAAGATTCTTGACCTCCCGGACTTCCGCTCCCGCTCAGGCTATGAACCATGCCTTAGCGAAATTGTCCGTCGCGGCGGCGCGCGGTGGCAACAGTTTCTTAAGGACAAGTTTGATGCGCTCATGAAGAAGGAATTCAAGCCGTTTGAAGGCGACCCTGACTTCGGCGATGTGATTGAAATCGGCGAACTTTACAATCTGGAATTGCTTACTGCATTGCGCCGCGTCAACGAGCAGTCTGACCCGTTGCAGATCTCAATTGTTGAGCCCAAGAAGTTGTCCGGCATTGGTTCCGCCTTGCCACATCTGCAGGTGAAATTCACCAATCAAGACATCGACAAGTTCAACGTCGGATATACCAACGGCGGTGACTACCGCGGCGGTCGACAGGAGCGGTGGCGAATTGTCGTTGAAGACGAACAAGGTAGCGTGATTGCGGCGAGAGCAAGATTCCATTTTATGGGTGGTGGAGTTTATCAAGAGGGTGTTCTTGAGCATGGCGAGTTCTGGGAAACTTCGCTCGCCGTGCGCAGCTTTATTGAGGTTCCACCGCCGGGTGAGTACAAGCTGACCGTCTATTACCACAATACGAAGACAATTGCCGGGGAACCTGATGTCGATGGTCTGATCGTATCCAAATCGAACACCGTTCCGTTCACGGTGGAGCGCTTGACCATTGAGCAAAGCAAGGCCGATCAGGACGCCGTCCGCGCGCTGGTCGCGCAATTGGATGACAAGAAAAAACTCAAGGTCATGGCCGGCACATACGGCAGATCGGCGCATGAGTTCATTCCGCCGGACACGCCTGAAGGCAAACTGCTCAGCATGAAGCTGGAAGCAGTCCCCACGCTGATCGAATCTTTGCACGAAGAATCCATGACGCCGGCGAAGCGCGCCTGGCTGTTGGGAATTCTGTTCTCGCTCACAAGCGAAAATGACCCCAGACGTGGCGATGCATTAGGTAGCTACGAATACAAGGAGAGCGGTTGGCAGATTTGGGGAGGCCGCAATGGCGTGGCCGACTCTGGCGGAATGTCTTTTGGCGGCACAGGTTCCGTCTCCTGGACTTCGATCAAGCCGGAAGCGCAAGAAAAGCTCATCGACACTTGGGACGCCTGGTTGGCGAACGTTGACGTCAAACAACAAGATTGACGCACGTTTCGCCAGGCTTGTGGCACGGTTGCCCACGGCACTCAGAATCTCGGCGTGCCGCCCTGCAAACGGTAGAGCAGCGAGATCTGTCCGGCAACTGATACCAGCGAAGCCTTGGCTTGGTCATGATTCCATTCTAATCGGCTGCCCAAGTTCAGAACGAACCGCGGAGTAACGCGACAGGGCTTCGTCCAAACCGACGGCAGCTATGGGCAGTGGATGTTCGCGAAAGCCAAGGCGACAAGGATTGCAATTTGCTTGCGATCATCTGCCGGCGACAAACAACATTCAGCGCGCGGCAATCGGCCTCGGCGTCATCTGCCACTGGATCTTTATGCCGCTGTGACAAATAGCTTGGGCGAGTTTCTCCGCGTTAATTCAAAAGTCTTCTACGATCACTCGACCAAGAAACGAACGGTGGCGATGGGTTGCCGGTAGAATTCACCGCGCGTGTTGTTGAAGTCGAACCGCTCAACTATGTCGGGTCACGTTAACCCCTTCACCCTTTCGCCCCTTGGCGCTGTGCGTCAAACACGGCGAAGATCGCCACGCCGAGAAAACTGCTGACCATAAACGCCAGGAAGCCGCCGACCAGCGCGGAGGAAGTTGCCGCAACAGCCAACGTCTTCCAATTCGGAACGGCGGCAAAACTTCCGTACAGCATGTGAATGCCGGCGTACGCGCCCATGACGGCGCCAGCGGGAATGGGCAGCCAGAGCCACCAGCTCAACGCCCTACGATGACTCAGGTGGCTGTTGGGAACTTTTGCCGCGGGGACGGTTTGTTGGCTTAGCGTCTGCCCAGCGCTGGGCGAGAACTGGCTTTCGTCGTCAGTGAGAATTTTGCGGCGGTTGGACTTGGTGCCCCAGGCGTTCGCTGCAACGTGACAAAACACAAGCAGGACAAACCAGATCAACAATACGCTGGTCAGTGTGCTTGCCGCGGCCACCACCGCCAGCAAACCGGCAACCACCGCAATCACAATAAACAACGTCCGCAGGCTGAACTGCATGCCAGCGGGCGAATCAGGCCTTTCGGAATTCAACTCGGGCGGGCGCACTTTGAATGGTAAGACCTCGGATCAATGGCCCCGTAAGCGGATCGCCACGTAACGTCGAGAAGCCGCCATTCGACAGAATCGGCTAACGCCTTATCGTAATTGGCAAAGCAAGAGCCGAAAAGCCGAAGCTCGATGCGGCAGCACTCGCCCACTGGCGAATCCGAACTAGCGGCAGGGAAACGCCCTGCAAAGCCAGAACGCTGGCCGCGTTTTCTAGAAGGCGAATTCCTAAGCCGCTGCCCTACGCGGCATTCCGCCGGCGGCCAGCAGCTTGACTTCGTCGATGCTCACAGGCCGGTGGATCAAGGCCCCGTCTTTGTCGCGGTCTTCAACAAAGATCCGCGTTTCAGCCGCCGTGATTTTTGACTTGTCGCTTCGTTGGCTTTTGCCGCGTCGATTGGATTTCGCGCGGACTGGCTCCAGCTGATCCAGCGTGCCGTCTTTCAACATCCGCGGTACAAAAAACCACGCCGTCGGCGTCATGCTCGCGAAGGCGTCCGCGGTGAAAAGCAACAGGTCAACGCCCAGCAGATCGTTCGCCGCCTGTGGCAACACCGCGCCGGGGTCGCCAGGCAGCAACCGCAGTTTTTCCGCCTTGGAACGCAAGCGCTTGAACGAGTCCTTGAGCGGCAGAGCTGCGTCTGCCCGCAGATCAAACCCGTCGATGGCCGCGTAGCGCGGCAAGGCACCATTGCGGTGGGCCGCCATCTTCAGCGGGCGTTCCGTCCGTTCGATCGACCCGATGCCAATCTCAACAATTGACTGGCAGCAATGCTGTCGCAAGGTGCGATACAGGACCCGATCGCCTGCCGGCTTCGCCAGATAGGCAAGATAGAAATGCCGTAATGCACGCATGGCCGCAAGTATCCAAAGTTGTCGCGTCGAACTCGTCATTCATGATTCGTCCTGTTGCAGCCAGCTTGCGCTTGGAAATCGCATCCGCCCGCGAGGTCCACCTTGTTTCGCCAGTTCATCAAGCGATTCCACCAATGCTGGCAAAGCGATGGCCGTTGAAAGCCAATGGCCAAAGGCGCAACACTCCAAACTTTCTGAGAGGTGCGACTCAATCGCCATCTTCCTGCGAGTATCGCGCACGAAAGTTTTTCAGCAGGTTGGGCTCTAACCAGACGATCAAGCTGCCGAAGGTATCGCGCGTTTCAACTGTCGCGTCATCATTGCGCAGCAAGAACAACGGCACACGCTGGTCAGGTTCATATTCGCGGACGGGTCCATGGAGCGGTTCGCCACCACTTCCCGCATTGATCCTGGAATCCCTCTCGGCCAGCCATGAGAAATCACCTTTGCTGACAATCATGTTGGAGCCGTTGAACGCGTAATACATCGAGACTCTCCAGCGGTCCAAGCGATCTTTGAAGATTGAGATGGTGATTGTTGTTTGACCGTTGCGGCGAAAGTACGACTCATTCAGCAAGTCTCTGGGATAGTTTTCGTCCCCTGGCAAGTCCACGCCAACGCCAGCCATCAACTCGTGTCCCGGGGGAGTGTAAACCTGGACCTGCCAGGTTTCCGGCGCAGGGCAAAACAGTTCCCGTACATAGACCTTGGTTGGGTCGCGGATGTCGATGTAGCCGGTTTGCTCCATAATCTCATCGCGCTGGCGTTCCACTTCTGCTATCTGCCAATGATTGAGCAGCGTGGACAGAACGACTCCAACCGCGGCAAGCACAAGCAAAACAGCCGCAACGGAGAACTTAGGACGGTGCATGGCTATCGTCAGGGCGTTGAATTGCAAAGCACAAGGCATCAGGCGACTGCGCATCAACCTAGTCTGCGCGGTCTCTTCAAACAAACCAGGCAATCCAAGAACGCTACTACACTTCCTCGTATGCAGTCAGGCTTGCCGCCAGTTTGTTGGCTGCCGCAGTCGCCTCGTCCGCAAATTCCGCCGGCGACTGCATCGTCACGGCGATTCGTCGGTCTTGCAAGCTGACCACAATGTGCCGTTGCCGCCAACTCTGCTCATCGTGATCGTATTGCAAGTCAATCGCGTCCCAAGCGTCGCCGCGTTCAATGTTGATGACCGCTTGGTTCTCCGCGCACAAATCCGCCACATCCGGAATGCGTCGCGGTTGCTGGATCCAAATCATCTCGCCCCGCTGACCAATCAGATCAAACGGGCCTGGATCGCCAGGGCGATTGGAGCACAGCGCAAAACCGCCCGGCCAGCAGCAAGTGAAGACCGTCGTCTCAATTCGCCATTGGTTAATTGCAGGGCCCGCCTTGACGTCAACCACGTCAAACAGAGATTGCGTGTTCTCGCACAACTTGGATTGATAACCGTCCTCGCCTGGGATCAGCTGAACAACCATCGGCTTGCCATTGCCAGGGCGATATTCAACACGCAACTGTCCAGCGCTCTCCGCCGCCTGACGAATCTCAAACGGCGCACGGGGCACAACAATCAAGCCAAATCCGGCCAGCCGAGCGTAAACATGCTGCGTCATGTGTTGATTATCTGATGGAGCCAAATGAGCGGAGATCCTGATGAGAGCCACACGGTTTTTAGCATATGCGCTGCGGCCCTTCGAAAAATCATCCGCCGCCGAAAAAAGCGCTGGGTGGCCCGGCCGAATTGGCCGGGTTGCGCAGCAACAAGATGATCTCGTCGGTCGTTGCCACATGGTATGATCCCACGCAACACACGGGGATCAACATGGTCAAGCGACGCATCTACGACAGCGAAGGCCACATTCACTTCGTCACGTTCTCTTGCTTCAAGCGTCGCACATTCCTGCAGCAAGATCAGGCGAAAGGGATAGTCATTGGCCAGCTGCAGCTTCAGTTGACCGAACGTGCCGGCGTGTGTTCCGGTTTCGTGATTATGCCGGATCACGTTCATGCATTGGTCTGGTTTCCCAAACCGAGCCAACTCAGTTCCTTCATGAACAAGTGGAAGGACCAGTCATCACACGAGATCAAGAAGCTATACCGAAACCGATTTCCCAACTACTGGGGTCAACTCGATGACGATGAGCCAATCTGGCAAGCACGATATTACGGCTTCAATATTTGGACAATGAAGAAGTTTGAAGAGAAGCTCGATTACATGCACGCCAACCCCGTCCGCGCGGGACTTGTTGAACGTGCCATCGATTGGAAGTGGAGTTCCGCACGCTGGTATTTGCATGGCAAGCAGGTTGGCCTGCCGATCCGCGTGCCGCCTGGATTGGAAACGGATGATGAGTTTGTCGTCAGCTCATAGCTTGCGCGAAGCGTGTTCATCTTGTTGCTGCGCAACCCGGCCAATTCTGGCCGGGCCACCTCGGCGAGCGGAAGCCAAAGTTGGAATCCCAATGGCCGCACGAACTCACGCTCTTGAGTCAAAAGCGCCTCATCAGTTTCCGCAGATCAAAGGTATCTTCGATCCAGTCCGCGGCTTCATGGGATACTCGTTGCTCCTGAGCAAACTTCCACATCGCATCGGGAATCGTCTGCAAGCCAACATCCAAGAGCGCATTGCGCTCTGCCTCGTCAATTTTGCCGTTGCCGTCAGCATCATTCCTTCCAAGAACTGCCTGCATCAGGTGCGCGTAACCCCGCATATCAGCAACAGTCATGTCAGGCTGAACACAAGAGCGCGCCGATCGCAGGTGAGAATCTCCAAACTCGACCAAAACTAACTTGGGGAGCTTTGCCAATTGGCGGAACCCGTCGCCGCGTATCGTTTGCGTGGGGAGCGTGACCTCCTCAAGTGTCTTGAGCTTTGCTAGATGTGACATTCCAGCATCGCCAATCCGTGTTCCGACGAGAACCAGACGGCGCAAAATCTTGCTTTGTGCGAGGGCTTCCAGGCCGGCGTCACTGACCCATGAGTTGGTCAGATCCAAGAATTCCAAATCCGGCATGGAAGCCAGATGCCGCATGTCGGCGTCGCACGCGAAGGTGTTCGAGAGATCCAATTCCCGAATGCCGACCCTGCCTGCCAACTGGTCAAGGTGAAACGCGTCGTTTGCGAAGTCCATTCGCAAGAATGAATCCGGCAGTTTGTCATACTCCGCAAGTTCGGCGTAGTAATCCTCATCGTTCGCGTGAAAAGGACTGCGATGATACTCAGTCGAGCGAAAAGCATCGCTGCGGAATTCAATTGTGGGCAACTCCCCTTTGCGATACTCCGCGTTTCTTACTTTGTCAGGGGCGAATGGCAAATACCAAGACACAGGGACAGGCCTGGGAGGCACCAACGGCGCTGGAGATGCGAACAGTGGACGGGATCCGCGATAATGTGCGATGGAGATACGTTGTAATGCAGGAAAACGGTGAATCGTGTCATAGGATGAGTTGGTAATTCGCGTCCCTGCCAGCTTGAGCGTTTCAAGGTGTTCAAGCGACTCTAGCGAGGGCAAACCTGCGTCGGTCAACTCGGTGAAATTCAGCGACAAGCTCTTCAGAAGCTTGTAGCGGCAAAGACTGTGTGCGTCGGCGTCTTGAATGAACGTATCTTCCAGATCCAACTCCAACAAAGGCAACAACGGCCACTTGCTAGGGTCAGTCACATTCGTGTACCCAAGGTCAAGGCTCTGCAAATTGGCGAGCAAAGCCAAGTGTTGCATATCCTCGTCGGTCACCGGCATCCCGCGCAGGGAAAGCGATTCCAACTCGGTGAGTCTTGCAAGCGGCGAGAAGTCCGTCACTTGTTCAGCGTGATTGTAGTAGTGACCGACGAGGGCGAGTCGCTTCAGACTCTGAAGCGAGCAAATTGTCTCCAGATTCTCTTGTGTTAATTCTCTTGCCCCTAATTCGAGTGTTTGCAGACTGTGCAGTGTCCGCAATGATTCGATCATTTCCGTCGTGCCATCGAAGCCTCCGAGAGAGCTAATTGGATTGGCGGGACGAATCGACGCAACTTCGCGAAGCCAAATCTCAGACAAGCGTTCGGTGAGCTCGGCCGGTGGCCTCGGCTCGCACGACATCGTCTCGACAACGTAATCGAAGTACTGGATATCGTGGCTGGTCCACAGGTCAATCGTTCGTCGATCACTTCGGCTGATGTGAACTTCTGGTCGATTAGCCCTCAAACTTTCGATCGCTTGATCGCTAACCAGTGTCGAATCAAGAATCACAGCCTTAAGGCTTTCGCAGACCGAAGCGAAACGGAGCATGTCATCGGTGACTGCTTCCCCGCCCAGGATCAAGACCTCAACTTCCGGAAGATCTGCGGCGTGTTGCAGTAGCTCCCCATCAACGTTGGCATCTGCCAGGTTGACCAAAGTGATATTCTTGCAGTTGTCCTTGCCGAGCAGAGTTCGCAACCACACTGGGCCGGGCCGCATTTCCACTGACCCGCCCGCGAGTGTGATCTTGCTTGCAGTTGTCCGCTGATTAACGTACGGACCAACCTGTGAGTTCCAAACCGCCAATCCGATTGCAATCAGAATGAGACCGAAAAGCACTGAACGCAAGCTACCTGATACCAGTAAGGCTTTGCGTTCTTGCTCTCAGGCATAGGTTAACCTCACGGTCGACCTCATCGGCAGAAGCGCTGTCGCTACTCCGCTTCGACAGCGAAAGAGATCGTCGGCGGACGCAACCGCTTACAAGAGACAGTGTACAGTGCGAGACCAATAGAGATTAAATAATGGGGTGAAGTTGCGCTTCCCTCAGCCCCGGTGGCACAACAGGCAACTCTCCGCCAGGATATTCAACTTGGCTTCGCTGAGATGTGGCGAAGCGCTGCTTGCGCTCGTGTCGTGCGCTGTTTGGTCGCTGGGGGTCGGAGCGTTCGCCCATTCGGCAGTTGTTGAGTTTGCCGCCTGATGGCAGCGTGTGCAACACGACAAATCGCCGAAGTGATCCGCGAGCAATGCCGTGTGAATGTCAAACTGCTGCGGTTCAACACAAGCTGCAACAAGGCCTAACGAATCGAGCGTGGCATTGGTATCCAACAGTCGGGCTGGCAGGGGATTGGCGGCGAGCCTTGTCTCTTCCGGCGGCTGCAAGAAGCTGATCGCCACAATCACCACAATCACAGCAGCGGCAATCCGCATCAGAGTTTCGCCCAAGATCTGGCCGGAAGATCTCGTTGAATTCACAACTGTGTTTCCAACCGTTTCGCTTTCACAATCGCGCGCGCGATCTTCGCTGACTGTCGGAACGGACAGCAACTGACGCTCGACGACAAGCTGCGCCAGCATTTGTTGGGAAGCTGTCTCGCTGACCGGATCACTTTCGGCAACGTCCCAGGCATCATTCGTTACGTCACTCGTCACGTTGCCGGCAATGGCAAACGCTTTTAGCGCAGGCTGAACTTCCGCATACCATCGCCGACACTCGCCGCAAGCATGCAAGTGCGCGGCCGCGTCTTGGGCAAGTTCACCATGAGCGCGGGTGGCATGTTCCAGAAAGTCTTGGCAGTTCATCGCCATGTCATTTCTCGCAATCAATCAACTTCGTGACAACGCTTCTCCGTTCCCAATGTTTCCTGTTGCTGCGTTCCTTCTTCCTCGCGCAGCAACTCGGCCAACTTCGTCAAACCGGCCTTTACGCGATTCTTGGCCGTGCTCAAGCTGCAACCGGTGGCGTCTGCAATCTCTTGGAAAGTCAACGCCGCAAAGAAGCGCAACCGCAGCGCATCGGCCACCTCTTCGCGCAACTGTAGCAAACACCCATCCAAGCGTGCGGCCGTTTCTTTTTTCATCGCCAGAGCAGGCGGCTGTTCCCTGCGCGGCGAAAGTTCCGAGTCCGGCGCTGGCTTCACTTCGCGACCGTGCGAATGGACATCAGTCCAAGTCATCACCCTGGGAACCCGTTGACCACGCTTGTGCTCGCGGCGGCAGCCGTTGAGCAGAATGGTCCACAGCCAGGTGCGAAAGCCGAACTTGGCGTTGTATGTGTGGCGAGATTTGAACGCCGCCAGCAAGGCTTCCTGCGCGGCCTCTTCAGCCAATTCGCGCGAGCCGAGACGGCTTTCCGCGACGCGAACCAGCACCGCAAAATATCGCTCCGCCAACATGGTGAACCGCTGCGGTTCGCCGGATTGCACGCGACGCATGATCGCGGCGTCAGATTCGGGTTGGGCGGAAACGGCCAAAGTCAGGCAAACCAATAGGAAACCAGATCAAAGATGATGGCTTCCTATTTTAGTCGCCCCAGCCTGCCAAAGGGTAAATCCCCGGCAATTTGCTTCGGTTTTGGCCCCTTCGGGTTTGCCGAACAGGTTTCCGCGCGCGGCAAAAAAGCAGAGGCGGCGGGCAGACCAGCCTGGCCGAAACGTAAGCGAACGAGCGAACGCATACTATGAGCGTACCCAGCACACCCGCGAAGGAAGCGAACCTCGCGCAGTTCGCGCCGCCCGTTCGCTTACGTTTCGGTCACAGCTGATTCGCGGAAGGACCGCGCTAGCACTAGAAAACTCGCGCCAAACAACCTGTGCTGTTTATCTATCGTAAAACCACAGGTAGGCGCTAAACATGTTTTCCATGAATTAGACCTATTTGCCCTATTTTTACATCGGCTGTTGCTCGGGGCTGCTAGTAGACATCAACTTTGTTGATCAGCGTCTCTTCAGACAGCAGCGCAAGCACAGCTTGCTGAGCGAGCTGCTTGCAATAGAAAGTCGCGCAACGCCCGGTGATCGTTAGCGTTTCTCCTTCCAGGCAAACGCGCAGATTGCGAACGCGATCGCCTGTGGCACGTCGCACGGCGGCTTCTACCTGTGCGGTGAGCAGTGCCGATTCGCGCACGCGCGCAGGAACCGCCCTGTGCCGAGCCGATTCCGGCTCGACATCTTTTTTGGCCGCGGATTCGCCGCGATCCTGATGGAAGGAAGCAGAAGACATTTGCAATCCGTTGCACGCGGTGACAATCGCTCACCGAAACCCTTTCGATGCATCAACCAATCTGGCTGATTCACGGCGACATAGCGCGAAAAACCCAATGGAAGGTATCAGGTTTTGGCCACAAGTGTCAATGATTCCGGGTGTTGGTCCCATGACCCCACGACTCGCCCCACCACCACCTGACTCCGCGGCTAACTCTTCCGGTCACGCTTGGGCATGGCCACGAATCTCTGCGAGCGCGCTTCGCCATCTCACCTGCCGGAGCGATGACAGCTACCGCCAACTTGCACTGCTGAGAGCAAGCTCGCAGTTCAGCAATAGGTCTCAGCGGCTGGGTCCATTGCCGCACGCCTGATGGAGAAACTGTGTTTTAAGCAGCCAGGCACGATTAAGGTCGGGGATGTTCCCACGCAGTGGCGAATTGCGATAGGATGTCAGCGCGTCACATCACAGCCTGAGCACTTTGACATCACGGACGCTATCGCGATGACTGAGTTGTTTGCCCAAATTGAAGAGGCGGTTCGCCATATCCAAGCGCAATGGCGCGGCGCGCCAACGCATGGTTTGATTCTTGGGACCGGATTGGGATCACTTGCCAAGGAGATTCAAACGGAATGCTCAATTCCGTACGAAGAGATTCCTCATTTTCCCAAGAGCACGTCCGTGGGCCATGCCGGCAACTTCATCTGTGGCAAGCTTGCTGGCAAGACGATTGTGGCGATGGAAGGTCGCTTTCACGCCTATGAAGGCTACACGCATCAGCAACTGACATTTCCCGTTCGCGTGATGAAGGCGCTAGGCGCCGGCACGTTGATTGTCTCTAACGCCTGCGGCGGCATGAATCCCAACTTCGCACTGGCGGACATCATGGTCATTGATGACCACATCAACCTGATGTTGGACAACCCGCTTGTTGGCGTGAACGATGATCGGCTCGGACCGCGTTTTCCGGATATGTGCTGCCCTTATGATCCCACTTTGATTGAGCGTGCGTTGAAGATCGCGCGACATGAGGATTTCGCTGCGCACAAGGGCGTCTACGTTGGTGTGACCGGACCGAATCTTGAGACTCGCGCGGAGTATCGCTTCCTGCGAACCATTGGCGCGGACGCCGTCGGCATGTCCACAGTGCCGGAAGTGCTCGTCGCCATTCACTCCGGAATGAGGGTGCTCGGCCTGTCCGTGATTACCGATCTGTGCTTTCCGGACTCGCTGCACCCGGTCAACATTGAAGAGATCCTCAAGACGGCTGCCGAAGCCGAGCCGAAGTTGCGCAAGATTGTGACAGGCGTGTTGGCAGAAGAGTGAGGCGCTCGCCGTTTGGGTGCAGATTCCATTGTGCTTAACCGCATAGAATGTGCGAAAGCAAAGCGCAAGAATCGGTATCGCGGCGCAAATTACGATCGCGCACTTTGTGTCTTAGCGCTCCCTTCGCCCCGGCAACTACGCCTTCTTCTTGGCAGTTTTCTTTGCCGCCTTCTTCTTGGCGGTCTTCTTCTTCGCCGTTTTCTTTTTGGCCGTCTTCTTTGCGGCTTTCTTCTTGGCCTTCTTTTTCTTGGGAGCCTTGGCACGTTCGGCCAAGAGTTCCAGTGCTTGATCGAAGGTCAACTCTTCCTGTGACACCGCTTTGGGTAGCGAAGCGTTGGTTTCGCCGTCTGTGACATACGGTCCCCAGCGGCCATCCAGCAGTTGCACTTGTTTGCCGGTCACCGGCGATTCATCAAACGTCTTCAGCGGTTCGCGCTTGGCAGCGGCGCGACCGCGACCGCGCTGCTTGGGTTGCGCCAGCAAATCAATCGCTTGTTGCAGCGTGACCGTCAACGGAGACATCTCTTCCGGCAAAGATCGCGTCTCGTCACCGGATTTGATGTACGGTCCAAACCGGCCATTCAGCGCGGTGATCGCATCGCCGGAAGTGGGGTGAGCGCCCAACTCACGCGGAAGGCTCAACAGCGCCAAAGCCGTGGCCAAGTCCACATCCTCCGGCTTCATGTTCTTAAGCAGCGATGCGTTCTCCGGCTTGTCTTCATCGTCCGGAGTTCCGCGTTGCACATAAGGGCCAAAGCGGCCGATCTTCATGAACACCGGCTTGTGCGTGTCCGGGCAAACACCCAACGGTTCGTCCGCCTGTTGGGCCTGCTCGATGAGTTCCTTGGCCTTCTCATAGGTCATCTCATCCGGGGCGACATCGTCCGGCACACGGCCTTTGTTCTCGCCGGCTTCAACGTACGGACCATACTTGCCCACGCGGACGTACATCTCAGGCATATCGCCGTTTTCTGGCTTCGGCCCTGCCAACTCAATCTGGCAAACCGCGCGGACGTCAATCTCGCCAAGCTTGCTTTCGACGAGATGCTTTAGCCCGTCCTGGTCATCGCCGTAGTAGAACGAACGCAAGTATCCCACGTTGTCCGCTTCGCCACGGCTGATGGCGTCCAGGTCATCTTCCAACCGCGCGGTGAACTTGTAATCCACCAGTTCGCCCAAGTGCTGTTCCATCAAGTTGACCATTGCCATGGCGTTCCAAGTGGGAACCAATGCCGTGGCCCTTTTGGTCACATAGTTGCGTTCCAGAATGGTGTCGATAATCGACGCGTACGTACTCGGGCGGCCGATGCCTTCGGCTTCCAACTTGCGTGTGAGCGAAGCTTCCGTGTATCGCGCCGGCGGTTGCGTGAAGTGTTGTTTGGAATCCAGGCTGCGGCAGTCGAGCACCTCGCCCACTTGCACGTCAGGCAGCACAACTTCGCGGTCGGCCAGGTCCGCGTTGGGATCGTCTGAACCTTCCACATAGGCCCGAAGGTAGCCGGGGAAATCGATCGTCTTGCCGCTGGCTTGGAAGCGGGCCACGCGGCCGTCGGAAGTCTTGGCTTCAACGCCCAAAGTCATCCGACGCCCTTTGGCGTCCTTCATCTGGCTGGCGACCGTCCGCTTCCAGATCAAGTCATAGATGCGGAACTCATCGTTGCTGAGTTGCGTTTGCAGTTCAGAAGGCAACGGAAAGCTGGAGCCTGCCGGGCGGATGGCTTCGTGTGCTTCTTGAGCGTTGCGAACTTTGTTGGTGTACACGCGCGGCGAGTCATACAAGTAGTCGTCGCCATACTGCGTCTTGACCAGATTCCGCGCCGAGGTCAACGCCTCGTTGGAAAGCGCGGTCGAGTCCGTTCGCATGTAAGTAATGTGACCGTTCTGATACAGGTTCTGGGCGATCTGCATCGTCCGCCGCGCGGTGAAGCGGAACTTGCGGTTGGCTTCTTGCTGCAGCGTGCTGGTGGTGAACGGCGCGAATGGCTTGGACGTGTAGGGCTTCTCTTCCAGGTCCGCAACTTTGAATTCCGCTTTGGAAAGATCGTCGCGAAGTTCCGTGGCGGAAGCTTCTGTCAGCAACAAGACGTTCTGATTCTTGAGCTTGCCGGTTGTGGAGTCAAAGTCCTTGGCGTTGGGAATTCTCGCGTCATCAACTTTGATCAGCCCGGCGTCAAACGCAGCCTTGGCTTCGGACTTCGCAAAGCTGCCCATCAAGTCCCAGTATTCGGAGCGGATGAATCGCATGCGTTCGCGTTCGCGCTCCACAACCATTCGCACGGCCACGCTTTGCACTCGTCCGGCACTCTTGGCGATGCCACCCAATTTGCGCCACAGCAAAGGCGAAACATCAAAGCCATACAAGCGGTCGAGAATTCGCCGTGTCTCTTGCGCGCGAACGAGGTTGCTGTCGATGTCGCGAAGGTTATTGAGCGCTTCCTGAACAGCTTCTTTGGTGATTTCGTGGAAGACCATCCGGCGGACCGGGATCTTGGGGTTCAACACTTCTCGCAAGTGCCAGCTAATGGCTTCCCCTTCGCGGTCTTCATCCGTTGCCAAGTAGAGCTCGCTGGCATCTTTGGCCAGGTCTTTCAGCTTCTTGACCTGGGTGCGTTTGTCCGGCGAGACAATATATATGGGGTCAAAATCTTCTTTGACGTTGACGCCCAGATAGGCCCATTCCTCGTCCTGGTACTTCTTGGGAACCTGCTTCTTGCCTTCTGGCAAATCCCGCACGTGGCCAATGCTGGCTTCGATGACGTAATCCTTGCCCAGGTATTTGCCGATGGTTTTCGCCTTGGCTGGCGATTCCACGATCACCAGCGACTTTCCATTCGGTTTTTTGGCGGATTTAGCCATGCGTGTCACGCGGAGTGGGTTGTCTGCAGGTGTTTGCGTATGTCCGTAAGATGTTGACCAAGAATGGTTTGGCAAGCGTCAGTTGTTTGCCTGAGGGCGGATTTCCAGGTGACGGGGAAGTATCGCCTGATTCGCTAAGCCGTCAAGCGGATGGCCCTTCCCACGGATGTCAAGATGGGAAGAAGCTTGACGTATCTTCGCTCACCAGCAGAGGTTGCCATTGCATTTCCCCAGTGCGTTCCTACAATTCTCAAGCGCTGAGCAATCGGCAAAATCCGCTCTCTGCTTACAATTCGTTCACCGAGATTGTCAAGCAAATGCTCTTTGCCGGCGGACGCGCGGCGGCGGTTGAAACGGAGAATTTGACGCAAATCCAGTCCGCCTGCGGCCCTGTTTGCCGCGGCGGTTCTCGCGTTTTGGGGGAATCCCCCGCAGAAAATCCATCTTGAACCTTCCTCAATCGCGGCGCTATTTCTGGCGCTGCCGGCAGGACTTCCATGGCCAGCCCTTTTGATAAATTTCGCAAGAAGCAAAAAGCCATGCTCGCCATCCTTGGCGTGCTCTGCATGTTTGGCTTCATCATCGGACCCATGATCCTGGATGCCTCGGATGCCGGCCAAGGGGGAGGGACGGACGAGGTCGTGTCGATCTTCGGTGAGCCAATCACGCGGATCGAGTTTGAAGGATTGCTCCGCGATCGTCAGCTGGCGGTGAACTTCCTATTCTTCCTCCGCAACCAACCGCTTGCGGACATGCAACAATCCTTGGGGATGGTGCTGCCAATCGATCGCGATACCACCGCCAGGCATTGGCCGCTCAGGCGGACGCGCTGGGGATTGTCGTTTCTGACGACGCCATCAACAAGTTCATCGATGACAACAACTTCTTGCAGCGCTCCAGGGCTGAGATCGATCAATTCCTTTCCGAACGCAACAGCAGCGGTGAAGTACTCTTCCGAGCGTTGCGCAAGGAACTGATGGCCGTTCAGGCCCAGCGAATCTTCTTGCCGTCGCTGGATTCCGCCACTGTCTCACCCGCCCGACTGTGGGACTATTACGAACGACTCCACCGCCGCGCTAAGGTCAGCGCCCTGGCGGTCAACGCTGAAGACTACCTGGATCAGATTGCCGATCCGACCGATGCGGAAGAAGCGGAACTCATTGCTTTGTTCGAGGAGTACAAAAACTACGCAAGCAGCCCCAATTCTCCCACGCCAGGCTTCGTGCAATTACCCACCGCCACCGTGGAATATGTCAAAGCGAACTACGACGAGTTCTACAAGCAAGCCAAAAACGAAATCACCGAAGAGGATCTGAAGGAATACTACGAGAACCAAAAGGCAACTCAGTTCCCGTGGACCGGATTTGTCTTGGACGAAGATCCCATCGTCGCGCCGCCGGCGAAAGATGATCCCGTTCCCGGACAAGAACCGCCTGAAGATGCCGATGCTGATGACGCCACCTCAGGCGACGGCGACAATTCAGGTGACGATGCGGCATCGGCCGATGATGGACAAGCAGCCGACGACCAATCCGGCGATGGGCAAAGTTCCGGCGATGGTGCGACCGGAAACTCGGACGCTGGCAATTCCTCCGACGATGGAAACTCTGGCGATGGAAATTCCGGTGGAGATGATGGCCAATCCGCGCCGATGTTCCCGGTTTCCCTTCAGGACGATACGCAAGGCGGCGACACACAGGGTGGTGATACTCAAGGTGACGCCAACCAGGGAAGCGGCGACCAATCGCAAGGTAATGACCAAAACCAAGGTGACGATCAAAACCAAGGCGACGATCAAACGCAAACCGGCGACAACACAACCAGTCCGTTTGGGCTTGGCACTGGACAACAGCCGGACACCCGCAGCCTTGAGACCATTGCGGACAAGTTCCGCATTCCTCAGGACATCCTGGGCGGTCCGGATCCGGAATATGATCCGTTCTGGAAAGTTCGCGACCGTATTCTTGACAAGCTGGCCAATGAAAAAGTGACTGAGCGAATTGATGCTGGTCTGGCGGCGGTTCGCGCGCCTTTGGAAGCGTTCGGCACGGAGTTGTACAACTATCGCAGCACGGACACTTCATCCGGCAACGTCAGCGATCCCAACACGGCGCCGCGGCGTCAGCAAGTTCGTGACCTGGTTGCCGCGGCGGCAACTCAGCATGGGTTGGAATTTGTCTTCGATGCCGCCGAAGATGTTTCGCCCTATGAGTTTGACGAGATCGAAGAGTTGCAAGGCGTCTCGTCGTTCTCAGGAGGTTCGTTCATCGGTCTGCGAGATTCGCTCTTCAGCCCTTCCAATACCGTTTACACGTTGGTGGAAGGAACCGATGCCGAGAACAATAAGGTGCTCGCCTGGAAGGTCAGCGCCGCGGATGCTCTGCAACCGGAGAAGTTGAGCGAAGTTCGCGAGCAAGTCATTGCCGCTTGGAAGCTGCAAAAGGCCAAAGAGATGGCCAAAGCCAAGGCGGAAGAAATCGCGGAAGCCGTCAACGGCGGCAAGACGCTGGACGAGTTCGCAACGGAAGAATCAAAGATCATTCACCCGGAAGCCTTTACGTGGTACACGCAAAACTATGATCCCACAGTGATCACACCGGAGTTCGCACGGCAGATGGGCCTGACGATGCCGCCGTATTCGATCACGATTCTCGAAGACCTGGAACGGGTCAGCGATGAGTTCATGAAGGCGACCTTTGCCTTGGAACCGAACGAAGCCGGCGTGGCGCCCAACATGCCGGAGAAGATTTACTACGTGGTTAACATTGACCGCTATGACTATCAGACCGGCTTGGGCGGAACGACCGCGTCCGACGCCAAGCGGGAATTCCTGCTGACCAACCCCGCCCGACTGGCCAATTTGTTCGTGATCGACTACGTCAATCTGCAAGGCCGGTACTTCGAGTTCCTGCAGTCGGAAGACCAGATTGACTGGCTCGTTCCGCTGGAGGAATAAGCCGGCGAAGCGGTATCAACGTAACCTGATCACCGGCCTCGAGCGCTTCGCTTCCCCGCGTTGAGCGCCACTAGTGAGCTAAGCTGGAGTGACGCGATCCATCGCGTTAGGCCGAGGTTGCATTTCGTTTTCATCACTCGGCAGTTTTCCCAAAGTGTCGAGGCGGAAATGCGCATTGCCGGGTTTGCCCTATCCTTGGCTGCCGTTGGTGTAACGGTTGTCTTAAGTTCAGGCGTTCAGAGTTTTGTCGATCTTCCCGCGCTGTTGTTTGTGCTGCTGTTCGGGGTCGGCATTGTTGTGGCGACTCACGGATTGCCTGCGACAAGGCATGTTTGGCGCTCGCTCTTCGGCCAAATGAGTCCTGAACACTCTGCAGAAGTGCGGCAAATCGCCGCAACCGGGCGGCATGGATTTGTTGCCGCTGGGTGGGTGGGAGTCATCATTGGCGTTGTGCAGATGCTGTCCTCTCTGGATGACCCGGCAAATCTGGGGAAAGGCACAGCCGTCGCCCTGCTCTCAGCATTGTATGGGTATCTCTTGGCCTATCTGGTGTGCCTGCCGGTTGAGCGCAGGGCCTAAACAGCTTGCCTGGCGGCAGGATCGTGGCTAGGCTGATGGATCGAACTTCTTCGATCTCACGCATCATCTTGCAAAAGGCTGGGCAATGTTCTTTAACGGGCTGTTGGCGAGAAAAGGACTAGGTTTTTTCGTCGCAATCTGGGAATGGACCAAAGATTATCCCTGGACGATGGGGATGATCTTCATGATGGCTTCCGGCGGCCTCATGGGCTGGGCAGTGCATGGGTTCTACAACAAACGCACAACCGATAGCGAAGACCGGGTGATCAGCGGAGAAGCCGCGGTTGGCCTTTCCTGGTTACGAATGATCATCGGTTGGTGCTTGTTCTCCTTCGGCGCCTATCTGATTCTCACGAAGTGATGCGCGCGTTGTGGGTTGACCTCTTCTGTGTCAGCTTGGCGGTACGCGTGTTGGGAAATGGCGGATTTTGGAAGTGGCCAAAGTACTGGTTTTCGCCAAGAGAATCCGCGCATAGGCTTGGCAAACTGCAGGCTTCAAGCGAACACTCACAGCCCTTGTCCGCTGTTCGTTTCGCCGAAGCGTGCATTGCGTTTCGCTAGCCGTTTTCCTACTGGCTTTCAACCTTCAGTTTGCCGGGGCGAATCGCGACGAATGCGATGATCAACCCGACGAGCGCGCCGACGTAGCTGAAGTTGTGGATGTATGCCACACGAACGAAAGCCCAAGAGTCGTCGATATGCAGTTGCCGCAACAATGACTGCCATGACGAAAGGTCGCCGGTTGACCCCCGCCAAAGACCGTAGAAGTAACCAAGAGCACCGGAAGCGAGCGCAGTGCTGAAGATGCATGCAATCCCGTTGCGGATTTGGCGATACGCCAGGCGACGCGGTTGATTTGGAATCAAGCGTCTGGCCAAGAACCAGCCTGCAAAGAAACCAACCCACCAGGTCGCGAGAAACCCGACCGTCCCTGGGAATATCCGCTGACCAAGACCAAAGTCTGCGTACGAGAATTGATGGAACTTGAGCTTGGTGAAGTACTCCGCGGAAATGCTGTAAGTCACTTGATCGTGCAGAACACCATAGCCGCCGGCGATGAATGCCCCAACTGCCGAAACACCAAGCATGGCCGGCACGTCGCCTTTGGGGATCTTCGGTAGAACGTACTTGAGCATTACGGACTGCCTTGGACTTCGCATCCACGGTTGCGTGGTGCATCGGTGATACCGCGGTACCGCAACCCTAACACTATCGATCTGCATAGACTCCACAACATCGTTGCTAAGTGCCCCCGACGGCTCGAGTTTCCTCTCGCTAACAATCCATCTCTCGCCGTCGCTGATTGCTGTCGACCAAGCAAAATCATCTCGCATTCGCGATAACAGATGGCGGTCGCAGGTCCTTATTCGAATTCTTCCTTCGTTTTGAAGCGTCTGAATTTCCTTGACACAAAACAGAATTAGATTCTAATTCTAATCATGTCCGCCACGCGAAGCCAAGCTGACCTGGTCGCGAGACCACCGCTGCAGGAACGCAGCCTGAAGACTCAGGAGCGGATTCTCAACGCGGCCGAAGCCCTCCTGGCGAAAAAGCCTTTTGAAGCGATTACGGTCGCCGAGATTGTCCGCAAGGCCCGATCGTCGGTCGGGGCGTTCTATTCACGTTTCGGTAGCAAGGAAGGCCTGCTCACGCCCATCTACGAACGGAATGACAAACGTCTGCGGGAGCGGATGGAGGAGCTGCTGGAAAGGACCGAAACGCAAGCCACTTCGCTGGCGGAACTGGCCCGCTTCTCCGTCACAACCTGCGTGGAGATCTATCGCAAGAACCGCTGGCTGATGAGAGCGATGGGCTTTCACTCGC
Organism: uncultured Planctomycetales bacterium; assembly: GCA_937982665.1. GTDB lineage: Bacteria > Planctomycetota > Planctomycetia > Pirellulales > S012-138 > CALJLD01. The sequence continues at coordinate 74,940 of CALJLD010000003.1, forward strand.
GCATGAATCCTGAAGCCATCTCGGACGAGTTGCGGAAGCGACGCACAGCCTTGCACCGCAAGTGGGGGCAAGTGTTCCTGAAACATCGCGACGAGATCCGCCATCCCAACCCGGAAGCGGCCGTGGAGTTTGCCGTTTATTTCACGGCAGCCACCGCACGCGACAAGATCCTCTTCGGCGACGCGCCGCACGCGTCCGCCACGGAAGTCTCGGACGCGGCCTTGATCGAGGAACTGACCAGGGCGTTCCTCACTTACTTGAACGCCAACATCTGAAACAAGCAGTGAGCACAAACCGGGTTCGCACCGAAACGAAACTACCAACAACTAACAGTCACGTCATGGAATTCACCACTGGCCGAGGAGCGGCAATCACTTAAGTCTGTCGTCACCAGAAACCGCTACCATCTGAAAGGGAACAACCATGCCGTGGGGAATCTTCGCGTTGATCGGCCGTTGTGATTGCAAACCGCGCTCTTTGCATATTGTGCTGCGCGTCAATCTTGCACTTGCAATGGCCTTGGCACTTTCCGCCACCTCGTATTCGCAAGAACTTGCCCATGGCGATGTAGAAGTCCGCCCGCTCGACTTCCCGCATCTGGAATCCATGGGTTTGGAAGGGGAAGCCTGGAAGTTGGCCGTGCCGGAGAATCGCGAGAAGGCAGACAGCCGGCTGATCAAGATTGTCTTCGCGCGGCTGAAGTCAACCGCCGAGAATCCTGGGCCTCCGCTTGTCTATCTGGCTGGCGGACCAGGTGATTCCGCCTCAGGCATGATCGCTTCGGCAGATGCCGTTAGTCAGTTCCGGCCCTTCCTGGAACTCGGTGATGTGATCTTTCTTGATCAGCGCGGAACGGGACGCAGCGAGCCGAGCCTTGTGTATCCCGTGAACACGCCACTACCCAAGGACCTCCTCGCGAGCGAAAAGAACCTGCGCGAGTATCTGCTGAAAGTGGCAACCGCAGGCGGCGAACATTTCCGCGCCCAGGGCGTGGACCTTTCCGGATACACCATGGCGCAAAATGCGGACGATCTCGAGGACATTCGCATTGCGCTGGGAGCTGACAAGCTCAACCTGCTTGGCTTCAGCGCTGGCACGCAGCTCGCCTTGGCTGCGGTCCGCCGGCATGGTGAATCCTTGGCCAACGTGATTGTCTGCGGTGTGGAAGGGCTGCACCAATCGCGGAAGTTTCCCGTTGCCATGGATACCCAATACCGCAAGCTGGCGTTGTTGGCCGCGGATGATCCCGGCGTAGGGCTCTCCCCGGACGAACACTGGGACTTGCTGGTCCGCGTGATGGACAAGCTGGAGAAAGAGCCGATGTCGGTCACCGTTCGCGATCCGCTGACCGGCGAAAACATCGAGTTGTCGATCGGCAAGTTCTTCCTGCAAATGATCATGCGTTTCGATATCGGCGATCGCCGGGACATGATCGTCTTTCCGCGCTTGCTGACATCCATCGATCAAGGCGATCCCTCGATGTTGCAATGGTTCGTGCAGCGAAGAATCGGTTTCTTTCGCCAGGTGAGCATCATGATGCTGGTGATGAAAGCCGCGTCCGGGGTCTCGCCGGAACGCAAGGCAATGATCGCCACACAAGCCGAGCAAAGCCCCTTCGGGGATATCGGCAACTTCCCGCTTTATGACGAAGTGGGCGAGGAACTCGGGACGCCGGACCTGGGCGAAAGCTACCGCGCGCCGCTGGTCACCAATGTTCGCACGCTGTTCCTCACCGGCACGCTGGACTGGAACACGCCGCCGTATCAGGCGGAGGAAATCCGTTGGGGATTCACCAACGCCGCGCACATCACTGTGCGAAACGCAGGCCATGAGCAGATCCTCCCGCGGCCTGACATCCAAAAGGCAATGCTGGAATTCCTCCAGCGTAACGATGTCGGCGATCAGGAATACCAGGCGCCGCCGCTACGCTTTGTGCCGGTGCAAGGCGACAACCCGCAGCCAACACACCCTGCGGTCGGCGGGTAGACTGCATGCAGCAGCTAGTGCTGATCACCGCTAAGGATTCGGGTTCGCTTCGACGTTACGCCGCGGCACTGCTGGACTAGCCGGACTAGCCAGCAGTGCACCGTAAGATGATCGAACTGTTACGACGAACTAGTTCTGGCCCATTTGGCCAACCATGTCGCGCGAGGCGCGGAGGTCGCCTTCGAGCATGCCGATCTGCTCGTCCAGTTCCCACACTGTCAGGTCCCTGGCGGAGTTCCGCAGTTCTCGCAGCGATTCTTCCAGGCCAATCAACGTGGACTTCATGTTGACGGAAAGTGCTTCCAACTGCTTTGCTCTGGCTTGATCCTGCGAGCGGAATGCGTTGGCCGTTCGCATCAGTCGATAGTCAATTCGCACGGACCGCAGCGCTGTCTCAATCACTTCGCGAATCAGGAAAGCGTCCATTCGCGACTTGTCCAGGTAATCGCGAGCACCGGACTTCATGGCGGTGGCCGTGTGCGGTCCGTCCCAGGCTCCACCAAGCAGGATCATCGCTGTGTCTTCCAACATCTCAGCGGCTTGCGAAATGAACTCGGTCCCGTCCATGTCGCTCAGTCGGTAGCCAACGAAGATCACATCCAGGTTCGCGCGGCGCAGAGTTTCCAACGCCGCGTGGCCGGACTTGCGGTGATACAACCGCAAGTTGCGCGGATAGAGCGAAGTGAGGATCTCAATCATTCGTTGGGTGTCGTCCGCGTTGTCATCAATGATCAACACGGCTTCTGGGGCGGCAACCATTGTCTGCGAAGCAGCGCCCGCTCGGATGGCCATTCTGGCGGCCGTATTTCCGCAGGCCGGGCTTGTGCCGGCTTGCTCTCCGGCAACCAACGGTCGGCGAGTCGTTGTCTCGTCCGATTGCGATGTGCCAGGCGAAACGCGCAACCGGCCGGAGCGAGATGACGTATTGTTGGACTGCGAAGCGTTGGGCGGGAGTGTGGCGGACATGAAGCGGGTCCTTCCGGGGAAATGCGGAAAGTGTGCGAAGGACCGTCCGTGTTGTCTGATTGGGCGAGATGACTCGCCAGCGGCGTCCTGCCGGCCAACCATGGAATCGTCGCCGCAGCCGGAAAATCTTTCGCCAACCGCCTGGTTGCCGCCTAACCGGCAAGGTTTAACATTCTTTTGCCGGATCACGGTTTCGCCCCTGCCACATGTCCCTGTTTTTTCGCTAGAATCTACAGAGCCCCTAAATTCACGAATAAGCCACCTGCCGCCCAAGGTCTTCCATGCGAAACGCATCCTCTGCCATCGCAAACTCGGCTGTCGCTCGAATTCTCGTCTGCTGCATGTTGGTCAGCGCGTCGGCCATCACTGGTTGTGACAGCGCGATCGAACCCGGCGCCGGCGGAAACGGCGGATCGTCCAGCGCCGCAGCTGACATCTCCGAGGACGAACTCAAGTCGCGGATTGAGAATGTCTTGGACTTCTCGCTCACGCGGCACATGAACACCAAGGACCACGGTGCCTGGCAAATCCTGCACGGCGTGCTGGCGTACGGAGCCAACTTGCGCATCGAGCACGAAGGCGAGTTGGTCCGCGCGGTGGATGTCATTTCCAACGGCGGCATGATCAACGGGTTTCTGCTTAGACCAACCGAGCACGGGATTGATTCGATTGTGCAGCCAGGCTCGCTGCAGGGCCAAGGACATGATGATCAATGGCTGGCCGAACTTTCCCAAGGCAACATGGACTTGGACTATAAGATCCGCTGGGGCGATACAGACTACACGCTGCGCGATCTGTTGACTCAAGCCCAACGAGACTTGAACGAACAGTCCGAAGCAACATGGACTTTGATGGCATTGGCAACGTTTGTTCCCATCGACGCCGAATGGGAAGCGAACGACGGCACCAAGTGGAACTTTGACCGACTGGTAGCTTTGGAAGCCAATCGCGATATCAACGATCCGGAAGCCAGCGCCTGCGGCGGAACACATCGACTGGTTGGTTTGTCGCTGGCGATCAACAGTTACTTGACCGCCAATCCGGACGCCAAACTGACTGGCCCTTGGGCGACAGCGGATCGCAAGATTCAAGAAGCAATCGCCAAAGCCCGTGAGTTCCAACAGCCTGATGGCGCGTTCTCCGCGCAATACTTCTCTCGTCCTGGCGATACAACCAACGAAGAGGAACGCATTGGCACCACCGGCCACACGCTGGAGTTTCTTTGCTTCGCCATGAGCGATGAGCAACTTGCCGAGCCTTGGGTCGCCAGGGCGGCCAATCATCTTTGTGAATTGCTGGAAGCCACCAAGGAAGAAACCGTCGAGTGCGGCGCGCTGTACCATGCGCTCCACGGCCTGCAGTTGTATCATTTCCGCCGTTGGGAAATGGCGCAATAGCTGGCTGTTTGGCGGTGGGCTGCTCATTCGGACTTACGCTTAACAGAACCGCTGCTCACTTACGTTCTTCTTCCGGCTTACTCCGCTGGAGCCTGACCGTTGGCACGTCTTCTCCGGCCAGCAGCACTTGTCCAACTTGTTTTAGACCGAGTTTCTCCAAGACACGAATTGACGCGAGATTCTCCGCGCTGGCACAACCGACTACGGCGGATGTCGTCTCATCGGCCATGGCCAGGTCCAGCAACACAGCGGCGGCTTCCGTCGCAATGCCTTGCCCCCATGCCGCGCGGTGCAGTCGAAAACCAACCTCGACTTCGTCGGATCGCGTCCAGCCCAACTCCTTGGCAAACATTGCCTGGTCGGCAGGCCGCGCGAACACCCAGCCCAAGAACTCGCTGCTGCTGAGATCTTCCACCATCCAGATTCCGTGCCAGGGATGTGACTGCGCCGGCACGTAGACCGAACGAATCCTCTCCCGATGGCTTTGCAGATCCGGTGGTGCGGCAACGCCAATGTGCCGCATCACCTCGGGATCGGCATCAAGCTCAAACATCAAC
>CALJLD010000004.1 GCA_937982665.1 uncultured Planctomycetales bacterium
GGAGTTTCCATGGAATTTCGCTGTCACGCTTGCGGAACTTTGCTTCGCATTCCTCAGGGGACCGCCGGCGAAACCGGCCAATGCCCAAACTGCAAGACGGAAGTTCAGCTTCCGCAACAGCAGGAGCGCGGACAGGAAGTCATTATGGATGCCCCGGAGCCGTCCGCCGCGCATGGCGCTTCAACTTCCGATCAGATTGAATATGAGATCCACGGCGAGGAAATGCAGTTTGTGGAGATCAATCTCAACCCCGGCGCAATGGTCATCGCCGAAGCCGGCGGCATGATGTACATGTCGCCAGCGATTGAAATGGAGACGCGGTTTGGAGATCCCGGCGCACCAGACAAAGGCTTCTTCGGCAAGCTCATGTCCGCAGGCAAACGAGTGATGACCGGCGAGAGCCTGTTCATCACCACGTTCACAAACGCGGGATCAAAAACAGAAGCGGTGGCCTTCGCGTCGCCGTACCCCGGCAAACTGTTGCCGATGGACTTGAGCGAATTCAACGGCGAGCTGATCTGCCAGAAAGATTCCTTCGTGTGCGCAGCGCGCGGCGTTCAGGTGGGCATCGCCTTTCAAAAGAAGCTCGGCGTCGGCTTCTTCGGCGGCGAAGGCTTCATCATGCAGAAGCTCACCGGCGACGGTGTGGCCTTTATTCATGCCGGCGGAACGCTCATCCGCAAGAGCCTGGAGCCGGGACAGATTCTGAAAGTCGATACCGGCTGCCTGGTGGCGATGACCTCGTCCGTTCAATATGACGTGCAACTTGTCGGCGGCATTAAGAACACGTTCTTCGGCGGCGAAGGAATGTTCTTCGTCAAACTGACCGGACCTGGCGACGTCTGGCTGCAATCGCTCCCCTTCAGCCGCCTGGCAGGACGCATGGCCTCCGCAGCCGGCGGCGGCAAAGGCGAAGGTTCGCTGTTGGGGGGAATCGGGCGAATGTTGGATGGGGATAATGACTAACTCGTAATCTTGACCGAGTCGCTGCCGCAAGCATTCGCAGATCGCGCCATCTTTGCCTTCCGCCCAAACTCTCCGCGGCAGAAACTTCAGATTTTTTTCTGAGGGTCTGCAAATCTGACCAGGCGAACGCGTTACTTGTTAGTAGGGGACAACGCGCGGCGGACGGACAAACTTTCGCCCGGCCAAACTGGCGGTTTGGCGAATGGGAGCTTCACAGAACCTCGCGAGGACCCTCAACGTTCGTCATTCCCGCGAAGGCAGGAATCCAGGGCACAACGGAACGTTCTGGATTTCGGCTTCGCGGGAATGACGTATTACGCCCACCCTTTGTCCCAAGCAACAAACGTCAAAGGGGGAAAAAATGATCACAACGCGCAAACCTGGTTGCAAACAACTCACTCCAAACCACCAATCATCTTCATGTGAAACCTTTCACCAGGCGGCGGGAAAGGTTTCACCCGCGCCCAAAAACATTCCGCACGCCTTGGAAAAGGTTTCAAACGCGATCGAAATGGTTCCAGCGGACGAGAAACAGTTTCACACATAACGTTCCTCGCGCCAGACGCGATTTCCGCACGCCGTTTCCATCGCCCACGGCTAGCGCCTTCGTTCACCCTTTGCACGGTTCAGGTCGGATTGATCGCCATCGGAGTGATCGGCGTCGGCGTTTTCATCCCCTTCCAACAAACTGCGATCCTTGGAAATCTCAATCTCGGCGAAGTCCGTTCCCAGCAAGGCGTTCTTGAGTTCCACGAGTTTCAAATGCAACGGCTGCTCTCCAACGTTGAACGAAGCGATGGCGCCTGGCCGCATTGTGATGTGATCGAGCAACATCGAACCATGCGCGGCATAAATGCTCAGTCGCACACGGCCGCCGGTGATGTCGCCAAGATGCACAAAGATCTTGTTGTCGGAGCCAGGCAGGGCAGCTGTGCGGCGCTGGTCGAGCGTGAGATGCACAACTTCCCTCGGCAAGTTGACCGTGATGTTGAGATCTTCGATCGTGCGATCTGCCTCGGCTTGTTCCCGTTCCGCAGCCGCCCGTTCTTGTTCCTTCTTGAGCCGCATGTGCACGGGATTGCCTTCAAAGTACCAGCCTTCCCCCAAAGTTCTGCGATAGACATCCGCCGTGGCCGTATCGAGCATGAACATGTCGCCATCGCTGCCTTGCACCATTTGGTATCTCGCCACTGCCTGGCCCCGGTTGAAAGCCTCAAAGTCCTGCGGCGCCGCGTTAGGCGCTTCAACCACAGGCGACGTTTCGCCCTCGGCAGCGGAGTCCCAACCTACGGCGGTTGACGCCAGGCCCAAAAGGCTGAGTGAAGTTGCCAACACAAGGACAGTCGCGAATGATCGTTTCATCACTTTCTCCTGGGAACGATGGCAAAAACGTGGGAGTGGAAACGTGGCTGCAATCAGTGACGGACTTTTGCATTCTCAACGCGCAAGGCGGGAATGGCGTCAAGATATCACGTGCAATCTGTTTTCTTTGTCGCCGATATTGGGCGATCGGTTCCACCCAATGCTCACTCGAAACTCTCGGCTAAACGCTTCGCCAGAATGCGCTTCCGCAAAGACGGTGCAAATCGTGACATCGGCGAATCACCCGCAACAAGCTATATTCCTTATACCCGCCAAAACGCCAACTCTTTCGTTTGACAATCATGACCAAACTACAGCCCCATAAACGGATTCTTGTGACCGGCGGCGCCGGATTCCTGGGCAGCCGGCTGTGCGAACATCTTGTCGCCGCGGGTGACGATGTGATCTGCGCGGACAACTTCTTCACCAGTCAAAAGCAGAATGTCGCCCACTTGCTGTCACAGCCCAACTTCGAGCTGATCCGGCATGACATCACGCAGCCGCTGTGGCTGGAAGTTGACGAGATCTACAACCTGGCCTGCCCCGCCGCGCCGGGCCACTACCAATACAATCCCATCAAGACGATGAAGACGTCCGTGCTGGGCGCGATTCACGTCCTGGGAATGGCCCGCCGCTGCCGCGCGAAAGTCCTGCAAGCGAGCACCAGCGAGGTCTACGGCGATCCCGAGGTTCACCCCCAGCCGGAAAACTACCGCGGCTCGGTCAATCCGATTGGACCAAGAGCCTGTTATGACGAAGGCAAGCGCGCCGCCGAGACGCTGTTCTTTGACTACCATCGCGCCAACCGCATCAACATTCGCGTCGTGCGAATCTTCAATACCTACGGGCCAAGGATGCATCCCTTTGATGGCCGCGTGGTCTCCAACTTTATCCGTCAGGCGCTGCAAGGCGAGGACATCACAATCTTTGGCGAGGGAGACCAGACGCGCTCCTTCTGTTATGTCGATGATCTCGTCGAAGGCATCTTGGCCATGATGAACGGGCCGGACGAATTCCCCGGACCCTGCAACATCGGCAACCCCGGCGAGTTCACCATTCGCGAGTTGGCGGAACTAGTGATTGAACTCACCGGCTCCAAGTCGAAACTGGCATTTGAACCGTTGCCGCAGGACGATCCCACCCGTCGCCAGCCGGACATTACATTGGCCAAGAAGCATCTCGGCTGGGAACCAAAGACGGCCCTGCGAGAAGGACTGCAGAAGACAATCGAGTGGTTCCGCAGCGTGGACCTGGGGGCCTATCGTCCACCTACGCCAAACTATTAGAGTGCTGAGCGGCAAAGTGCTGAACGACCAAGACAAGAATTAACGAGACCCACAAAGGAACCTTCCGTGAGAATCGCCTACCTGGATTGCCAAAGCGGTATCGCAGGCGACATGACGCTGGCGGCGCTGGTTGATGTTGGCATTCCGCTTGGCCGGATCCAATCCGCCATCGATTCGCTTGGCTTGCCCAGTTGCCGCTTGGAAGCCAGCACGGTCAAGAAGCATGGCTTCCGTGCGACGAAGATTGACGTTGTTCACGAGCCTGAGCATGCCCATCGCCATCTCTCGCACATCACCGAGATGATTGATGGCAGCACACTGACGGACCGCCAGAAGGATCTCGCCAAGCGAATCTTCACACGCCTGGGCGAAGCCGAAGCAAGGGTGCATGGCACTACCATTGAGAAGGTGCATTTTCACGAGGTGGGCGCAGTCGATTCCATTGCCGATGTTGTTGGCGCGGCGGTCGCCTGGGATTTGCTGGAAGTCGATCGCATCACGGCTTCGCCCATTCCCACCGGCTGCGGAGAGATCGAAATCGCGCACGGCAGGGTTTCCGTCCCGGCTCCGGCAACTGCTGAGCTGTTGCGCGGCATTCCCACCGCGCCATGTGACATTCGGCATGAGCTGACAACGCCCACCGGCGCGGCGATCATTGCGACGCTGGTGGAAGAGTTTGGGCCGCCGCCACCGATGACGATTGAACAACTCGGCTACGGCGCCGGCACGCGCGATCTCGAAGAACAGGCGAACATCGTTCGTTTGTATGTCGGTCAGGCGACAAGCCAGCCACAATCGCAAACCACAGAGGGCATCAATACGGACAAAGTGCTGTTGCTGGAAACTAACCTGGACGATGTGCCGGGCGAAGTGGTGGGCTATGCCATCGAACGCTTGTGGCAAGCAGGCGCTCTGGACGTCTATACCGCGGCCATCACGATGAAGAAGAACCGGCCAGGCGTCATCCTTTCCGTTATGGCGCCGGCGGACCGCGGCAGTGAGCTCGAACGCATCCTGTTTGAAGAGACAGGCACATTGGGCATCCGCCGCATCCCCGTTGAACGCCGCGTGTTGGAGAGGGAATCGGTCACGGTGGAAACATCCTGGGGGCAAGTTCGCGGCAAAGTGGCTCGTCTTGGTGACAGAGCGTACTTCTCGCCGGAGTTTGATGACTGCGCCGCTATCGCGCGGGAGAAGAAGGTTCCGCTCCGCGAAGTGTTCCAGGCAGTCAGATCAGCCTTCGGTAGGATCGCGCCGTAATTCCCACCCGCTGGCCGATTTGGGGTGTCGCAGGCTTCGTTGCGTGCATCAAAATAGGCAATTACAATGAGCGTCCGCTGCGATCGCCGCTTCAACCGCAGTGGAGCAACATCCATCTTTTGAAGTGCCAATAAGGGGCATCGATCATGACAATGCAGGTTGGCTGCAGCAACTGTTCGGCACGCTGGGATATCGTTCCGGAACAAGCGAATTCCCTCTCAAGTGCAACCTGTCCTTTCTGTGGCGCGCAGGCTGTCGTTCCCGTCGCCGTGCCCAAGGGTTCTGAAGGCCAGGCTGGCGATATCCCTGTTAGCCCTCCGGATGCCGCGCCTGCAGTCGCTGAGGCCGTCTTTGGCGATGAAAAATTTGCCGGCATTGTTGAAAAGCCAGCGGAGACTTCATCGAAGCCAGCTCGCAACCGTCGGCAGCGGAGTGAGAACTCTTCCGCCAAAGCTGTGATCATCACTCTGGTGGTCGTGCTCGTTGGCATCGCCGGGTTTGGGATTGGCTACTTCGCCATGAGTTCCAATCCGCTTGCCGGGCGCGAAGCCGAACTCGAAACGCTGGAAGAGAAAATTGAAGAGGCCAAGGCCAGTCTGGAGGAGATGGAAGGGGAAATCACCCTGCTTGAAGATGAGAAACGTACGGCTGGCCTGAGGAATGATGAACTCGAGGCCGACGCCGCCGGGCTCGAGCGCGATATTGAAACACTCAAAGAGGAAATCCTGGAACTCGAAGGCAAGAAGGCGATTCTGATCGCCTGGCGATCCGCGGATATCCTGTTTTACGATCCGGATCGCTACTGCGTGGGACTTAAACAAGCCGTGCGGGGCGCTACGCCAGGTGTTTACACCTTGGTGGCCAAAGATGCTGGCGAAGGCGCCGCCACTCACGCACATCGGGGCGCCATTCTGGGCAAGGACTTGTTCACTCACGTGAGCGCGCTTACGACTCAGGTCTATGACCAATTTGAAACCGGTGACAAGGTTTCTGATGACCTCGCCGCAGAGATCGACAAAGTCATTGTCTTGCTGGACCCAGAGACACCGGAGTATGTGGAGTACTTGGATGTTTCAACTGGTCGGCGACAACTTGGCAGGTTTCTCATGGCCGATGCTGATGCGCAAAAGCTCACTATCGGAACGATCGGCGGCATCGAAGACGTGCCGGTTGATCGAATTGAGCCAGGCTATGCCAGAAAGCGCAGCGAGGAAGAGATCCTGGCCGATCTTTCCGACGTTGACTTTCTGGATTTCTGCCTGTTAAGGGCGACCCAAAGCCTGACAAGGTACGCGCCGGAAGAACAATTGGCGATGTACTGCAAAGTGGAGATGCTGGGAGATACCGCCGACGTTGTCAAAGCAAGGCTGTTGGACCTGTTCTTCGGCGAGGGGACCTACACGGAACAGGAGTTTTTTGTCCGGCGGCTTGAGGAGACGATCTATGCAAGACTGTCGGCGACTCCGAACATGGACTTGCTGAGAGAAAACGTGTTTAGCAGTTTCTTGTCGCGCAATCCTTCACTGCTTGAAAGGCTGTTTGGAGTCGAGCCCCCTTCGCCGGAAGAGGCTTTCGCAACAAGTATGATTAAGCTCGCCCCGCTGGCGGCGGCGACGCACGTTTTGACGGTGAAGATTGGCCCACCGAACGACCCTTTTGCCGACTATCACGTTTGGGTGGAACTGCATGACCTGCGCGGCCGAGACCGCATCATTTGGGGGACGGAAGGAGACCGAAAAAAGGCCGGCTCTTACGACCGATTTTTCCTGCAATCGGGAACTCTCGCCAATGCGATTTTTGTGCGGGGAGAATCGCCCGCGTTGGAACAACCACCGGTCATTGAACCGACCATCCTGGGCACAGCGCCAAATAGCGACAGAAATGCCAACTCCGGTCTGATTGTGATTGAGGATCAGAACGAGACCACTGTTCGGTATCGAACGCTCTTTGACAACAAGTTGATTGAGGTTCCCAAAGACAGTTTCAGAACCCTGACTCCGCTCGCAAATCACGCGGATGCCCCGCAACAAATCCCCATGCCGGACCGTGTGCGATATGTGGCATGGCGAGTAACCCAAGCAGTCCTGGCTCCGGCCGCAATCATTAACCCGGACAAAGGCTATACCCTGCCAATTGGCCCAAACAATGGTTTGGAGGATAAGGATCGTCTACGAGTTGTTCGACATGACCGGTACGATCCAGAAGCCGTGGCAACTTTTGGAACCGAGTTGAATGTCACCCTCATTCAAGGCGAAGGAGACAAGTCCAGCTTTTCCGTGAATCACAACTCGGGATTGCCGGAGCTTTTTCCTGATGACAACTATGTGCCGGAGTTCGGCGATATCGCGTATCGAGCGAAAGATGCCGGCCGCACCGTCGTGATGATCGGCACGGTCAAGCCGATGGGCTTTTGGAACGATGAAGATGCAATCCGATGCGGATATGTTCGTCAGAATCCGGCCAGAGTCCGGGCACTCGACTCTCGAGCGTTAAAAGGGGCGACCTTATTGCGGCAGGCGATTCACGACAGCTTGCGCAAACAAGGAGTCAATGTCTACGACGGCAACATCCAGTCATCTGGTTTGTATTGGACTCACAAGATTGAAGGCGAAGTCTACTTCTTGGGGCCTCGTCCCGGGACCGCAGAGCCTGCGGGGCTGGATGTTCGACTGCGAACGGAAACGAAGAGTATCGAAGGCGAAGAGCCCAAGACGGTGGGAATTAACCTGGAACTGTTGTTACCGGATTGAGATCCCAAACTCGCGCAAGATGAATTGCTGTGCGGCAAACTACTGCTTGCCCAATTCCACGCAGATGCCGCCGGCGCGAAAGATCTTGTGGACGCGCGTGAACCAGATTTCCTGCTTCCACTCAAAACCTAGCGACTTGCACAACTCGCGCAGCGCCTGGCGATTGTAAGTCCGGCAGCGCCACATGCGGCTGGTCCATGCGCCGCCGAAATTGTCTTCCGTGGTCAGCAACAACATGGAGCCACCCGGCTGCATCACACGATGCAATTCCCGCAGCCCAATTTCCGGATCGGGCAGATGCTCCAAGACATACCCGCACGTCACGCAATCAAACGTTCCGTCCGCAAACGGCAACCGCGTGAGATCTGCGACAAGATAATTAGGGCGGTCCGATTTGATCCGGCGGATTGCTCGGCGAACCATGCCAGGCGAAATATCAAAACACGTGATGCTGGCGTCCGCGTCAGCGTGCTTTGTCAGATGTTTGGCAATTTGCCCCGCTCCGGAGCCAACATCCAAAATGCGCTTCTTGCCGGAGAGGTCAAACTTGCGCGTGCTGAAGATTCGCTCACCCAGCGGGGCATGCAAAGAGAGCACGCTGCAGGCCAGAAGAAACGCGCCTTGCTTGCCGTCATAGACTTCGCGGACGGTGTCGCGGTATTCCTCGTAATCGACTTTCTCAATCAGCCGATTCTCAACCAGCCGGTTGAAGACCTTCTTCTTCTCCGGCGCTTTCCCGTTCTTAATCTTGGTATTGCGCTTTCGCGATGGCCCGCGCCGCGAACGAGATTTCTTTGTGGACGTTTGGGAGGCCATGTTGTTTCGTGATCGCGCGGCTCCAACTGTAAGGCGGCTGTCAGACTATAATACCGGGTTTGTCCGCCTGGGAAACCATACTGTCAGAGCGAAACCCGACGATTGTAGACAAACCACTCCACCAACAGCACAACCAAAGCCAGACCAGCCAGCCATTTCCACCACTCTTGCTTAACCGTTTCGGTCACTTCCGTGGCAGGCAGCGGCTCGTAGATGAACTCCAGGTTGTCATTGGGTGGGATGTTGCTTTCCTTCGGATTGAAGAGATTCACGGCAAATTTGGCGACGGAACGCCCTTCGGCGCGCATGTCGTAGACGCCAATTTCATCCGTGCGAATAAACGGAAAGGTCGATTGCGGAGTCCGCTTGATGGTGTGCTCCTCGCCGCCGGGCGTGACTACAACCACTTCGTCTGACTCCACCGTGTCAATCTTCAGTTCTACCGGCTCGCCAGGATTGACACTCGCCAAAGACAATGTGTCTCGTGGGCTGCCGAGATAAGTCACCGTGTTCAGAATGAACAACGGGAAGCTCTGTTTGTTCATCCAATCCGTGTTGATGCCGCCAGCGGTCTCAATCAGGTTGAAGCTCAGGATCAGGTCTTCAAACGATTCGCGGGGACCAATCGTCAATAAGGAGCTGCCAGATTCCGAGTCGATATCGGAATCGATCAACATTCGACCACCAGAAGGCGGCGTCATGCCAAACGCCTCGGCGATCAGGAAATTCCCCAACGCCACGGAATCCATGATGGGATGAGAACGGTCCGAGTCAATCACCGTGGGCGGCGCGATGTACACCGGCGGTGGCCACTCCGCGCCTGGCGTCCAACCCCAACTGGTCAACTTGGGAGCCGTGCCGATGAACATCGTATTGCACAGCGGCATATCCGTTTGTTGCTCTTCCGTGGAACCGTCCGGCGGATCACGGTCCGGCGGGCGGCAGCGATCATAGATGATTAAGTCGTACGCGCCGGAAAGCGCTTGCAGCCGATACGTTTCTGATTGCAGGTAGTTGGGTTCTTCTTCCAGGTTGACCGTATCGAGCGTGACCAGCTCATCAAAACGCGTTGTCCCCAACGCCAGCTCCAAAGCTACGTTCCGCGTCTCCATGATCGCCAGGATTCTGGCCCGATGAGGGTTGTCCACAACCACCCAGGCGGTGTCATCCACTCGCAGATCATCGGCGTTGGTGTCAGGACGAATCCGTAACTCCAGCACGCCGGAATCGATGTCGATCGCCAAGGGAAACGATATCCCATACGTACGACCTGCCGGAATTGGCGCGCGAACGTTGTCCACCAAAGTGTTTCCCAAATACAGCTCCGCAAACACGGTCTCGTCCTGGGGGCCAAAGTTATCAACGCTTGCGAACGCCTCAACCTTAGAGCTGTCGTTGATGTTCTCATCAACACTGAACGCCGTGATGGAAATGTTGCGGGCATCGTCATTGCCAATCTTGCGGTACTCCGGCTCCAACGCTCCCAGCGCGAAATCAACAACGTCAAACTTGCCATCGGAAAGCACATACAGCTTGGCCGGCATGACACTGGCCTTGATGCGGTCCTGTTCTTCCGAACCGGTCCGCGTGGGATTGGAAAGCCCTGAACTGACGCGCAACGCTTCAATAAGAGAAGTGGGCTTATCCGTCGGCTGAATGCCATCCACGGCACGCAGCAAGTCATTGGGATTGTCCGTGAACGGCTGCATGACCTGCGCGCCATCGGCGAAGGAGATCAACATCGCCACCGCGCCCTCTGGCATGCTCTCAATCAACGCACGGACCTGACCCTTGGCGCTTTCCAGGCGTGAGATCCGCTCACCATCCACAATCACATCGGTGGATTGCATACTGGCAGAGTTGTCCACCACAAAGATAAACCGCGAGCCAATCAGCTTGGAACCTTGGAAGGTTGGGTTCAACAGCGCAATGATCGCCAATAACAGCAGCAACAGTTGCAGCCAAAGCAAGATGTTGTTGCGGAGCCGCTGCCAGATCGAGTTGACGTGCAGGTCTTCAATCGACTTGTGCCACAAGTACGTGCTAGGCACTTCGACCGGTGTTCGCTTGAGCTTGAGAAAATAGAGCGCCAAAACGCCGAGCGGGATAGCGCCAACAATCAACCACTGCCACCAGGTAAGCAAGCTGGAAAACACTAGCGAACAAGCCCCCGCGTTCTGAGGTAATTGGTCACAAGCTGCTCAACCGGCGTTTGGTTGTTGGCCAGCAAGTACGTCATGCCACGTCGCGTGCAAAACTCTTTGGCTCCACCAACAAACGAATTCAACGTTTGTTTGTAGCGCTTCATCAGAGGACCGTTGATGGTGACCTCGGCCACGTCGCCATCCTCGCAATCGATCAAACGCAAGTCGCCGGACACATCCGGCTCCAACTCTTCTTGCGAAAGAATATGGACAACGTACACGTCCATCTGCTGAGCAAGGAGAAACCGGATCGCCTCTTGGTAGCCGGACTTGTCCATCAGGTCCGTAAGCAGTACCACGATGCCGGCGCCATTGTTTCGCAGACAAAAGTTCTTGATGCCGGTTTGCAGATCGACCGCCTCGCCGGCTTGGATCTCTTCCAATTGTTTGAGCATCCGCCAGACGCTGGCTCTTCCGCGCAAGGCTGGCAACCGCTTGGTCAGCGGCTGGCCCACGGACTCAATCTTGACGCGGTCCGCGCGAATCAGACCGATGAAGCCCAGCGCCGCGGCCAACTGTTTGGCATACAGCAGCTTGGACGGCGTGCCAAAATCCATCGACATGCTGGCGTCGATCAAGGCATAGAAGTGCAAGTCTTCCTCTTCCAGGAAGAGCTTGAGAAACATCTTGTCCAGCCGGGCGTAAGTATTCCAGTCGATAAAGCGGAGATCGTCGCCGGGGACGTAGTTGCGAAAATCCGCAAACTCCACGCTCTGGCCCTTCCGCTTGCTGCGGCGTTCGCCCTTCATTCGCCCCCGGAAAATCTTCCGCGTGACCAACTCCAGGCGTTCCAGCTGCGCGAGCAATTGGGGGCTCAACAGGTCATCAGAAACAGTGGACATGCGGATCGAATCAGTTCGTCAGGCCATCTTCTTGCATCGCACCAACCCCGAATGGGGGATGTCTGCTTCCAATTTACCCGGCGGAAATCGGCCGGACAACGATCCGCATGCCTTCCGCACGGGTTATTAACTGTATTGTGGCTAGCAGATTTCGCCGGCCAGACACAACAGACTAGTAGTTTGTTGAAAATACCATCGTGGTATTTTTTCAACCCTCGCCAAGTGCGAGAGTGGATCTCGCACGGCTCGCAAATCGTGGCATTCGGGCCACGATTTGGAATCCCATCCGTGGGATTCTTACAGCCAGTTGAATAAATCAACGGGCTGCTGGTGCTTCCTTGATACCGGAAATGGCGTGGCGTATCCTTATTAGCTGCCGCATAAGCCCTGTTGAATGCCTGTCCTTCGTTCCCCACGGAACTCCCATGACCCGAACAATCACGCTTGTTTGCCTGACTGTTGTTTGTCTGCTCCTTCAACTTTTCACGCCGGTCTCGGCATTCGCTCAGGGCGATCCCATGGACTGGCCCTACTGGCGAGGCCCCTTGGGAAATGGCATCTCCTATGAGACAGGCCTGGTCGATACTTGGGACCCAGATGGTGAAAATCTGATCTGGAAGCGCGAAGACTTGGGAACGCGCTCCACGCCGATTGTGATGAACGGCAAGCTCTACATGCTCGCCCGAAAAGACCCCGGCACAGTCACCGAAGCCGAGCGCGTGCTTTGCGTGAATCCCGAGACGGGGGATGTGATTTGGGAGTATGTGTTCAACGTCTACTTGTCAGATGTCCCGGACACCCGCGTCGCCTGGTCCTGCGTCGTTGGTGATCCTGAGACTGGCAACGTTTACGCCCATGGTGTCTGCGGATACTTCTGCTGTTTGAATGGCGAGACAGGCGAGGTGATTTGGGATCACTCCATGCACGAAGAGTTTGGAGTCATCAGCACATACGGCGGCCGCACCAATAAGCCAATCATCTTTGAAGACCTGGTCCTGGCCAGCGGCGTGACCACAAGCTGGGGCGGTTACGCCGTGCCGGCGCACCGCTTCCTTGCTTTCAACAAGAACACCGGCGAAGTCGTCTGGTTCAAAGGCACACGCTTCAATCCGTATGACACAACGTACAGCTCGCCGGCAATCGCCATGCTGGATGGCCAGGCCGCATTGGTGTTTGGTTCTGGCGATGGCGGCGTTTGGGCATTGCAGCCCCGCACCGGCGAACAAATCTGGCATTACGATCTCGCCCGCCGCGGCCTGAATGTGGCTCCGTTGGTTGTTGGTGACACCGTTTACGCCAATCACGGCGAAGAAAACGTTGACGACAACACAATGGGCGCGATGGTCGCCATCAACGGTGCGCTCTCCGGCGATGTTACGCAGTCCGGAGAACTGTGGCGCGTGAAGGAACTTGTTGCTGGCCGCAGTTCGCCGCTGTTGATTGACGGCAAGCTCTATGTGATTGATGACAAGGCCGGGCTGTGGATTCTCGATCCGGAAACCGGAAAGCAGATTGTCTATGACGCAGACGGTCAGGCGATGGAAGGCGATGGCCGCCGCGCCAATAAGAAGTTGGGTTCGGCCATGTTCTCCAACCCGCTGTATGCGGACGGCAAAATCTACTGCATCACCGCGAATGGTCGCTGGTACATCCTCAAGCCCACCAATGAAACCAAAGAAGGCGTAGAAGTCCTGCAGCAAGCGCGATTGGGCGGTGACTGCAACGCTTCGCCCATCGTTTCGCACGGCCGGTTGTTCATCCCCACTTCGGAATGTCTGTACTGCGTTGGTCAGCCAAATCAATCGCCGCAAGCCAACCCGCTGCCGGAAATGCCAGCGGAAACACCTGGCGACGACACACCGGCGCACCTGCAACTTGTCCCCTACGAAACCCTGATCCAACCCGGCGAAACGGTTCAGTTCCAAGCGCGATTGTTCAACAGCAAGGGCCAATTGCTGGACGAACAAGCGGTTGAATACACCGTGGAAGGCCCGGCCACCATCAACGCTTCCGGCGAGATGACCGCCAATGCGGAAGCGGCTCACGAAGCTGCTTTCATCACGGCCAAGTTTGGTGACCTGCAAGGTGAAGCCCGTGTGCGAATTGTGCCCCCGTTGCCTTGGAGTTTTGACTTTGAGAACGGCGAAATCCCCATCACCTGGGTTGGTATGCGGAATCGCCATATTGTTGAACAGATTGATGGCAACAATGTTGCATTCAAACGTGACGTGATCCCCACGCCGCGAGGCGATACCAAGCTGGGAACTCGCAGCCAAGGTTGGATGGGCCCCATCGATCTCAAGGACTACACCGTTCAAGCAGACGTCATGGCCGTGGAACAAGGTGGCTGGCTGCCAATCATGGGCATCACCGCCCAACGCTATGGCATGGAGTTGATGGGTCGAGAAGGTCAGTTGCGAATCAGCACTTGGGCCGCACAATTGCGAATGGCCACGACGATTCCCTTCGAGTCCAAACCAAATGTCTGGTATACGATGAAGTTAACGGCCACGACAGAAGACGGCAAAGCCGTGTTGCGTGGCAAGGTTTGGCCGCGCGATGAAGCCGAGCCGGAAGAATGGACAATCACTGCCGAAGACCCTTCGCCCAATACCCATGGAGCGCCCGGCTTTGTGGCCAACACGCAATACGCCCCGTTCTACATGGACAACGTGAAGGTCTATGCCAACGAGTAGTGCCAACGAGTAGTGCCAACGAGTAATGTCATCGAGTAAGTCATCGAGTAATGTCATCGAGTAATGTCATCGAGTAATCGCCTTGCCGATTAGCCACCCGCGCTGGCAAACTAAGACCCACCTTCAGCACACAACCACCCAATACCCGGACCGTTTGGTCAAACGAGGATTCCCGTGAAGAGCCATCGATTGATTCCACTGGCTGCCAGTCTGACGTTTATGCTTCTCGCTGGTTGTGAAGGCGACGCGACGCCTGTGGTCGAAAACGCCCCCAGCGGAAATGCGAGTGCGAGCAACGCAACCATTCAGTCCAGCCATGACAGCATGCGGATTCCGCTGGAACAACGCCAACAAGGGATTGCCGGCGAAACGGTCAACGTTGACTTGGGCAAATCGGATTCGGACGAGTCCGCCAGCCCCACGGATCCCAGACCGGACGAGAGTGGCCTTCGCAACGGTCCCGATGGCCCAACCAATGTCGCCACCGGCGCAAATGATTGGCCACAATGGGGTGGAAACATCTACAAGAACAACACTCCGGATGCCACAAACATTCCCAGCGAATGGGACCCAGGACAGTTTGACCGTGACACGGGCGATTGGATTCCCGGCAGCGGCCAAAACATCAAATGGGTGGCACAGCTCGGATCGCAATCGTACGGAAACCCGGTTGTCGCCAACGGCCAGGTGTACGTCGGCACCAACAACGGCGCTGGCTATATCGAACGCTATCCGTTTGACGTGGACTTGGGCGTGCTTGTCTGCTTCCGCGAATCGGACGGAGAGTTCCTCTGGCAACACTCCAGCGAGAAGCTGATCATCGCTCGCGTGCAGGATTGGCCCCTGCAAGGCATTTGCTGTGCTCCATGCGTGGAAGGTGACCGGCTGTGGTTTGTCACCAGCCGCGGTGTGGTCGCCTGCCTGGACACGCAAGGCTTCCGCGATGGCGAAAACGATGGTCCCTACATGGACGAGGAATTTGAAACAGAGAACGAAGCGGACACCGTCTGGGAGTTTGACATGCTCTCGGAGATCCGCTTGTTCCAGCACAACATGTGTGCTTGCTCCGTGACGGTCTGGGGCGACTACCTGTTCGTCAACACGTCCAATGGCGTCGATGAATCGCACATCAACATCCCCTCGCCGGAAGCTCCCAGCTTCATGGCGCTCAACAAGAACACCGGCGAACTGTTGTGGACCGATAACTCGCCAGGCATCAACATTGTGCATGGCCAATGGTCGTCGCCTTCTTTCGCCGTGATTGATGGGCAGCCGATGGTCATCTTCCCCGGTGGTGATGGCTATGTCCGTGCGTTTGATCCCGTCGGCGACGGAAACGGCAACTCCAAACTGCTGTGGAAGTTTGATTGCAATCCCAAAGATTCCAAGTGGATCCTCGGCGGTCGCGGCACACGCAACAACTTGATCGGCACGGCCGTGATTTATGACGACAAGGTTTACATCGCAGTGGGTCAAGACCCCGAACACGGCGAAGGGATCGGCCATCTGTGGTGCATCGATCCCACCAAGCGCGGCGATATCAGCCCAACTTTAGTGTTCGATGCCGACGGCAACCCCGTGCCGCACCGTCGCCTCCAGGCGGCCATCCCCGAGGAAGGTGACGTTGTTCGCGATAACGAGAACTCAGGAGCCATCTGGCACTATTCCGGCACGGACATAGACGAAAGCGGTGGCGACCTCGACTGGGAAGAAGAGATGCATCGCTCCGTCGCCACCGTGACCATCAAGGATGACCTGCTGTACATCGCCGATTTCAGTGGCTTGTTCCACTGTGTTGATGCTCAAACCGGCAAGGCCCATTGGACGTATGACATGTTGGCCGCCGCCTGGGGTTCGGCATTGATCGTCGACGGCAAGGTCTACGTCGGTGATGAAGACGGTGACGTCATGGTCTTCAAGCACGCCAATCAGATGGAGTTGATTTCCGAAATCAACATGGGCAACGCCGTTTACAGCACGCCCATCATCGCCAACGGCGTTCTGTACATTGCCAACAAGTCGCACTTGTTCGCGATTGTCGATGAGAACGCCGAAGAAGATGCAGCAGGCGAACAATAGTTCAAGAGTTCGCATGGCTTGGATCGAGCGGATCTCGCCGGAATCTGCGGAAGGAAACCTGGCCGAACTTTACGGCCAGGTGGCAGGGGCTGATGGGCACGTGGATCACATTCTGCAAGCGCACAGTCTGCGGCCCCGCACGCTCGCAGCGCATTTGGCGCTCTACAAAGCCGTGCTGCACGCGCGGCCCAATGACTTGTCGCCGCGTGAGCGCGAATTGGTCGGCGTTTGTGTTTCGCAGCTTAATGGATGCGAATACTGCGTGGAACATCATACCGCTGGTCTCGCCCGGCACGTTGGCGATTCCTCGCTTGCCACGCAACTGGTTCAAGCCGCGCTGGCGGATGAATGCAAAGACCCGTTAACTCCGCGCGAATGGGCCATGTGCCAATACACGCGGAAGTTGACGCTCACGCCTGCGGAACTGCAAGAACAAGACTTGCAGCCCTTGCGCGCTGCCGGCCTGAGCGACGCGGCGATTCTCGACCTCAATCAGATTGTGGCGTACTTTGCTTACGCCAACCGCACTGTGCTGGGACTCGGGGTTTCGCACATTGGCGAGCCGCTGGGCTTGCACCCGGATGAAGACCGGGATGACTTTCGCCACGCGTAGCCGAGCACCCGTCTCCACGGGAGTGACGGAAGGCGCGCTCTGCCACAAAAGTTGTTCATTGGCAAAGAGCAATTTCGAGGCTGTAGGGAGAAATGTTTTTGCGCGCAAATTTCGGCCGCACTTGCGGGTTACCTTTCGCGCGAATACGACTTCCGCGAGCATTCCTCTTCGTGATCCTTCAGAATCGTCCGCAATCCTGGGTGTAACCCCGGCAAAATGGCCCGTGATCCAGGGTGTAACGCCGGGCGTAACCCCGGGTGCAATGGCGGGTGGTAACCCCGGGTGGTAATCCCGGGTGTAATCCCGGATTTGGATCTTTGGCCGAGAAGCGTTTTTCGCGCGCGAGATCCGCGCGCTGAGATTTTTCAAAACTCGCATTGCCCACTGCGCAGCTTTCGTGGGAATTTGCCGTTTCGCTCTTTGGCAATTTGGAATTTATCGCTCAGCGCGCATCTGTTCTGTGAGATGCTTGCGGCGTGGCAGGTCTCTTGGGGTGCAGGGCTACTGCCCGTCGCCGCCATCTCCTGATTGATCGTCCACGTCGTTGTCTGTGCCATCGTCCACACCATCATCCACGCCGTCGGCTTGTTGATCCTCAGGCGGAGCCGGCTGCTTGATGTGGCCTCGCGCGGCGAGTTCTCGCAGGACGACGGCCATTCGCGGTAGTGCGCCTGGCGCGACGGCAAACGTTCGCCCATTGGCTTGCAGAGTTGACAGGGTGCGGTCGAGATACGACGGCTCGTCGAGCTGATCGGCCAGGTAGAGCAAATTGCCGGCTGTCACGGTATTGCCGCCGGGCCGCACGTTATCGGCTCCGCCTTTTGTCCGCGCGATCAGCGCTTCGTGATCTTCGGAGGTGAAGTAGAAGCCGCCGCGATTGGCATCGGCAAACAGCTCGATCTGCTTGTCGGTCAAAGCTTTGGCTTCGTCCAGCCAGCGGTTGTCGCCGGTGGCTTTGTGCAGGGCAATCAGCCCATCCACAAAGAAAGCGTAGTCATCAAGGTACGCGTTGAGCTTGGCCTCGCCTGCGGACCAGGTTCGCAACAGCCGGCCTTCTTCTGTCTTGACGTTTGCCAGCAGAAAGTTGGCGGCCTTCTCCGCGGCGGCAATGTAGTCCTGGTTTTCCAGAAGTCGCCCGGCGTCCGCAAAACCGCGGATCATCAAGCCGTTCCACGCGGTTAACACCTTGGTGTCCAGCAAGGGGCGTTCACGCTTGTCCCTGGCTTGCATCAGCTTGTCGTTCATCGGCCGCAGCTTTTGCCAAAGCTCGGCGACGCTCAGTTCTTTGCTCTCGGCAATTTCCGCCAGCGGAGTGGAAAACTGCAAGACGTAGTGGCTGCCTTCGAAGTTCGGCTCGCCGTCAAGGCTGTAGACCTCGCGGAACAACGGCAGGTCCATGTCGGCCAGCAGTTCCTCGACTTCTTCCTTTGTCCAGATGTAGAAGGTGCCTTCTTCGCCTTCGCTATCAGCATCGAGCGCGGAAAAGAAGCCGCCATCTTCGTGCGTCATTTCTCGCAGCACGAATGCGAGCGTTTCATCGACAATTCGCTTGTAGCGCTCTTCGCCAGTGATGGCGAAAACTTCGGCATAGATTGTGGCCAGTTGCCCGTTGTCGTAGAGCATCTTTTCAAAGTGCGGCACATACCAGAAGCGATCGACGCTGTAGCGGTGAAAGCCGCCGCCGAGCTGATCATAAATGCCGCCATCGGCCATGTGATTGAGCGTAACCAACAGCATGTTCTTGGCTTCGTCCGCGCGAGACTTTGCTTCTTCGCTGGCGTCTTCCGCATGAGCCTGACGGATCACATCCAGCAAGAACAAAAAATTCGAGGGCGACGGAAACTTCGGAACGCGTGGATTGACAGGGCTGTAATTGAACCCGCCGTACTCCGGATCAAAGTTGAAGGCGAGCGAATCCAGGACTTCCTGGGGAACGCCGGGAGTCAACGGGTTGAGCACTTCCGCGGCCGTGTTGTCGAGCTGTTCCTTGACAATCTCCGCGATCAACTCGCCTTGCTTGATCGCGCGATCGTTATCCTCGGCCCAAGCCGTTTGGATTTGCTCGATGACGTCAATAAAGCCAGGCATGGCGAAGCCTTCTTTGCTTCGCGGCGGGAAGTACGTGCCGCCGGTCAGCGGCAAGCCTTGCGGCGTCAGGAACATGGAAAGCGGCCATCCACCGCCAGCTCGGCGTTGCAGAAGTTGGTTGTACATCTGCAACGAGGTCATGTAGATCTCGTCCACATCTGGCCGTTCCTCGCGGTCAACCTTAATGCAGACGAAGTGCTCGTTCAGGTACGCGGCAATCTCCTCGTCCATGAACGATTCCTTTTCCATCACGTGACACCAGTGGCAACTGGAATAACCAATGGAGAGGAAGATCAGCTTGTTCTCCTGCTTGGCCTTTTGCAGGGCTTCATCTCCCCAGGGATACCAGTCCACGGGATTGTGCGCATGCAACAACAAGTAAGGGCTGGTCTCATTCGCCAGCCGATTGGGCGGATGCTCCTTGTGTTGCTGTTCCTGCTGGCCTTCTTGATTAGCTGTTGCCTCGTTGTCCTGAGCCGCGGAAGAGCCGCATCCAGAAGCCGCGGCAAGTGCGCAACTTCCTAGCAAGAGTGCCGCGAGGATGAAGCAGATGCGAGTGTTCATTACGGAACCAGTCAGGCAAGCGGAGGGAAGGCTCGATACGAGTGGTTCATCGGCGGCGGCACATCCGTCACATTCGCCACATGCCGACGCTTCAGCTCAAACCGATGGAGACCTCAGTATAAGGTCAGGCATTCCCACTGACGAGGATATGCCTGGCCGGCGCGTATGGCAGATTACAGCATCAACGGGAACTCAGCGGATGCACGCAACCATCCGTAAGCTAGGGTTTTAGGTGGCATTCTCCCGGCCATCCGTCCGCAGGCGGACAAGCGGAACTGAACAACACGAGCCGACACAGCGATCTTTAAGCATGGCTGAAGAGGAACAACTCGAATCCACCGACGAAGCCGTTGAGGAAACTCCGGTACGTCCGCGACGACGGAAGCTGAAGATCATTGGCTTCTTCGTTGCGGTCATCACTGGTGAGTGCATGCTAGCGGCGATGTACCTGCCGTCAGAGAGTGATGTCGCGCCTGTCGATGATATCACGCTTGTCGAGCAACAGCTTGGCGTAGCCGAGACGCCAACGGATGCCATCGCCGATGGTGATGACAGCGAGTACGTGGAAGTTGACCTCAACTCGTTCAGCGTTGTCAGCTTTCAGCCGGAATCGAACACAACGCTACGGATTGAATGCCATCTGTACGCGACGGTGCATCCGGATGACGAGGCGGAGTTTGGCGACCTCTACGCAAAATACGAGAACCGCATTCGTGATGGCATCCTGTATATCTTTCGCAGCGCGGAATCCATCGATTTTGCCGACTCCGGACTGGGCTTGATCAAGCGTAGCATTTCCGAGAAAGTCAACGAGATTCTTGGCAAACCGCTCGTTCGCGGGATTATCGTCAGCGAGTTCGACTTCTACGAAACGTAGCTCGCACCGAAGTCAGGAGTCCACGCGCAGCACGGATGTCGCGCACCCGCCCCAGTCGTTGATGGAAGGATCCTGATGTCGGACGATGCTCAAGCTCCCGATGATGCCGGCACCAAGCCCGAGGCAAACCCCGACGAGTTAAGCGAGTCTGACATCGAGGCTTTGCTGAAGCAGGCCGAAGATGCACTCGCCACCGCGGAAGAAACCCCAGCGGCAGCCGCCACAAGCGCCCCGCCGGCCGCCAGCGCTTTTCAGCTTCCCAATCTCAGCCCTTCAGGCGCAAGTACGGAATCCGCATCGCTTGACTTGATTCACGATGTCGAGCTGGACTTGCGGATTGAGCTGGGCCGCACGCACATGTACCTGGAGGATGTGCTCAAGTTGCGGAAGGGAGCGGTCGTCACGCTGGACAAGTTGGCCGGCGATCCCGTCGAGATTTTCGTCAATGGTCGGCTGATCGCCCGGGGCGAAGTCCTCGTCCTGAACGAAAACTTCTGCGTGCGGGTCGCGGAACTGGTTGCCGGTGACGGTCAACATTCCAGCTAGCGAACAACTCGCCCAGGCAGGCAAGGATGCCCCAAAAAAGCCAATATCGCCAAAGCCGAAACCAACAAGACCCGCCCCGGTCGACCCCATCCATCGGCACATGCTTCGCGCTCGCCGTTGTGCTCGCCGCGGTGGCGGCGCTGACCATTCCCCGCGCCGGCGCAGATGTTGTCAATGATCTTGTCGAGCGACTGACGGCCGACAGGGATGAACTGAATGGTGAGCCAAGCCACGACCAACAGCCCAACTTGCGTCAGCCCAACGGTTGGGGGCAAGGCAACGCTGCCCAGGGCGACGCGTCTCAAAACAGCACAAGCCAGAACAACACGCGCCAGAACAATCCCGGCACGGACGCGGGCAACGCGCAATCTCAAAACGCGCAACCCGCAAGCTCTACGGCGACCAACACACAACAAGATCCCGCCACAGCACAAGGCGCGGCTCAATCGCAAGCCGGGCAGCACAGCACACCGCAAGACAATGCTGCACAGCGCAATGATGCACAGCAGAATTCCGCTCAGAACAATGCGA
Source organism: uncultured Planctomycetales bacterium (assembly GCA_937982665.1). Taxonomy (GTDB): domain Bacteria; phylum Planctomycetota; class Planctomycetia; order Pirellulales; family S012-138; genus CALJLD01. The sequence continues at coordinate 21,481 of CALJLD010000004.1, forward strand.
TAAATGCCGCAGGCGGGAACGCTCCAAGATTCTCCGAACAACAACCGTCGGCGGGAAGCAACGTCGGTACAGATTCGCAGGCACCGTGGCGAGAGAACATTCCGCCATCGGCAACATCATCAGAAGATCAAGCACCGCAGCAATTGCCGGAAGTCCTGACGCGCGACTGGAGCGATGCTCCCAATCGCACGCTGAGCAGCCGTTCTGGCTCCGGAGATTTGTCTGCGGGGGACGCTCCCAAGAATTCGTTAGTGGGAGCTTTGACGCCTGCGGCCAGTGGGCTGGCGATTGTGATCGGCTTGTTCCTGCTGTGCACCTGGTTGCTGCGAAAGAAACTTCCCCGGTTGGTTGGCGCTTTGCCAACGGACGTCTTTGAAGTGTTGGGCAAAACTTCGCTAGATAAGAAACACAAGCTGCACCTCGTACGCTGCGGCGGCAAGCTGGCCCTGTTGTCGGTGTCCGCCTCAGGCGTGGAAACTCTGCTGGAAATTGATGAGCAGGATGATGTCACACGAATCTCCGGCATGTGCAAAGAGCTGCAATCCGGCAGTTCCACAGCCGAATTTCGCGATGTGCTTTCCGAGTTGAACGCGGAATCGTCGCGCGGATTTGCCGGGCGGGGACGTGCCCGAGGCGCATCCGCGTAACCGCTTGCTCAACCAAACACCCTCTTCCTCTTGCCACTGTTTGTGAAAGCCAAAGTTGCCAGGCCGGCCAGGTCCGCAACCCGCAAAGCGCGGGCGGATGACAATGCGCTCAAGCGCAAGCTGATTCAGGAAAGTTGGCGGAAAAGCCCCGTGCGTCGCGCGTTTGCCGCGCTCACGATGTTGGGTGTGATCATCCTGGCAATCCCGTCCGCGTTCGGCCAACAGCAACCTCTTTCGTTGCAATCCATTGACGGGGCGGCGGATGACGTCCAAGCAGCCGCGGACGAAGCCGTACAGTCCGAACAAATCATCACCGACGCGTTCGGCCAGGAAGGCTTGAGCTCAACGCTGCAGATCATGTTGCTGTTGACCGTGATCAGCCTGGCGCCCGCCTTGTTGATGATGACTACCAGCTTCATCCGCGTGTTGGTTGTGTTGGGATTGTTGCGACAAGCCTTGGGTACGCAGCAGTTGCCGCCGTCTCAGGTGATTACCTCGTTGGCGTTGTTCATCACGCTAGCGATTATGACGCCGGTTTGGACGCAGGTGTATGACAACGCGGTCGCTCCGTACTCGGAGGGTACGCTGGGACCGGATCAGGCTTGGGCAGCTGGCCAAATCCCCGTGCGGCGGTTCATGGCCACGCAGATTGAGCGGACCGGTAACGCCGACGACGTGCTGCTGTTTCTGGACTACATCCAGGAAACACAAGCAGTGTCAGAAGCTGATCCACCGAACTACGTCTACTTTGGCGCGAACAAAGAGGCCGGCGAAACCGACGTGCCGCTGTCCGCGTTGTTGCCGGCTTTCATGCTCAGCGAGCTTAAGACGGCGTTCCTGATTGGCTTTCAGATTTATCTGCCGTTTCTGATTTTGGACATGGTGGTCGCTAGCGTGATGATCTCAATGGGCATGCTGATGCTGCCGCCGGTGTTGATCTCTTTGCCGTTCAAGTTGCTGCTGTTTGTGTTGGTCGATGGCTGGCGACTGGTCGTGGAAATGCTGCTGCTGAGCTTTGAGCCGTTCGGATGACGCGGCATGCGCCGAAGGTGCGCGCCAAGCTGCGCGCTGGGAAAGTCTTTCTTCGCCAAGGCAATAACGGATGGAACCGCAACAAGCTGTCGATATCGGTCGCGAGGCGATCAACCTGACGCTGCTGGTTGCTGCGCCCATCCTGGTGACGGGGCTGCTTGTTGGCTTGTTGATTGGCCTGGCTCAGGCACTGACGCAAGTGCAGGAACAAACGGTCAGCTTTGTTCCCAAGATTGTGCTCATGGTCTTGGCGGCCTCGCTGACATTGCCTTGGCTGATTGAAATGATGATTACGTACACCACGGACTTGATTGCAGGGATTCCCTCCGGGTTGTGAGTGGCAGCAAACAACGGCATGCGCGCAAATCAGATAGCGTCAGGGTGGCCGGGGCTGGACTGAGCACGAGCGAGGGAAGCCCTGGGGCTTCGGCTGTGCCTCCAGCCCCGGCCACCCGACTGTCATTCCCGCGCAGGCGGGAAGCCAGAGAATAACGTAGCGCACTGGATTCCCGCCTGCGCGGGAATGACGGAAATGTGAGAAAGACTCAAAGCAAAGAACACACGTGCCGGAACTTTATCAATCCATCCTCGCCCTGTTCGATCCGGCCAAGCTGCTGCTGTTTGGCATGGTGTTGGCGCGGACTTGCGGCATGGTGCTGATTGGCCCAATGTTTGGCGCGCGGGAAGTGCCGATGCGGCTCCGGGCGTTCTTTGCTGTGGCGCTGGCGATTCTCATCTTGCCGACGCAACTGGGTTTGAACTCGCCGACGCCGCAGACGCTGCTGGATTATCTGACCTACATTGGCACGGAAGTGGCCATCGGCTATGTCCTCAGCCTGGGGATCTGGATCATGTTCAACGCCTTGCAGATTGCAGGGCAGATCATTGGTCAAACAAGCGGAATGGCGTTGGCCGATGTCTTCAACCCGGCGCTGGGAACGAGCATACCGCTGGCGGCGCAGTTCTTATACGTGTTTGGTCTGGCGATCTGGCTGCTGGTGGGTGGTCACCGCCTGGCGATGGAAGGTTTTCTGGCGACGTTCTCCGCCGTGCCGCCAGGCAGCGCGCTGGACTTTGCCGTGGTGCAAGAAACGCTGACCACGTTGATGAGCAACAGCTTGGAGTTGGGCATTCGCGTGGCGGGGCCTGTGGTGGCGGCGCTGCTGCTTTCCACAATGGTGATGGGGCTGATCAGCCGGACCTTGCCGCAACTCAACATCATTGCCGTTGGCTTCAGCATCAATTCCATGGCGTCCTTGGCGATGCTCTCTTTGACCTTGGGCGTGGTGGGCTATGTCTTTCAAGACGAGATTGAGCCGGTTGTGATCCAGCTTGTGCAAGGACTTTCCTCTGCCGCGCCCAGTCCTGGTACTGCCGGCGCTGGATAAGCCGCACTCAACAAGTTTGTTTCCGTGCGCGCAAGAAACGCGTAACTCATGCCTGATCAGTTTGGCGAAAAAACGCACGACGCGACTCCGCATCGCAGGCGACAAGCCCGTGAGCAGGGTCAAGTTGTCAAGAGCATGGACCTGAACTCCGCCGGCGTTTTGCTGGGCGGGTTGCTGGTGGTCTATGGGCTTTCCGCCGGATTGTTTGACGCGCTGGGGGCGTTCATGTCCACGCAACTCAGCGAAGCCCCGCTGGCAAACTACGGGGCTGCTGAGTTTGCCGAACAATCGCAAAGCATCATTGACCTCTTGGCGACCAGTCTGCTGCCACTGTTGGGCTTGATGCTGGGTGTGGCCATCTTGCTGAACGTGGGCCAGACGGGATTTATCTTCACGCCCAGCCGGTTGTCGCCGGATATCTCGCGGATCGACCCCATCAAGGGCTTTGGTCGAGTGTTTTCACTGACCAGCGTGATGCGGTTGGGATTTGGAGTCTTCAAGATTCTGATTGTTGCCGGCGTGGCGTTCCTGAGCATCTACGCCCGACGCGGCGAGCTGCTGCTTGTTCCGGAATGGCCGGCGGCCAAGGTGGGCATCTTCTTGCTGGATATCTTGTTTTGGACGGCCGTGCAGATCGCCGCCGCGCTGCTGCTGTTGGCCATCTTGGATTACTGGTATCAGCGCTGGAAGCACGAGCGTGACCTGAAAATGACCACGCAAGAGGTCAAAGATGAAATGAAGAACCTGGAAGGCAATCCGGAGCTGACCGCGCGGCGAAAACAGGTGCAGCGACAACTGATCCTCAACCGGCTGGGGCAGGATGTGCCCAAAGCGGACTTTGTGGTCACCAACCCCACGCACCTGGCCGTGGCAGTTCAATACGACATGCAAAGCATGGCCGCGCCCATTGTTGTCGCCAAGGGACAAGGCAGCATGGCCGAGCGGATTCGCCGGATTGCGCTTGAGCACGAAATCCCCGTGCTGGAACGCAAACCGCTGGCTCAGGCGCTATTTCACAACGTGGAAGTCAATCAGCCCATCCCGCGAGACCACTACGCGGCCGTGGCCGAAATCCTCCGCTACGTCTACGAACTCAAAGGCAAGCAACTGCCGGAAGTGGCGTAGGCCGTGTTTGACTCTTCCGTCATTCTCGGGGGAGAAGGGTGTTTGTTGACCACAACCGGATCCACTGTTGCCCAACGAGCACTGGTAGCGAGCTACAAGTGGCACGCATTGCGCAAGGCGCGCCTTCCGTCATTCCCGTGCAGACGGGAATCCAGTCAACGGCGCGCTAAGACGCCAAGGGAAACAGCAACGCATGACAAAGCAACACATTCCCCGCTCAGATTGAACAGCAACAAGTCCTTCAAACTTGACTGGATTCCCGTCTACACGGGAATGACGTTGCGGGAGGGGCAACATGTGCTGCGCAGGAACGACGTAGCGGCAGGGTAAAAATTGCCTGCACGGGAACGACGTTAAGAGGGCCGATCGCGGTCGGCAAATCCGCCGCCACTGCCAATCCGATATCGCTAATCCGCCAATGCTAATCCGCGACGACCGCGCGAGTGGATTCCCCACTCTTCACGGCGGAGAGCAGGTCTTTGGCGAGTTCTTGAATCCTTGAAGCGCCGTGGATGACCGCAACGCTGGACTCGTCATCTTTGGCCAGACTGTTTTGGATTTCCATTCCTTGTCGCACAACGGCGTCAACCACTTCGCCCAGGTGGGCTTTCAACTCTTCGCTCCTGGCGGCTGTGGAATCGGTCTCCTTCCAATTGCGATACGCTCGCAAGATGGTGGCGCGGCCGATGATGCCGATAGGTTTCTCATCGCGCAGAATCACCACGCGGCGAATCCCCGCCCGACACAAGAACGCGTGAATGGAATGAATCGGCGTCGATTCCTCGTAGGAAATCACATGTGCGTTCATCGCCTCGGAGACTGGCGTGTTCCAGTCCTCCGGCTTAGTCATGCGGGACATGGCGTCTTTTTCCGAGACGATGCCCAGCAACTTGCCGTCAAGATCAACGACCGGCGCCGCGTTGATGCGGAATCTCAGCAGCAGGGTCGTGGCGTCGCTGATGGTGTCTTCCGGAGACAGCGTGGCCACAATTGTGGACATGATCTTGCCTGCCGGCAGTGACCAAAACGCTTCTTGCTGCGCATCAGCGACGTTGAATTCTTCCGAAGCGATGACGTCGCGATACGTGACCACGCGGTTTCGCCCGGACTGCTTGGCGGCCAGCAAAGCTTCGTCCGCTTGATGAAACAAATCGGCTGGGCCGCGGCAACCGTCGGCAAGTTCCGCCACGCCGATGCTGGCGGTCACTTTCAACTCCAATTCATTGAACTTCACGCACACAGATTCAATCGACTGACGCACGCGGTCCGCCCATTGCTTTGCCCCCACGCTGCCAGTCTCTGGCAACAACACGCAAAACTCCTCACCGCCAAAACGGCAAGGGATATCACTGGCCCTCAAAGCTTCGTGAATGATCCTCGCGATCTCTCGCAGGACGGCATCGCCGGCGGCATGGCCATGGACGTCGTTGACTTTCTTGAAGAAGTCCGCGTCCAAGACGGCGCAGGATAGCTTTAGCCCATGGCGTTGGGCGCGCTCGAACTCGCGCTTGGCTTCCTCATCAAAACGATGTCTGGTGGGCAAGCCGGTGAGTGGATCGGTGTGCGCGGCATCTTGCAACCGCGTGTACAAATCGTGCAGACGATGTCCCGAGAGCAAGCACGCTTTGAGATCATCCGGCGCAAAGGGCTTCGGCAGAAACAGGTCCGCGCCCACTTGAAGGCATTCGTTCAAGCGCCTTGGCGATGTGTTGACGCTGGCCAACGTGACATGAATGAAATGGTCCGTGTGGGTCTCGCGCACGCGCTGGCAGAATTCCAACCCGGTCGAGCCAGGCATTTCAATATCGCAAATCACGAAATGCGGCGGCGACTCGGCGATCAGCCGCAAGGCATCTTCCGTGTTGCTTGCCGTTCGTGTTTGATAGTCCGTGGCAAGCACGGCCTGCATCAGCCGCAGGTCTTCGGCGGAATCATCCACCAGAAGAACATCCGTAGGTCGAGTGTCATCACTCATGGCGTGCGGTGAATCCACCAGGGGCGAAAGTTATGAAGTTGGGTGCCAGGCCACAGAAACATAGCCCGCGGAAATGGAATTGAACACTAGGGGAACTACCGAAAGATCGCACTAAAACATTGATCCGAAAACACATCAATGCAACTGAATCTTACGTCGTCCGCGCAATCCGCAGTCTTGGCAGTTTCGGAACTGAAGTTTGCACAGACGCTGTGTCTGGATGGTGAAAGTTCAATCAAGTTTCGCGAATCTTCTCCACGCGGCTCACGCTTTGCCCTTGTGCGTAGCGCGAAATCAGCCGCTGTCCTGTTTGCAGTTGGTTGGCGTTTTTGATCACTTCGCCGTCTTCGGTCTGGGTCACGCTGTAGCCGCGAGCAAGCACGCCCAAGGGGCTGAGCGCTTCCAACCGCGCGGCCGAACTTGCGATGCACCGCCGGGAGTTGGTCAGGCGGTTGCGGAGCGCGAGTTCCGCCCGACGGGAAAGCTCATCGACGTAGCGACGTCGATCATGAATCAGCGTGGCCGCCGGCTGAACGAACAAACGCCGCGCGGCCAACTGGTCCAACTTGGACCGCGCCGTTCCCGCAGCTCGAGCCAGCGAACGCGTCATGTGCCGGCCCAGGTGGACAAGGTGCGCGGCCACTTCTTTACGATCCGGAACGACTTTTTGTGCCGCATCCGTAGGCGTCAACGCACGAACATCGGCAGCCAGATCCGCCAGCGAGGTATCCACTTCGTGCCCCACGGCGGAGATCACGGGAATCTTGCTGGCGTGAATGGCCCTGACGACCTGTTCCGTGTTGAACGCCCAAAGGTCTTCCAGGCTGCCACCGCCGCGGCCGACGATCAGCACATCAACGTCTTCTTTCAAGCGATTGAAACGCTTGATCGTGGCGGCGATTTCGTGCTCGGCACCGTCGCCTTGCACGCGAACCGGCGCGATGACCACTCGGGCTCCGTGCCAGCGTGCCTTGAGGGTTTGCAGCATGTCGGCAATCGCCGCTCCGCGAAGGCTGGTCACGATGCCAATTGCGCGGGGGAATGTTGGCGGCGTCCTTTTCAGCGCCGGATCGAACAGTCCTTCGCGTGCGAGTTTCTCGCGAAGTTGTCGCAAAGCGAGTTCCAGCGGGCCCAGGCCCTGCGGTTGTGCTTGTTGCACAACCAATTGATAGGTCCCGCGCGCGGCGTAGACTTCCAGTAAACCGCCACAGATAAGTTCCAGTCCGTCGTGCATTTCGAAACGAATCCGCTGGGCGGTTGTCCGCCAGATGACGGCGCGGATTTGGGCCTGATCATCCTTGAGCGTGAGATAGCAATGGCCTGCGGCAGACCGCGTGAAGTTGGAGACTTCGCCGCCCACCCAAAGGAACGGAAAGCTGGCTTCCAGATTCTCCTTAATCAGCGACGTCAATTGCGAGACGGACAAGTAGCGCGTGGGCGCATTGGATCGTGATTCGCCTTGGCTGCTGAAGTGGCTCATCAAACTACGAACTCATCGCCTAATAATCGATCGCTCGGCGGCGGATTTCGGCCCAATCTTCACCTTGTCGCCACTGATTGATCCGGTTGTAGATCGCTTGAAAGTAGAGCCCTGTCTCAACGCGAAACTCGCGCAGCACGCCATCCGGATCGCCCAGCACCGTTTGCAGCTGTTCCATGGTGTTGAGCCCTCGATTCAATTGCTGGCCAAAGCCATCCAAGCGGCCAAAGATCAAGGCCAGACCAATCACGCGCTCGGCGTCTTGATCGACGATTGTTCGGCGGCGTCGCCCTCGCGAACGACCGTACTCTTGAATGCGTTCGCCCAACCAGCGCTGCGCCAGCACCAACAAGTTTTCTTGCATTTGCGAAGCTTGCTCTTTGGTCATCCGCCGGAAGTACAATTCAAAGCCGGCGCCTTCGTCCAGCCAGGCGATGACGCCTGCTTGAATCTTGTCCTTCTCCGCATCGCTCCAGTTGCTGCTCTTTTCATCAGCGAGCTGCGAGAAGAATTTCCAGTCTTCCTTTCGCTTTGCCGCTTTGGCTTCCTGGTATTCCCGGAAAGCTGCCGATTCTGTCGAAACAGGCGGAGACTCGCCGGTGGCCAACTGCCGTGTCACGCGCAGCGCCACAAAGACGGTGAAGACCACCGCCAGCAGGTACGCCGTGCCATTCACAAACAGGCGGATTCGTCGCATTAGCTCGTCAAAACCGTGATATTCGCGCTGAATTGCCGGGAGAGTCCATTATTGCAGCCCTTGGGCCGGCGGCCAACTGTCGCCGGCTGCGGCGTTTCTTGGGATGCACGCTGCCGTTGACTATACTTGAACAGGGTCTTTCCTGCTGGCCAGGAGTTCGCTTGTAGCAATTGGGTTTGCCTATGAAACCGCATTTCCAACTGACTGTCTTCCTCATTACGTTGATGTCCGCGAGTGCGGCCCTGTTCGCATCCGCCGATGTCGCTTTCGCCGGCGAGCGAACCTACAAGTTTACGCTGACTACCGGCGGTGAACTGCGCGGCACCTTGCAGAACGAAGGCCAGACGCCGCGAGAGACCTACATCATTGAGACCAACTTTGGCGTCATCACGCTGGACCGTGAACAAATTGTCGACCAAACGCCCATCTCGGATGCTCAGTTGGAATACGAGGGGATTGCTGCCAACTATGCGGATGACGCCGAGGGACAATGGGAACTGGCGCAATGGTGCAAGGAGAACGGTCTGCCAAAGGAACGCCGCACGCATGCGGAGAAAGTTCTCGAACACGATCCCGATCATGCGCTCGCCAGGGCGTTCCTGGGATTCTTTCTGGACCGTTCCACGGGACGATGGATTACACAGGAACAACTTCGCGAGGAGCAAGGCTACGTCAAGTATCAAGGTGAATGGCTCCTGCAGCAGCAAGTGCAACTTCGCGAGGAGCGCCGCACGGCGGACCTCGCCCGAAAGACCTGGATGCGGGAAGTCGCCCGACTGCATCGCCAACTGACCGGCCGACGCAACAGCGAAGAAGGCCAGGAAGCGATCCTGCAGATCAAGGACCCCGCGGCTGTTCCGGCTTTGGCGCAGCGCGTCATGTTTGACAAAGAACAGAATCCGCTCATCCGCGAGTTGTACGTCAAAGCGTTGTCCAACATTGGCAGTCCCGATGCCTTGCAGCTGTTGGCTGGCGTGATTCTGGCTGATCCTTCGGATGAAGTTCGCTATCGGGCGATTGAGGAAATCGCCAAGCACAAAGACCACAAGATCACGCGGCTGTTTGTGCAGAAGCTGTCCGCCGACAAGAACGATGAGATCAATCGGGCCGCGGCCGCGCTTTCCGCCATTGGCGATTTGAGCGCCGTGGAGTCTTTGATCAACTCGCTGATTACGACGCACATCAAGATTCATCGCGAAGGGAATCCCGATCAGATCACTACATCCTTTGGGCCCAACGGCGCAAACGGTTTGACGACCGGTTCTCGCACCGAGACGGAAACCCGCACGCTCAAGAATGAAGACGTGCGCAACGCGCTGATTAATCTCACGGGCAAGAATTTTGGTTGGGACATGGACCTGTGGAAGTCCTGGCTGGCTTCCGAGACCAAAGCGGCCATTGTGAACCCTCGCCGAGGGAATTGAAGGCAGACAGCGAATGACCCTTTCTGCTGCACCGTAGTTTTTGTCTAAGGTAGCGATTACCCTCGGTGTATGAGGATCATTCCCCGCAAAGTGGCGCGGTGGCTCGTCAAGAACCATCCGCGAATCAAGCGATTCCTGCCCAAGGGCTATCGCAGATACCGCACGCGCGGCGGCAAGATCTATCTGGATCTGCACGACTATCCCACGATGTTGGGCCGAGTGTTCAGCATCTATGAGGAGCCCAAAGGCGATGCCATCGAGGACTTCCTGCGGCCGGGGATGACGTTTGTTGACGTGGGGGTCAACAAAGCGGACTTCACGCTGTTGGGCGAAAAACTGGTTGGTCCAACCGGCCGCGTTGTTGGCATTGAGCCGGACCCCACAAATTGCCATTGGGCACGCAAGAGCATTGCCGCGAATGAGTACAGCGCGGAGATTGTCCAAGTGGCGCTTTCTGATGCCGACGGTGAAGCCGAGTTCCATCTGGGGCAGGCCAGCGGTTGGCACAGCCTTTATGCCGATGCACCGAAGCGGAGCGGTGAAAAAATCGTTGTGCAAACGCGAACGCTGGACAGTCTGGCCGCTGAGATGGACCTGAAGATCGACGCGATCAAAATTGACGTGGAAGGAGCCGAACTCGCCGCACTGCATGGTGCAGCTCAGGCCTTGCAAAACTGCGGCGCGATCTTCCTGGATATCCATCCTCAATACGGTGTTGATCCGATTGAAGTGTGTGAACTGCTTGTGAGTTGGGGCTTCGAACTCTTCGCGGAATGGCCGAAAGGAAAGAAGATCGAAGCTCATAGCAACCTCAGTGGCCTCGTTGCAAAACGCAACGTTTAACACAACATGCTCTCCGCCTGCTGGCGGCAGTTCCTGGCCGCCTTGGGTTCACCTTCGTGGCGAGTTCCCTCCGAGTTGATTTGCAGACTCGCACGAAAGCTGCGCAATGGGCAAGAGCTGTTCTCATGCTTTCACTTGGTGCCCAAATCCTTCATGCCCCCACCCGAATTCGGCCCTTTCGTGTCGTAGAAATCCGACAAATTGGTAAGCGTTGATGGTCTGAAGGAGACAATTTGAGAATCGCGAATCCCGGCTCCTGATTCTTGAACTCGCCAGCCGAAGTGGGCGTATTATTCAGTGGCGTGCGAATTCAACGGACGGTCTGACTTGACCTTTCGTACCTGTTCTTTTGGGGGATCTTACGTGAGCGTATCTCAACTCCGCATCGGCCTGCTGCTGGTGCTCATCTGCTGTCCTTTCGGTCTGATACTCAGCGCGCAAGATGCGAAGAGCAACTCGCAAGACAGCGCTGCTCAAGACAACGCGCAACAGGACGAGAAACCGTTGCATGCGTTCTTGGGCATTGAAGATCAGTCTGGTGTTTCGTTGGCTTATGTCTGGCTGGATATTGCTGAAGAAGCAACGGCTCGCGAAGTGGAATTGAACGCAGCGCGGCCGACGATTATCGCCCGCACGTTGGCAATTTGGGCGACAGGCATGTTTGATGCCTGGGCCGCTTACGATGAGCATGCCATCGGTTCGCGGCACGGCGATGAATTCCGTCGACCGAAGTCAGAACACACGCTGGAAAACAAACAGAAGGCCATTAGCTATTCCTCGTATCACACGTTGGCCTTCGTCTATCCGGAGTCGCAAGAGTATCTGGCCAGCGAGATGCGACGGCTGGGCTTTGATCCCGAGTTGGTCTCGACCGACACGACCACGCCGGAAGGGATTGGCTATGTGACCGCTCAAACGCTGATTGAATATCACAAGCATGACGGCGCCAACCAACTTGGCGATGAGCCTGGTTCCAATGGAGTGCCCTATTCGGATTACACCTACTATCAGCCGGTGAATCCTCCGGATCAGATTCTGGATGTCGATCGTTGGCAGCCGATTGAGTTCACGCTGAACGATGGCAGCAAAGTCACGCCCGGCTTCCTGACGCCGCATTGGTACCGCGTGAAGACGTTCGCACTGGAATCGCCGGATCAATTCCGCCCGGAACCGCCTCCGACGACCAAGACCGACGAAGAATGGCTCAAGCGCGAAACGGATCAGGCGTTGGAATACAACGCAACGCTGACCAAGAAGCAAAAGGCAATGGTTGAGTTCATGCGGGATGGACCGCGCTCCACCGGCCAAAGCGGTCACTGGCTGCGGTTCGCGCAGGATGTTTCCCGTCGCGATAAGCACAACATCGATCAAGACGTCAAGCTGTACTTTGTGGTGGCCAACGTGGCGCACGATGCCTTCGTCTCCTGCTGGGAAACCAAGCGCTACTACGATTCGTCGCGTCCGTGGACATTGATCCACCATTACTACAAAGGCAAAGAGATCACCGGTTGGGCCGGCCCTGATGGCGGCACCCGCAAGATGATGGGCGAAGAATGGCACCCCTATTCGCCGCACGCGTTTGTCACGCCGCCATTCCCCGGCTACACCAGCGGTCACGCCACAGTGAGCGGAGCTTGCTCGAAAGCGATCGAACTGTTCACCGGTTCTGATGAGTTTGGCTTCATGGAACGTCGCGCGCATTGTGCACTCACCGAGAACACGTCCGGTGAGATGATGGATTTGGATCTGCCCACGTGGAGTTCCGTGGCCGAACTCGCCGCGCTGTCGCGTGCTCTCGGCGGTTACCACATCCCCGTCGATAACAATGTCGGCTTGCGAGTCGGTCGGGAGATCGCCGAATGGAGCTGGCCGAAGTATCAGAAGTACTTCGACGGCACGGCGATGGTGAAAGACTAAAGAACGAGCCGTGCGCAACCAACCAACGAGGCCCGTCGTGCGATACGGCGGGCCTTGTTTGTATCTGCGGTATGTCAAGCAAATGATGAACGCTTAGACGACGTATAGTTGCCGCTGATCGTGCCTCTTGCTGCGCCAAGTTTGGCGAGCAAACTTGGCTACCCGGTATTCTAGCCTCTGGTCTCCAGCCCCTAGCCTCTACTCTTCCCTAGCCTCGACTCCGCCGTTTACCGCCTCTCCCCGATTTGACGCTTTGAAGCCAAGCTGCTAGGGTCAATCCAACTTTCGTGCATCCAGCTTGCCTCGCTTATCGAACGTCGGGTGTGCAGACAATTCACGCCCGGCTCGTGCTAATTTATTCATGTCGACAACTACGGCGGCTGCCGATCTTGCGTCTCGCGTTCATGGCCTTCTTTCGCGGTTTCAAGCGGTCCGATCCTGGTCAGATCGCATTGTCCAGCCGCTGGAGCCGGAAGATTGTGTGATTCAGTCGATGCCGGACGTGAGTCCCACGCGTTGGCACCTGGCTCATACAACGTGGTTTTTTGAGACGTTTGTCGTCAAGCCGCGGCTCGCTGACTACAAGCCATTTGACGAAGCGTACGAGTACCTCTTTAACTCGTATTACAACACCGTGGGCAAGCAGTTCCCGCGCGCGGAACGCGGATTCCTTTCACGGCCGACTGTGGCCGAAGTCCTGGAGTACCGGCGCCACGTTGACGCGCGCGTTCAGGAGATTTTGCAAGCCGCCGCTGATGCCGAAGCCGAGGACGCGGACATTGAACAGCTGTTTCGCGTGATTGAATTGGGCATCCATCATGAGCAGCAGCATCAAGAACTGATGCTCACCGACATCAAGCATGTCTTTTCGCGCAATCCCATTTGGCCGGCGTACCGTGAACACACCAACGGGGACGCGGCGGCGGCATGCGAACTCGCCTGGCATGGCTATGAGGAAGGCATTCGAAGAATTGGACACGATGCATCAACCGGCGGCTTCGCGTTTGATAACGAATCACCGCGGCATCGGCAGTTTGTGCATTCGTTTGAGTTGGCCAATCGGCTGACGACCAACGGCGAGTTTCTCGCCTTTATCGAAGACGGCGGCTACAAAGATCCGCAATGGTGGCTGTCCGCCGGTTGGAGCTTTGTGCAAAACGAAAGCTGGCAAGCCCCGCTGTATTGGCTGCAGCAGCCCGACGGTTGGCGGGAGTTCACGCTGAGCGGTCTGCGCAAGTTGGATTTGCACGCGCCCGTTTGTCATGTGAGTTACTTTGAGGCGGATGCCTTCGCCCGCTGGTCCCAGGCGCGATTGCCAACGGAAGCCGAATGGGAAGTGGCCGCCGAGAACGCTGAAACAACCGGATCAGGCGAGTTTCAGGGTAACCTGGCGGAAGCTGAGAGTTTTCATCCACAAGCCTGCGGAGTTGCCGCGGAGAATCTCCCTAGCCAGCTTTTCGGCGATGTTTGGGAGTGGACCTCCAGCGCGTACTCCGCTTATCCCGGATATGCCCCGCCGCCGGGTGCGTTGGGTGAGTACAACGGAAAGTTCATGTGCAACCAATATGTGCTGCGAGGGGGCTCCTGTGTGACGCCGGCCAGCCACGTCAGGGCGACTTACCGCAACTTCTTCCCGCCCGAGGCGCGTTGGCAGTTCAGCGGGATTCGGCTTGCCCGGTCCTGAAACAGGTCAGCGGTTAAGACTTTGCGGCGTGGCAATATCGCGGAAACTCGCTTGTGCCTATGATGGGGTTGCGTTTCACGCGATCTAGTCGATGGTGCCCAGCGTTGTTTGCAGAGCTACCGATCACCCACCGTCATTCCCGCGCAGGCGGGAATCCAGGGTGAAACGTTGCGCGCTGGATTCCCGCCTGCACCATAATGACGAAAGAAAAGAAAACTAAGTTCCTTCACTACGCGGCGAGATGAATACTTTTCGAATTGGCATCCCCAGCAAAGGTCGACTGGCGGACGCGGCATGCAGCCTGCTCAATGAAGCAGGGCTGAGTTTTCGTCGGCAAGATCGCAGTCTCTTCGCGCGATGCCGTGATACCAACGTGGAGATTACTTTCCTGCGGACGGACGACATTCCCGTCCTTTGTGCCGAAGGCGCAATTGACTTGGGAATCACCGGCAGTGACCTGGTTGCCGAAGCTACTGTTGAGGTCAAGACACGTCTGCCGCTGGGAATTGGGAAATGCCGTTTGGCGATTTGTGTTCCCGAAGACAGCCCTGAAGGCGGCGTTGGTCAGTTGGGTGGCAAGCGCGTGGCGACGAGTTTTCCGCGCGTGACGGAGAAGTTCTTGCGGGACAACGGCGTGGAGGCTCACCTGGTTCCGCTGTCCGGCAGTGTGGAAGTGATGATCTCGCTGGGTGTGGCGGACGCCATTGTGGATCTTGTCGAGACCGGCAGCACGTTGGCCGCCAATCGATTGCGAATTCTGCAAGACGTCGGCAAGTACGAGACCGTCTTGATTCAGAACAATCGCCGTCGCGAGCCGGAACTCGCAGACAAGATTGTTCGTCGCGTTGAAGGCGTCGTCATCGCAAGAAGCTATTCGCTGTTGGAATACAATGTGCCCAGGGCAAAGCTGGCCGAAGCCGAAGAGATTACGCCCGGCTTTAATTCGCCGACGGTCAGCTCGCTGGAAGATTCTGATTGGTGCGCTGTCCGCGCGATGGTCAAGCGCGGAGATGTAATCGAGATCATGGAGAAGCTCGAACAGCTCGGCGCGTCGGCCATTCTGGAAACGCAAATTCGCAATTGCCGGCTATAGGAAACCGACCGGCGCAACGGCCGCGCCCTAATCGCGACGGTTCAATCGCCCTGAACTGCGGAAGGCCCAGAGCAGGCGGATCCCCAGCATCAAGCTGATGATGCATCCGGAAAGACCCAGGATGGAAACGCCGCGGAAAAGCGGCGGGGCTTGCAGACTGAGCATCACGGAACTGCCCAGAAAAAGCGCGCTGGCCATCAATCCCAACACCAGCCGATTGACCGAAGGCTCCAAGCCGCGGTGATCCAGATGGACGTTGAACTTTCCGGTTTGGATTTGTTCAAAGAGTTCGATGATTCCGCCTGGCAGCGTTTCCGCCAGGCGTTCGACATCGATCAGCACCCGCCGCAACTTTCGCAACTTGCGGCCAGGCGATAGCCGTCGCCAAATCAACTTGCGGCGATAAGGCGCCAGCACTTCGCCGAGACTGAATTTTGGACTGACCAACTTTGCGGTGCCGTCCAACATGACAAGCACTTTCAGCAACACGCCAAGCCTGGCCGGAAAGCGGATGTGGAACCTGCGCACCAGTGATGTGAATTCATTGACCGCTCCGGCAAAGTCAAACTCATCCAACGGCTGATTGGCGTAATGCGCCATAAAGTCGGCAACGTCCAGCGTCAACTCTGCCCGGTCGACGTCGGCCGGCACTTCGCTCACGCGATGGATCAACGTTGTCATCCGCATTGCATCTTGATCGGCAATTGCCAACAACATCTCTTCGGCCGATTCGCGCAATTGCTCATCAATGTGCCCCACCATTCCGCAATCCAACAGGCCGATGACATTACCCTCCAGCAGGAGAATGTTGCCTGGATGCGGATCGGCATGATAGAAGCCGTGCCGGAAGATCATCTCCAGAAAGACTTCAACACCGGCCTTGGCGATCTCCTCTTTATCCTGAGCGGAAAAAGTTGGAGTGTTTGGTTGGGCGGAGTTATTAGCAGAGTTATTACCGGAGCTTTGGGCAGAGCCATTAACGCGGTTGCTTGGCGAAGATTTCGCCGGCCGGTCCTGCGCGGTGTTGTCCTGCCCGGCGTTGTCCTTCGCGCTGTCCTTTTCGAGATTGTTCTCAAAAGCGTCGGCCAAGGAGGCGTCTAGCGAATTGTCTTGAGCATCATCGCCACCGTGCGCGAGCTCGGACAGCTTCACACCATCGAGCCAATCCATGACTAAAACGCATGTCGTTGAGAATTGCTCAAACGGCGCGGGGATTCGCACGTACTTGTGTCGTGAGAAGTTCGCACCGAATCGCTCGAGGTTTCGCAATTCACGGCGGAAGTCCAGCTCGTGCATCAAAGTGCGGCGAACCTCCTCCATGGTTTCCGTGGGACGGTAGTTCTGCAACTCCGGCACATGTTCCATCAGTTGTGCGAAGCCTGCGAGGATGTCCAGGTCTACGCGAAACTTCTTCTCAATGCCGTGGTGCCGAACCTTGACTACGACATCTTCACCTGTGGCCAACTTCGCCCTGTGGACCTGTCCAATGGATGCCGATGCGATCGGGATTTCGTCAAACCGCTGAAAGACTTCCTCAAGTGGCTTCTGCAATTCGCGTTCGACTGTTTCGCGGATGACCTCAAACCGCTCGCGCGGCGCATCATCCTGGAGTTTCTCCAACTCGCTTGCGACCTCGTGACCTACAAGGTCAGGGCGGGTGCTGAGGATCTGCCCCAGTTTGATAAATGTTGGCCCCAACTCAGTCAGCGCAAGCCGGATGCGTGCTTCTGGTTTGTGATGGGCCAGACCCAGACCTTCCCGCTTGCGAAACAGCTTTCGCGGAAACTCAAGGTCCAACCGGCTCGCCCAATTCGCCAGCCCGTACTTGCTCAAAATCGAAAGCACTTCAACCGACCGGTTGAGGTTTCGATAGAGCTGCGGGATGCGCGCGAGTTTCATTGGGGGAGAATTAGAAGGCCATCTTGCAAAAACAACACCAGACAAGGTTCTGTCATACATCAACTGTACTCTTGGCACTTTGTCGGGACCAGTTTCGGCTCCGTGGTTCCAGGTCGCGGAATCGCTATAATGCGACCAATCGCGGCATGTCGGCGCAAAGTTCCAGTTACATGGCCGTTTTTGCTCCAACTCATCTCCGCTCCCATGGCCGATGTCGCCCTACAGCCTGACGCAGCCCTTGGTCACTTTGGGCTGAAAGCTTTCCGGCCGGGTCAACTGGACGTCATCAATACGGTGCTCGCAGGACAGGATTGTCTTTGCGTGATGCCCACCGGCGGCGGCAAAAGTTTGTGTTACCAGTTGCCGGCGATTGTGCGAGATGGCGTTGTGCTGGTTGTTTCGCCGTTGATCGCGCTGATGCAAGATCAGGTCGAACAGCTCACCGCGCTGGGGCTTAGGGCTACATTCGTCAACAGCGCGATCGACTCGCAAGAACAAGCCGTGCGGTTGGATGATATGGCCGCCGGCGCGTACGACCTTGTGTACGTCGCGGCTGAGAGATTTCGCAGTCCTCGATTCCTGGAAGCGGTTGCGCAAACAGGTTTGCAGCTGCTGGCGATTGACGAAGCTCACTGCATCAGCGAATGGGGGCATGACTTCCGGCCGGATTACGCGCGGCTGGGGCAACATCGCGCCAAACTTGGCAACCCACCAACCATCGCGTTAACTGCTACGGCCACGGCGGAAGTTCGGGCCGACATCTCCAACCAATTAAACCTCAACGATCCGGCCGTCTTTGTCACCGGATTTGCCCGACCGAACTTGCACCTGGCCGTTTCGCAGCAGCGATCACGCCGTGGGAAAGATCGAGCGTTGCTGGACTTTCTCGGTCAGGTGGAATCACCTGGCATCATCTACACCGCCACGCGGAAGACTTGCGAGGAAACGGCCGAACTCCTGTCCATCGAAACCAAACTCAAGACCGTGTACTACCACGGCGGAATGGAAACCGGAGATCGAACAGCGGCACAAGATGAATTCATGTCCGGCCGCGCGGATGTGGTTGTTGCCACCACGGCCTTTGGCATGGGCATCGACAAAGCAAACGTCCGCTTTGTGTTGCACTATCATTTGCCCGGCAGCTTAGAGGCCTATTATCAAGAGGCTGGCCGCGCTGGTCGTGATGGGCAGGACTCACACTGCCTGCTGTTGTACGCGCGGCGAGACGCGGAGATTCAAGAGTTCTTCATCGAAAGTTCGTACCCAGAGCCGGCGATTGTCGGCCGCGTGTGGGAATTCTTGCGACGGCAAGAGGCCGATCCCATCGAACTGACGCAACAGGAGATTAAGGACCGGCTCAATCTTTCCATCGGTAACGAAGGCGTCCGCGCCTGCGAACAGTTGCTGGAACGCGGCGGAGTGTTGGAACGCCTGGAGAGCGCGCAGAACCAAGGCATGGTTCGCATTGAAAGTACGCTCCCCAGCATGATTGACTATTTGCCCAAGCAAGCGACCGTCCGTCGCAAAGTCCTAAGAGCAATTGAAGAGATCGTTGGCGATGAACGAGGCGAAATGGTGTCCTTCTCGCCACGACAGATCGCCTCGGCATTGGGACTCGATTATGTTTCGATCACGCGGCACTTGCGCGAACTTTCGCAGTTGGATCAATTCGAGTATGTGCCGCCGTTTCGCGGCAGGGCGATTCGCCTGCTTCGCCCTGAACTTTCCTTTTCGCAATTGGAATTGGACTTTGCCGCTCTGGAAAAACGCAAGCGGCAAGAGTACGCCAAGCTGGAGCGAATGCAAAGCTACGCGCAATCGCCGGGCTGCCGGCAGTCTGACATTCTCGATTACTTTGGGCAAGAAGAACGATCAGACTGCGGCGCGTGCGACAACTGCGGCACTTCGCCCCGCAAACGGAAGGCTGCTAGCTCAAATCAAAAGCTCACTGGCGATGAGAGCGGCCTGGCGCTGGTTGCCGTCCGCATTGCACTATCTGGCGTTGCCCGCACGCATGGCCGCTTTGGCCGCAACGTGATTGCACAAATGCTCTGCGGTTCGACCGCGGCCAAGATGACCAAGTTTCATCTCAATCGCCTGAGCACCTATGGGCGGTTTTCCTTCTTGCGGCAAGACCAGGTTGCGGACTTGCTGGATGACTTGTTGACCATAGGGCTTATTCAACAAGTCGATGTCGGCAAGTACCGGCCGGTTGTCAAACTGTCCGATGCTGGCGCTGCGGTCATGCGCGGCGAACGGGACTTGCCGGCGCGGTTCGCGCTCAATCCCGAGGTCATGCAATCTCTGCGGCACAACCGCAGTCAGCTTCCAGCTGTGGAAGTTCCCCCTCGCGACACGTCAGAAGCTGCGGATGCCGCGGAAACAGAGGACGTTGGAAAAGAGGGTAGTGGAAAAGAAGACGGAAGAACAGAAACGGTCGAGCGAAACGGCGCGCCTGTTCATGACGCAACAAACCAATCAGAAAGTTCTGCATCTGAAGAGCAAGCGAACCTGAAGACCGAAAGTCGCAAACCGCAAGAGTCACCCAACAAGGCGGCTAAGCCCACCGAGCAAGCCACATCCGACAAGAACGAGACCCACTACTGGACGTGGCGGTTATTCAAAGCCGGGTTTACTCCGTTTGAGTGCGCGCAGATTCGCAATCTGGATTTGGAAGTTGTTCGCGATCATGCGCTCCGCGCTGTGCAGTCCGGCTTGGAGATTGATCTCGCCTGGTTCCTTTCGGAACAGAAGATCGAAGCCTTGGAGCGTGTGATCGGCGATTCGGCGCCCAAACGCATTCGGCCGCTGCTCGCGCAGCTTCCTCGCGGCACACGGTACGAAGACGTGCAACTTTATGTGGCATGCCGTCAGGCACCAGCCGAGCGCGAAGACCCGGCGTAAGCCAGCATTGCTCGCATCGCGTTTTCTGTACGCGTTCTAACCGGCCGCTGCCGCAGTATTCACGATCAGGCCGGGGCGGTCGATCTTCGCCCAGCGGCAACCTATAATTGAAGCTGTTGAGCGACATATGTGCGATGAACGGCCGAGCCCAAAAGCTCAGTCCCACCGTTTTGTCATTCCCGCGCAGGCGGGAATCCAGGAAACAACGACGTGTGCTGGTCCCCCTTGAGTGGGAACGACGAGGTCGCGCAGAAGCTCTGTCCAATCTGAATTGAGGAATTACCCCGCGTTCTGCTTTCGATAATCACTTGGAGTTTCATATGCGGCCTTTCCAAATTCTCGCCGGAGTTTCCGTTTGCTGTTGCGTGATCTTTGCTGCTTCGTCAGCAGCGGTTGCGGAAGTCACCGTCAGCAAGCTGGAGCAGGCGCCTCCAGATGCGTTGAGCAAAGAAGTTGCCGCCACATTGCAGAAGACCGGCTTCAAGATCGCTGACGGCGATAAAACCGTCTGCGAGTTCTGGCTGTGCGAGACGTGGGATTCCACGCCAAACTTTCAAGCGAGCACAACCGTGCTGTATCCCATTAAGCCAGGCACGCTGATGGGCGCGATTCGTTTTCCCGACGGCGGCAATGACTTCCGCCAGCAGGAGTTGGAAGCTGGCGTTTACACAATGCGTTACGGTCGCCAACCGCAAGACGGCAATCACATTGGCACTTCGGACACGTTGGATTTCATTCTGCTTTCCACGGCCGCTGACGATACAGACCCCGCCGCGGTTGAAGCTCAAGCATTGATCGACCAAAGCGCGTTGGCCGCCAACAGCACGCACCCGGCGATGATGTCGCTCCGTCCCGCGGCAACGGACTTGGAAACAGTCCCCGCCGTGCAACATGACGACATCCACGATTGGACGAGTGTTCGCATCGCAGGCACAACCGCCGCCGGCGATGAAAAGAAAGCCTTGCAGGTGGAGTTCGTCGTTGTCGGCTTTGCCGCCGAATAGTTCATTTCAAGAAGCGGATTGATTCATCATGTCGCGATTTCCGTTCACGCCTGGCTTCGCGCTCGTTGCCGTTCTGCTGAGTTGGCCGTTGGTTTGCTTTGGCGATCAGCAATCAGAATCAGCACGTGAAAATCAGCAGACTGGTGATCAGGACAAGGCTGACGAACAACAAGCGCAGTACGAAACGGTCTCGCTGCGCGGCAAAGTTGTTTGGATGTCCGATGCCCTGAAGCGGCGGTTTGGGATTGAAGTTGATCCGGACGCCGCGGAGCAGCAGGTGGCGCTTGAGACCGAAGACGGTCGGTTGATTCCGCTGGTCAAGGACTTTCGGGGTCGCGGATTTCATATGGATGAACGGCTCCGCGATATTCCGATGGAATTGCAGATGCGGATCTATGAGCAATCGCCGGTTGCTCAAGTCGTTCAGGTGTTCACCATCAAAGATGGCAGCAAGTTCGAACTGGACTATTGGTGCGACATCTGCGCAATTCCGATGTACGAACTCAAAGCCTGCGAGTGCTGCCAAGGCCCAACGCGATTGCGCGAACGAGAAGTGAGCGATCAGTAGTTGGCGGAACGGCGGCCAACACTAACCCGGCTGATACAACTTGCCCTGCCACGTATCGCGCCGTTCAAACTCAGCCTGCATCGCATCGCGAATCGAAGGTTTGTCCACGCACCAATCCGGCGCGACAAGATAGCCAGGCGGCGCTTCACCGCTGATTCGCTCCACAACGCAGTCCGGCGGCAGCAACTCCAGAAAGTCAACCACTGTCGCCACGTACTGCTCACGGTCCATCAGCGCAATCTTCCCGGCGGCAAATTCGTCCGCCAGCGGCGTGTTCTTGACCACATACAAGTTGTGGATCTTCACGGCGTCCAGTTGCAACTGCGCAACTTCTCTCGCTGTTGCCAGCATGTCGTCATGCGATTCGCCAGGCAGGTCGAGCATGACATGCGCACAAATCTCAAAGCCGCGATCGCGACTCCGCTCAACCGCATCGAGAAACGCGTCGTGATGATGGCCTCGGTTCATCCAATCCAGGGAACGGTCATGCATGGTTTGCATGCCATATTCGACGGACAAATATGTCCTTCCCGCAATCTCCTCCAACAAGTCCAGGACATCCGCAGGAACGCAGTCAGGGCGAGTACCAATAGCGAGCGCCACAACCTGCGGGTGAGCCAAAGCTTGCTCATACAGCGGCCTGAGCTTCTCCACTGGCGCATAGGTGTTTGTCGCCGGCTGGAAATAGGCCATGAACTGGTCCACGTCATAGCGCCACTTTAAACGCCGAATGCCTTCGTCAATTTGGCCGGCGATGTCAACTCTAGGCAACCGCCGGCTAGGGCTGAAGCTGCGATTGTCACAGAACACACAACCGCCAATGGCCACAGTTCCGTCCACATTAGGGCAAGTAAAACCCGCATCAACGGAGACCTTCTGAACGCGAGCGCCGAACCGGTTTCTCAGAAAGAAGTTATAGGCGTAGTAGCGCAGCCCTTGCTCCCTCCACGGAGGGACCGTAGGCCGTTCTGCGACGTTTGGATCAGAATTGATGTTCGTTGACCTCACGCGACAGCCTGGATAAATTTGATGGGATCGGTTTTTGAACAGTTCCGCCAGGCGGTTCGTATCGCTGGAATAAGTCAGTTTCAACTCTGAAAAGCGGCCTGCGGAGCTTAGAATCGAATTGAGCGGCTCATGAACTGTACCGCTCACTTCACTTTGTTTCGAAGCTGATCCCGTCCCAACTCTGGTGCCGCAACGGCATAAGAGTCATTTGTTTAGGAACCCCCCAACAACGGAATGTGAGGCACGTTCCGCCTATCGTATCATTCAGGCGGCCAGGACCTCAACTGAGAGCAATACATGTACGGCATCTTGATCCCCAACGGCGGCGGCGACAACATCCCGCTGATGAAGAAAGACCTCTTGATTGGCCGTCGCGAGAGCTGCGACATTGTGCTCCGCTTCCCCAATGTTTCGGCCCATCACTGCAAGTTTTCCGTTGTGGACGGCTACTGGTTTGTGCAAGACCTCAACAGCCGCAATGGCGTGAAGGTCAACGGGGAAAAGGTGGATGTCGGCGAGCGGCGGATTGACCCAGGCGACCAGGTGGCCATCGCCAAGCACAAATTCAAGCTCGATTATTCGCCGTTGAAGTTGGGCGCGGTCGGCCCGCCGCCTTCAAGCTTTGGTGCCGGCATCTTTGATAAACCTTTGCTGGAAAGGGCAGGACTGCAAACCGGCCAAGAGCGCAAGAAGCTGGAAAAAGATGACGAAGACCTCAAACGCCGTGTAGAAGCGGCCGCGGCATTGGACAAGAACCACATCAAAGATCCCAACCGCGTCGTTTGACGTTGTGGTGTGACGTTGATTGTCGTCGGCTGAAGTTGCGGTTGAATCGCTTGCCGGCGCCAAGACATCCAGCCAAAGACGTCCGGCATTCCGTGCCCAGCACGCGCTAGCATGATCTCAGCGGGGCGCGCTACTGAGAACTTTCTTCCATTCGCTGCTGCAAGCGCGCTTTGACTTTGTCCATCACGCGGCGCACAGTTCGCTCGCTGCGTGAGACTTCGTCGGCAATCTCTTCGATTCGATAGCCCTGCAGTCGCAACTGGACGATTTGCCGCTGAAGGTCATCCATGCCTTCGGTGAGCAGATCAATCTCCTCCATCAGCCCTAGCTCTTCCTGAGGAGTTGGCTCACGGTGCAAGGCTTGCGGCGCCAGATGGGCTAAAGAGCCATCACGCTTGATGCTTTGCTCCAGATTGATTCCTCGCTTGCCAGCGGAATGGAATTCAACCTTTTGCCGGACCTTGTTCAAAGTGATCACAACGAGCAATCGCCAAAGGTCGCCGCTGTTCTCAATCACATAACGGCCGTCTTTCGCATGCTTGAAGAAGCTGCGATACGCCGACTGAACCACATCTTCCGGATCAATACGGCGGGCCATCTTGGCCGATAAGCGACTATTGGCAAAAGCCATCAGCCTTCGCATGTATCGGCTGAAAAGCTGCTCCGCGGCTTTCTCATCGCCAGATTGGTACCGCTCCAACAGTTCTTTGGAGTCCTCTTCCTGTTTTGGCGAGTTCTCTGACATCAAACGGATTGAACTTTTTTGACAGGTGTGACCAGCGAAATCGACCCGGTCAGCAGATTTCCGCGGAGTACTTTTGGCGTTTCCTTACGCTCTCTAACGTATGCGGCTTTTCCGTTGACAGCAAACACTTTACGGAAATTGCCAATCGTGCAAACCTGGCAGCCAGGTCAGCGTCTCCGCAGTCAACATTTGATTGACGCTACTTCTGCCGAGGGGGTAAAATGACGTGAACAAATCCTCTCCGGCAACCGTCATTTCTTAAGGGGTGCCATCGCGCGCCATTTTTGGGGAAGAATTCGCCAGGAAGGCCGAACAGCGGGAACACAATTACAGCGGGAACCAATTGTGGCCACTTTTTGATTCCGGCAGGAAGCTTGGGATTCAAACTAGTACGCGGCCAGTCCAACTGCCAATTCAAACAGTTGGCGCCGCGCCTCCATTTTTCGCACGATTCCAATGAGTGAGCATCCTGCGCAATCGCAAAAGGATGACCGGCGGGTTGAGCCTCCGTCGTCATCATCGCATGCGCAAGAGCATCCTCAAGCAAGCCACCTGCATCAAAGTTCCGCGCTCCGAAACCCAACACAGCGAGATTCCTCGGCCGATGAGAATCTGACTCACTCCGCGAACGATCCGTCCGGACAAGAAACCAACTCGCTGTTGTACGACCTCAGCGAAGAGGGCGCTGCGGTCATTGTCGATTCCCCGGAATCCGCCGCGACGTCCGCTTCCAGAACGAACTCCCATCAGACCAACGGATCTCAAGAAAGAAGCGCTTCGCCAGAAAGTAACGGCCACCAGCCGCCCCACTCTACCACGGACAAGACAGAGATCTCGCCCCATGGCGGAAGCTCGCGCGGTCTGTCACACAAGTCCATCGCGCATCGCGCACTGGCAGATGAGCTCACCGGAACGTCGTTGGGACATTTTGAACTGCTTGAGTTCATCGGCGGCGGCGGAATGGGTGTTGTCTTCAGCGCGCACGATTCCCGCCTGAAGCGCACCGTCGCACTCAAGATTCTCAGTCCCGAAGCCGCATCTCAGGCGGAGATCCTGCAGCGGTTTCGTGTCGAGGCCGAGTCCGCGGCGCGGTTGGATCATGAAGGCATCGCCCGCGTCTTCGATGTCGGGGAAGATCAAGGCTATCACTATCTGGCCTTCGAGTTTGTTGAGGGTCAAAACTTGCGTGACCTTGTAACAACACAAGGCCCGCTGGATTGGGAACAAGCGCTGGATTTGACGTTCCAGATTGCCAAGGCGCTGGAGCACGCCAGCCAACGCGGCGTTGTTCATCGTGACATCAAGCCTTCCAACGTGCTCGTCACACCTGCCGGTCGGGCGAAGCTGGTCGACATGGGCCTGGCACGACTCGGCGCGTTGGAGCAGGGCGAAGAACTGACAAACTCCGGCGCAACGCTGGGGACTTTTGATTACATCTCTCCAGAGCAAGCCGAAGATCCGCGGCATGCGGATGTTCGCAGCGATATCTATTCGCTGGGCTGCACGTTGCACTTCATGCTCTGCGGCGCGCCTGTATTCCCTGACGGAACGATGTTGCAGAAGCTGTTGCGACATCAAGGCACCGCACCAACAGACGTCCGCGAGCTGAACCCGAACGTTCCGGATGATTTGGCCAAAGTGCTGCAACGGATGTTGGCCAAGAAGCCCCGCTCGCGCCAACAATCGGCTCGCGAACTGCTGATTGAACTGGCGAAGGTGGCAGACAGCCATGGGGTGCGGATTTCCGATTCGTCCGGTGAATACCGCGTGGCTTTGCCGCGTTGGTTGGAGATCACAAAGCAGCACGCCTATTGGCTGGCGCCCACCGCGGCGCTGTTCTTATGTGTTGTCTTGCTTGATGTTTTCTGGTCGCGCACGAACGAGTCCGACGTTCGCCCTTACAGTTTGTTGGATTCGCCTCCGCCGGTTGAAGCAGCACCCAATCCGCAGCAAGAAAAGTACCGTACAGCCACGGCCGATCAACCGCAATCTGCTGACGCGGATGGTGGATCAGCGGCAAATTCCGATGCTCCCCATCAGGAACTCACTAACAACCAAAGCGGACCATTCTTCAATCCGGATGGTACTTCGTGGTCGCCGCTAGATCCGCCTTTCAGTCCGCCTGATCCCAATGACAACTCAGGCTTAGCACAAAGTGGCGATGACGCTGGCAATCATCCGGCCGATGATGGCGACGACGCAGCTACGCCAGAGAATCGCGGAGCAGGGTCCGGCATCGTGTCGCAACAACCGCCCAATGACTTGCCGCCGGGTGAGGATATTCTTTCTCCCTCGCCAAGGACTAGTTCAAACGGTTTGGCCCAAGGTTCGAATGCCGGCAACGTTGATCCTTCGCGCGATCGACCCAACAACCCTTCAGGGCCACGGCAGTTGATCGTCAACCCGATGAAGCCGGCCGCCGGACAATACACTTCGCTCAAGTCCGCGTTGGCGAATGCCCGCAGTGGCGACATCATCGAGTTGCAATTCAGCGGTCGTTTGCTTGAGCCTGAGCCAATTCGACTGCCGGCCGCCAACTTGACAATTCGCGCCGGCGAAGGTCAGCGGCCTGTGATTGTGTTCCAGCCGGGGCCGAACAGACCACAGCTGTCCAGCATGATGTTGGTCCGTGGTGACAAACTGCAAATTGTTAACGTCAGTTTTGAACTTGATCTGAACAAAAATAGCAACGGAAGCGGACTCAGCCTGTTTGAGTTGGCCGAGAGTACGCTGGATTTGCAAGATTGCTGGCTGACAATCATCAACCCGGAAGCTCATGCCTACGCCAGGCGCGAGGCGTCCTTGAATCCCGATGTGCGATTTATTTCCGTTCATCGTCCGGTCGTCCCTGGTAGTTTCGGCACATTCGGTCAGGCCGAGCAACCGATGGCCATTGCCGCAACAGCCCAAATTCGGCTGGAGAATTGCGTTGTCCGCGGCGAAGGCACCTTCGTCCATTCGGACGGTTTGGCAACCAGCATCACCTGGCGAAACGGAATTCTTGCCATTTCGGATTACATGCTGGCCGGAACGTCATCAAGTGAGCCAGTCACCCCGCTCTATTCTTTGGATGTTAAACATCTCTCCGCCGGCTTGAGTGGAGGGCTGGCCAAAATCTCCACGCAAGGCAGCCTTCCAGCGGACATGCTGTTGCTGAAGACTGACATTGCGGACAGCATTTTGATCGGCGGAACCAAGACGATTTTGCTCAGCCAGAACAGTCCGGAAGAAATCGCCAAGCAACAGAAGCGTATCTCCTGGTTGGGAAGCGGCATCTTCTATGAACAGATTGGCACCTATTGGGAAGTTGTTGATACGTCCAACTTTGAACAACCAATCACCATCGGCCAGCATGATTGGCACAATTCCTGGCCAGGTTCTTCAGGGCCGATGAACGGCGGCTCCGCGTATTTCGCCAACCCAACAAACCAGTCAGACTTGTATCACCAGCACACAATCTCTGCATATGTGCTTGAAGACAGCGTGGACAATGCCGCCAGGCTTTCCAGCAGCGATGGCCAGGACGCAGGCGCCATCGTTAATGACTTGCCTGACGCGCCCTCGGAAAAACTTCCGCATCCGGGGCTCTCACGCGGAAACACACCACAGCCCTAACATACGGCCCTGACATCCCGTGCGCTCCAACCAGCGCGGCCAGCAAGAACCTTCGCTGTAAGCCGTTCGTCTGCCGTTCTTCTTAACTCCGCCGCTCAAGCGGATTCGTTCAATCGATGCTGGACAAATCCCAGCCTGCGGCAACGCCAGATGAGGAGCTTCCGTAGAGCCATTTGCCATCGGGCGAGAACTCAAAGTTCCAATAGGTCAAATCAAGCTCTGGCAGCTTGTAGACCAGTTCTCGGGTTTCAATATTCCAAACGCATAAGTCTGCATCCCCGTTTGTCGGCAATTCCCGCCCATCGGCAACTTCGGTCGCACGCGAAGTTGTCGCCAACAGTCTGCCATCCGCGGAAATGGCAAGGCGGTCATACCAGCGGCCAGGTTCTTGCAACACGCGGATCTGTTCCATCGTCTGCGTGTCGAAGATCTCAATCCGCTCATTGCCGGTAATGGCTGCCAACCGGGGCTCATTTCGCGCAAGAAGACCGAATCGCCGGATCGCCAAAGGTTCCTCACGAGCAAGTTCCCCACTTGTCAGATCCCAGAAGTCAATGGACCGTCCGTTGATAAACGGAGCACAAACCAATAGGCGTCCATCATCAGTGAATCGCATTTGCGCATAACTGCCTGTGCCATTGAATTCGTGCAGAATGCGGCCACTTCTGGCATCCAGAACTCGAAGGAACAAACCGTCATCCGTAGTTTCACCACCGCTCCGGCCAAAACCACCTGAAACGGCCAACGTTTGTCCATCGGAGGAAACCGCACAACCCATCACAGTCGAGGGCATATCAAGTTCAAACGCGATGGTCTTGTCGCGAACGTCGTAGCAATACAGTACGCCGCCATTCTGCTCGCGGTTAAGTCGCTGGCAGCCAAAGTACAAGTAGCGGCCATCAGGCGACCAAACGCCAACACGGGGATACGCCTGGTTCTCACAATGATAGGCGGCAACAACTTCCGCAGTTTCCGTATCCCACAATTGCATCTGCCGGTCATGCCCAAACGTGGCCAGCAGAGTTCCATCAGGCGAAACAGCCGTACTGATGACTTGGCCATCGTGCCCGGCGTTTTGCGGCAGTACGCGCCCTCCACTCTGGCGGTCAAACAACTGGAGCGTCGAAGCGCCGCCTTCCGCGCGAGCGAGGAACTTCCCATCGGCAGACACGGCCATGCCTTGTGGATTGGGCGAGAAGTTGCTGAATTCGCCGACGCGCTCCACCGTTGCGCCATCATCAATTCTGACAACCTGCAGATCAGAACTCGAATGGATCAGCAGGTGTTGCCCGTCCGGCATCAAACTCAAGGCGCGGACGGACCGCATTTGCCCTGGATTTGGCAACAGTCTCTTGAGCGCGCCCCGCTCCGTATTCCAAATTCGTACGCTGCCGTGGAATTCCGTTCCGCCCTGATCGTTGCGCATGCGAACCGTTCCGGCAGACGCCAGAAACTTGTTGTCCAGATAGACCAGGCCGGTAATGCCCGAAGAGACTGAAGCGTAAGCGGGGATGGCGTGCAGCTTGTCATAGGTGTCCGCATCGAAAAGATGGATATAACCTTGCGAGTCAGCTGCCGCGATTTGTTTTCCGTCAGGCGACCACGCGACAACCGAGTTGAGATACTGTCGCGCCGTGATGTCCAATTCGACAAGTTGTTCGCCGGTGGTTGAACTCCAAACGTAAGCTTTGGATCCCGTGGCTCCCGTCGCGATCCGCGCGCCGTCGGGTGAGAACGCGATGCTGCAAATGGTCTCTTCACTGCCACCTTCCTTTTCCACAGCAAAAACTTCTTTGCCATGCTCCACATCCCAAACGGTAAAGCCACCGCTAAATCCTCCGCCGGCCAGAAGTGTTCCGTCCGGCGAATAGGTCAGCGCATAGAACCGGCTGACTTTGCCTTTGAGTTCGTGGTGCAACTCGCCCGTGCGCACGTCCCAAAAACGAATCGCTTCACCGCCGGTAACCGCGTACTTGCCGTCTGGTGAAAACGTCACACATTGAATCGTGTCGCGAAGATGCCCGCTGCCAAACAGCTTGTCCAGCTTCTCGGCAAACGGGCGTTGCCCAATGCCCGTTTTTTGAAGAGTGGATTCCTGCAGAGCAGTTTCCTGCGCAGTAGCGTGAGTGCAAATTGCTGCGAACGCCCCAGCCAAGATCAGCACAAGATAACTCACGCTCAGCAAGCCGCTTGCACGTCGCGCGGCTTTGCAAGATTCCCAACGCATGTCGCCACCCCCCGATTTGAGATGTTGTGAGCGCAACGTACCAAGACGCTGTCTGGTCTCATTTTGGCGAAACCCAACACGCGACGCAAAGAACTCGCCATGAATCGCCGATTCAGGACGACTTCTTCATCTGGTAGCTGCGGTCGAGCAATTCGACCGGATGCACAACTTCCATTCGCTGCCCTTGCGCGCGTGCCTCGCGGGCGATCTGTAAGATGCAGCCGGCATTGGCGGTCGCAATGATCTCCGCGCCGGTCCGCAAAATGTTCTCCAACTTGCGACGAGCCAGCCGCGCGGCCATCTCCGGTTCCGTCAAGTTGTATGTTCCCGCGGCGCCGCAGCACAACTCGCTTTCCGCCAGTTCCACAAGCTGCAATCCGGGGATTGCCTGCAACAGCCGGCGCGGAGCTTCTCGAATTTGCTGCGCATGCGCGAGATGACAGGCATCGTGATACGTGGCTTTGACGCGCAGTTCGCCTTGAGGCGGAATGAGGCCCAACTCATCCAGAAACTCGGTCACATCGCGCGTCTTATCGGCAAACTGCGATCGCGCGGTGGTGTGCTCATCGTCCCAATGATGACCGTAGTCCTTCAGCATGGATCCGCAACCAGCCACGTTGACAATGATTGCGTCCAGGTCTTCGCGATGAAACGCCTTGAGGTTTTGGTCGGCAAGTTCGCGGGCGGGGTCGCTGCTGCCAGCGTGAAAGTGAATCGCCCCGCAGCAGGCTTGATCTCGCGGGATCACGACGTCGCAACCGTTCTCTTGCAAGACGCGAGCCGTCG
Source organism: uncultured Planctomycetales bacterium (assembly GCA_937982665.1). Classification (GTDB taxonomy): domain Bacteria; phylum Planctomycetota; class Planctomycetia; order Pirellulales; family S012-138; genus CALJLD01. The sequence goes on from CALJLD010000004.1 coordinate 52,328, forward strand.
CCCAATGCGTGCGGCGAAAGAACACGTCACCCACACAGCCGGTGAACAAAGCCACGCGGGCGCGGCGACGGCCAATCGCTGGCAACACTTCCGGCAACTGCGGTTGCTTGCTTTCCGGCGGCGGGAGCATTTCGACAAGTTGTCGCAAGCGTGGCGAGAGCAGCTTTGTCAAACGCATGGCTTGCGCGAGCTTCATCAAGCCCAACCGCTGAGCGACACGCGCCGGCCAAAGCGCTTTTTGCAATCGCTCCGGGTACGGAAACATGCCGAACAGGACTTTGCGATGAAACCAGTCGTTTGTTTTGGTCTCAGTGTTTCCATTTGCCTGCGCGTCCCCTTCTGCGGCGCCGCCACTTTCCATTGCCACGCGAAAGGGCTCAATCAGCCGGCCGTACTGCACACCGGAAGGACAAGCGGTTTCGCACGCTCTGCAGTCCAGGCAGAGTTCCAGATGTCGGCGAACGTCGGACGTAAGATCCAAGCGGCCATCGGTCACCGCCCTCATCAAATAGATGCGGCCGCGAGGGCTGTCGTTCTCGTTCCCCAACTCCGCATACGTGGGGCAACTGGCCGTGCACAGCCCACAGTGCACGCAGTCCAAGAACAGGTCGTAGTCGATGCCTGAGCCGGGATTGCAGTTTGGCGATTGCAAATTCGTGTTGTGTGTCTGAGTCAAATGCGTCTCAACGGGAAGTACTAGCTCAGCGCCCATTTGGGCAGCAGTTTCGGGAGGGGAAGTCGTTTCACTCATGTTTCGCAGAGTAACACAAAGCCGCAGGCGTCTCCATCTTTGCTTATTGCGTTAACAGATCAGTGCACTTTGGAGGGATCAGTCGATGAGCCACTGTCTATGATCGCGGCTCTGTCTATAATCTTCGCCATGTCCGGCGAACCTGCCACTACCGAGCCGCAACAATCACTTGTGACCGTCCTGCTGCCTGCCTTCAATGAAGAACAGGCGATTGGCGATGTCATTGCGGAAATTCAGCAAGTCATGCAAAGGTGGCAAACCGCAACCGGGCACGGCTGGGAAATCCTGGTTGTTGATGATTGTTCCGCGGACGCCACGGCGGAAAAAGCCGAAGCGGCCGGAGTCAGGGTGATTCGTCGCAAGCACAACGGCGGTTCCGGCGCGGCGCGAAAGACCGGGATTCGCGCCGCTCGGGGTGAGTTCATCGCCATGCTGGATGCGGATGGATCGTACGATCCCCAGGCGCTGCCGGAATTGATCAAACATCTGCCGGAATTTGACCAGGTCAATGGCGCGCGAACTTCGGAGAAAGGAACTCTCAAACCGTTGCGCGTGCCGGCGAAATGGATCATCCGCAAACTGGCCGAGTGGATTTGCCGCCGCCGCATTCCCGATCTCAACACCGGCATGAAGGTCTTCAAACGCGATGTCATGCTGAAGTACGTTTGGGTGATGCCGGACGGATTCTCTTGCGTGTCTTCCATGACCATGGCGTTCCTGTGTAATGACCATGCGGTGAAGTACATTCCGGTCGAGTATCGGCCGCGTGTCGGAAAGTCCAAGTTCCATCCCATTCGTGACACGGCCAAGTACATCCTGACCGTGATCCGGCTGTCACTGTACTTCCGACCGTTGCGAACTTTTCTGCCGATCAGCATCGCCATCTTTCTGGGCGCGCTCGCCTTGGGGACGCGGAACATGATCGTCTCGGAAACCGGACTGCATGACGCCGACATCATGTTGTTCCTTTCGGCGATGTTGATCTTTGTGCTCGGCCTGCTGGCCGATTTGATCGTGGCATATCGTCGGTGAAGGGTTTGCGAGCTCGGTTTTGGATGTGCTGGTTTGCGAGCGCGCGAACTTGGACGCCAGAGCATTGATTCTTTGCACTTTCCGAGCGCGAACTGCCGCGACTGGAGTCGTTGGTGCTCCAACGCAATTCGTTCAATGAGGAATCGATCGCATACCTTGCCAACATTCGGTCACTGACACATCTGGCATTGGGCTTGAGTGCAACCCCGCTGACGGATGTCGCCATGGAGCACATTGGCAAGATTCATTCGCTTGAGTTTCTTGACCTGCAACATTCGATGGTGACCGACTCCGGCATGGCCCATCTGGCTGGTCTAACCAACATGGAACAATTGTGGATTCAAGGCGCCTCCGGTTTAGAGGGTCGTTCGATCACGGATGAAAGCGTGAATGTCTTCATGGGAATGAAACGCCTGCAACGCCTCACGGCTTTTGAAACACAATTGACGGACGCCGGTATCCGACGCATTGCCGCACTCCCCAACCTGCGGCGGATGGAAATCTCAAGCGGCGCGGTTTCCGAGCAATTGGCAACCGAACTCAAGAAGGATTACCCCGCGCTGACAATTTGGATCCGTCGGATCGAGCCAAACAAATAGTGCGCTCGATGTTGTTGCCGGCAATCCCGGTCCGGTCAGTTGCATAAGTACCCTGTCATCAGCCGGGTGAGTTCGGCCTTGAGCTCCTTCTTGGAAACCTTCAACGTTCGCGCTTGCGGCGCGTGAGGGTAGAGCAATTGGTTGCGGCAAGCGACAACGGTAAAGTAAAACGCCAATTCGGCGGCCCGCTTGGGATTTTCATGCGTTATCTCAGAGTCATATTTTGAAAGCGCATCGAGGACGAAATCATATTGTTGCCGACGCTTCTGACTGAGAACTTCCAACTCCTCTGATTCCGGATGGCGAGTTGCAAACTCGAAGATTGCTCGGTTGAGGTTGGGAATCTGCCCGTAGCGGTCAACGAAATGAGAGACAATCAGCTGAGCTGTTTCCTCCAGCGAATCAGCACGATCGACGGCACGTCGCAGGGTCTCCACACGCCGCGACAGTTGCTGTTCGTATTCGGCATAAAGCACCGATAGCAGGGCGTGTTTGTCTTGAAAGCGAGCATAAAACGAGCCGATTGAAGTCTTCGCTTGACGAACAATCTGTCGCACCGAGATTGACTCGAAAGATTTGCTGGCGAGCAGCTTTTTAGTGGCTTGCAGAATCCGGTCCTGCGTCTTCTTGCCACGTTCCTGTTTCGCCGGTCTTAGCGCTTGATTCATTTGATATCGGTGTGCTCGTTGTGTTTGGTCATGAGATGGCTGCTCTGCCGTCGTCGATGAATGACGAATGTCGCCCATGCTACTCAGGCAGGCGGCGCGTGGGTAGCTGATTGAGCAGGGTTCCCGCCGTGCCACGGCTGGCCTGATGCGGGTTCGCCATTTGCGGGGATTCCTCGCTTGACATTTATTAGAACGCTGTTCTAATAAACAGACACTCATGGAAGGACGCAGCTGGCGCGATTGGAGTTTTCCGGCGCATGCAACCTGCCAACGCGAAAGGGTGAGACAATGACAAACAGCCAAAACAGCCGCCGCTCGTTCCTGCTGCTCGGGGCCGCTTCCGTCGCCTCGGTGCCGCTTATGTGGGGCCGGCAATCTCATGCAAAGACCACAGTTCGAGGTAGATTCCAGGACGATCAACTGGGCGTGCAGCACCTGCCTGCCGATCAAGTGTTTGAGTTCGTCCGCAGCGCCCACACAGACCTGGAACGGACCCAGGAACTGCTCACCGTTGAGCCCAAGCTGATCCGTGCGACGTACGAATGGGCGCCCGGCGATTTCGAATCCGCGATGGGAGCAGCGGCGCATTCGGGATCTGTCGATATCGTGGAATACCTCCTTTCCGCAGGAGGAAGCTATTCCATCTTTGTCGCGGCTGTGTTGGGACATGTGGACACCGTCAAAGCATTCCTCGCCCATGCGCCGGACCAGGTGAATTGCCGCGGACCGCACGGAATTCCTTTGTTGGCGCATGCTTTGGCGGGGGGCGAAAAGGCTGCCGCTGTTGCGGAATTGCTGATGGAGAACGGCGCCGAAGCTGAGGAGGAATGGAGCGATCTGGAGATCGACGCGTCCCTGGCGGCATTCGCAGTTGGCAAGTACCAAATCACTCGCAGCGGCCGCACGATTGAGTTCACAATTGCCAACGAAGAATCGCAGCTCTTTATTATCGTCGCAGATCGAGAGAAAAAGCGGCTCCTCTACCAAGGTCAGAACCGCTTCGCCATCGAAGGTACACCTGCCGAGCTGATCTTTGAACAAACAGAAGACTCCGGCAAAAGTTGCGAACGCGTGCTGCTGAAAGAAGGGTTCCCTGTGGGATTTGCAACCCGCGTTTCGGACTGACCAACGGCCAAGCGGCGGATTCTTGCCGGGCGCGAGTTTCGCAACTATAACAAGCGGCGTAGCGCTATCTTCCTGATCGCGTTGCAGAATGCCGATTTGCGGAATCCGGCGAGTTACCAATCGAGGCCTATTTGCCCCTTTGCGACCATGACCACTACGGCCCCTTCTCATTCGGCCCTTTCTCAGCCCATCAGCAAAGACAACGTCGCCGCGGCTTTGGATGCGGCCATGAATGCCAGCGGCGGCATCTTGCGGTTGGCCCCGGCTTGGGTGCCGCGCAGTTTCTTGCATCCCGGCAAGCGGCTGAAGCTTCGCCCTGAGGATTATTACGCTTACGGTGCGCACCGCGGCGGCATTGATGAACGCTGGTTTGCCAGCACCACGGAAGCCGCCAACGATGGCCGCCTGCCGGATGAAGGCTTGAGCTACATTGTCGCCAATGGTGAACGCTTCTTGCTGTTGGATGCCGTTGCGGAATCGGGCGCGGCCATGATCGGCAGCAGCATGTTCGACAAGTACGGCAAGTGGCCTGTGTATTCCAAGTTCTTTGACAACATGGGGCCGATTCCCCATCACATGCACCAGGATCATGAGCATGCCGCGTTGACCGGACAGGAAGGCAAGCCGGAGAGCTACTACTTCCCACCGCAACTCAACAACGTGGACAACAACTTTGCTTACACCTTCATGGGCTTGGAGCCAGGCACAACCAAGGCCGATGTCCGCCGCTGCCTGGAACGGTGGAGCGAAGGTGACAATGGCATGCTTGATCTCTCTCGGGCGTATCGACTGCAGCGCGGCACGGGTTGGCTGATTCCGCCTGGCGTGCTGCATGCGCCTGGTTCTATGCTGACTTATGAGCCGCAATGGGGTTCGGATGTCTTCGGCATGTTCCAGTCTTTGGTCGAAGGTCGCGAAGTGCCTTGGTCCTTGTTGGTCAAAGATGTGCCGGAGGACAAGCACCAGGACTTGGACTTCATTGTTGATCAGCTTGATTGGGACAAGAACGTTGATACGCACTTCAAGCAAAACAACTTCATCGAACCCATCACGGCTGAAAGCGGCGAGGGTTTTGTTGATCGTTGGGTTGTCTATGGCCGCATTGACGGCGAGCAGTTGTTCAGCGCCAAGGAATTGACCGTGGCGCCCGGCGGCAAGTGCATAATCAAAGATCCCGGAGCCAGCGGTTGGATCACCGTTCAAGGACGTGGGCGAATGAGCCGCAGCGGAGCGACTGTCGACATTGAAACGCCGGCGATGATTCGCTTTGGCGAGGAAACCAGCGATGAGGTCTTCATCACGTATGACGCGGCCACCGCTGGCGTCACCGTGGAAAACACCGGCAATGAAAACCTCGTCGGCCTGCGATACTTTGGGCCGGACGTGTTTGACGAATTGCCGAATGTGGGTGATCATCGGAAGTCCTAAGCACGGCTTGGGACCAAACGCGGCGTAGCATCCGTCGAATCGCTTGTTTCCCATGCGGTTTGCACAGGGCGAGACGCTACGAACGTGAGTTTCATGCGACGATGATCTCCGTTTGGAACGGATTTTCGCGCGTTCGCAACAGTTTCCAACGCGTTGGAACCTTTCCACGTGCGTCCGAAACGTTTTCCCGTGCGTTGGAAACGTTTTCCGTCGCGTTGGAAAAGTTTTTCCGTGCGTTGGAAAAGGTTTCCGATCCAGATGATCCAGCGTGCGAATATTTCCACGCATAAACGAATCGCAAACTCGGCGATTTGGGTAAGCCCTTTCTGGCTGTAGTTGTCGTTCATCTCTTGGCTTCCTCTTTGTTCCGCGCCGCTTTTGTTCTTGGCATCCGGCGCGATTCTTTCCGCGCAGCATGAATCACATGGCAAACCGCGCGTGCTTGCTGCGCACGTGACTGTTAGCCCGTCGCGCAGTTATGCGGCCGTACACTTCGCAACGTTCGGGAGCAGCATTGCGCGGGAATTACACCAGCAGCGATGAATTCCCTGTGTTCGTGTCTGCTGGGAGCCACGTTCTCACGAAATGTGCGCAACGCCCAAGAGCGGAATGGCGATTCGCGACATTTTTTTAGAAATTTTTTTGCGAACTCCGCCACTGGAATCGCCACGAATTCGCATCGCCTACAATCATCGCATGTCGGAAACCAATCCATACGAGCCGCCGTCGGCACCTTTGGTGGGCAAGGAGAAAAGCAGCGCTCGCTGTTACTTGGGGCTAGCGTCAGCAATTTTCGCCGCGCTAAGTTTCGCTTGCGCCTCCGCGGCAATGACAGAGGCGGAGCCTGCGCTTGAGTGAGCGCCGATGAATAGTTGAATCACGCGCAATCGCTACTCATTCGCCGTTATCGCGCCTTCTGCCTGCATGCGGGGCACAACTTCCAGCGCGTTGAATTGCGCTGCGACTTCGATATCGGCGTGGTACTTCAAGCGAATCAGATTCTGGCCGCCGCGGCTCTCGCGGAGAACTTGCATCGCTTGCGTGCCGTCACCGTAGACGGACAGGGCGATTCGCGCTTCATCGTTTGTACTCCATGTGTTGCCCATTGTTTGGTCGCTTGCTGCCCCTTGAAGTTCGTTGGCAATTGCGCCTGCCGCGAAGACATCTTCAGCGGAAATATTTCCCTGGGTGCCTGCGCACAGGATGGAAACGTGTTGCGCGCTTTCCAGATACTTTGCAATTGCCGCAACGTTGTTGAGCGCGCCGATCAAGATGGCTTCCGCTTGGACCGCGCGGGCGATTGCGCGGGTGCCGTTGGTGGTGGTGAAGACGATGGTCTTTCCGCCGACAGTTTCCGCGCGATAGTCACGCGGGGAATTGCCCAGGTCAAAACCATCGATGCGGATGCCTTCGCGTTCGCCGCCGAGCAGGACTTCACCAGAGTCGAACTTTTCGGCGGTTGCCCTGGCTTGAGCGATGTCTTCGCGGGGGATGATCTGCTTAGCGCCGGCGACTAGTGCATGGCAGATGGTGGTGGTTGCCCTGAGGACATCGATCACAACAACGTGACGCCCGGCGAGTTCGTCAGGCGCAACATGCGAAGGCAGCAGGTGAACGTTGAGTGTTCTCACGAATTCGGCCTGACGCGGTAGATGGACGGATCAACGGCCGAAGATGAGCGCGAGAATCAAGGTCAACAGGATCACGACAAGCAGCCCACCGCCGATTGCCGCGAGAATCTTTAGCACGGAAGTGGGAGCTGAGCCGGTCACACGGCCGGACTGACCGTTGACCAGCATGCGGTAGACCTTGTTCTTGTATCGATACGCCATGATCCAGACGGGCAGCAGCACCGGAACGCTGGACATGCCTTCGATCTTGACGTTGACGTTGACGTTGCGGCTGCGGCCGGGGACATACAGGGCATCGCAGTGTTTGCGTTCGCGTTCTTCTATGCCGGCGCGGGCGAGCGGTCGGGCGTACTTCCGCTGCAAGCCGAACTCTTCCACGCTGGCAAACTGCAAATCAACTTCCGCCGGCGGTTTGCCCTGCGAGAGATCATAAGGGCAGATGCTGGCGGTTTCCGCAGGAGTGAGCGCGCCGCTGGCACCAACCAACAGCCCTTTGTGTTGTCCGCGATGTTCGCCGGCCATGGGACACCAATCGCCTCGGGCGAAGGCGGGCGTGCGATTGGTATCGGCCGTCCAGTAGGTATGGGTCTCGGCTTCAAAGACCCAATACGGAACATAGACAGGCCGCGTGGTGACGAGCATGGCGTTTTCCGAGAGATCGCCGGGCCGCCACATGCCCTGGCCGAGCCATTTGCGCATGGCGGCGATGGCGTCATGCTGCGACACGGTCATTGGTATCACAAATTCCGGCGCGAGAACCTTGGCGTCCTTCTGCTCTTCCAGTTGGACGGATCCGCAGAAGGGACACGCCAAGGCCTGATCCTTGGCGCTGTAGCTCATGGATGCGCCGCAGCCGGAGCATTGGAAATTGTGCGTGGCCCCGCGAGAGTGCAAAGCGTGTACGTCGCCGCGTTCGGGCGCTTCGGTGCCGCAGTTCGCGCAGAACAAGTCCTCTTCATCCAGCATGCCGCGGCAAACCTGGCAGCGTGTGATGGTGGACATGGGCTTTTGTTGGCGAGAGGAGGCTTGTGGATTGCCGGCTTACAGAATGAAGCGGCTGAGGTCTTCGTCCTCGGCAACTTCTGCGAGCCGTTCTTTGACGTAGCCGGCGTTGATGATGACTTTGCCGGTCTTCATATCGGGCGCTTCAAACGAGAGTTCTTCCAGCAGCCGTTCCATGATGGTATAGAGCCGACGCGCGCCGATATTTTGTGTTGTCTGGTTCACGCGGAAAGCGAAGTCCGCCAGCGAATCGATCCCGTCCTCGGCGAACTCCAGCTTGACGCCTTCCACATTTAAGAGCGCCGCATATTGTTTTGTCAGCGCGTTCTTGGGTTCGGTGAGAATTCGCTTGAAGTCATCCTGCGTCAGGTCCGTCAGTTCCACGCGAATGGGGAAGCGGCCTTGCAGTTCCGGCATCAGTTCGGCAGGACGGGCTCGATGGAAAGCGCCAGCGGCGACAAACAAGATATGGTCCGTCTTGATGTAGCCATACTTGGTTTGAATGGTGGTGCCTTCCACGATGGGCAGCAAATCTCGTTGCACGCCTTGGCGAGAGACATCGGCACCTTTTCCGTCGCTGGCGACGACCTTATCGATCTCGTCGATAAAGATGATGCCGTATTCTTGGGCGAGGTCGATGGCCGCGTTGTGGACCTTCTCCTTGTTAATCAGGTTTTCTGACTCTTCCTCGAACAGCACCTTGCGGGCATCCGCGACAGTCATCTCGCGTTTGGAACTTTGCTTGGGGACAAACTTCTCCAGCATGCCCTGCAGATCAAAGTCCATTTGTTCCATGCCAACTCCGGTGAGCATCATCGGCACGGCGCGCTGCTCAACGGTGAGCTCCACCTTGCGTTGTTCCAGTTCGCCGGCCACGAGCATGGCTCGCATCTTTTCGCGAGTGCGTTCTTGGCGTTGCCGTTGCTCGTTGTCTTCGTCCTGCACGGCATAAGCGGCAGGCGGCGCGGGAGCGAGCAGGTCCAGCAGGCGATCATTGACGCGCTTCTCCGCTTCTTCCTCAACGTTCTTTCGTTCGGACTCTAAGACGAGATTGATGGCGTTGTCGACGAGTTCACGGACCATGCTTTCGACATCGCGACCGTAGTAGCCAACTTCCGTGTACTTGGTGGCTTCGACCTTAATAAAGGGAGCGCCGGTCAACTTGGCCAAGCGGCGAGCGATCTCCGTCTTGCCCACGCCGGTGGGACCAATCATGAGAATGTTCTTGGGGGCGACCTCGCCTTGCATCTCGTCAGCAAGTTGCTTTCTTCGCCAACGATTGCGGAGCGCGATCGCGACGGCACGCTTGGCGTCGTGCTGGCCAACAATATGACGGTCGAGCTCGGCAACGATCTCGCGTGGTGTCAGGTCGTGCACTCAAGTTCCTCCACAACGATCTTGCCGTTGGTGTAGATGTCGATCTCGGCGGCGATGCTCAAAGACTCGCGAACGATTTCCGCGGCCGTCAGTGACGAATGATTAACGAGTGCCCGGGCGGCTGCAACCGCGTAGTTTCCGCCGGAGCCAATTCCCAGGATGCCGTCGGTGGGTTGAATGACGTCGCCGGTTCCGCTGATCAGCAAAGTGTTCTTGGCATCGATCACCGTCAGCAATGCTTCCAGCCGTCGCAGCGCGCGGTCGGTGCGCCAATCTTTGGCGAGTTCCGTGGCGGCACGCGGCATATTGCCTGGAAAATCTTTCAACTTGGCTTCAAATCGCTCCAGCAGCGCGAAGGCATCCGCACTTGCGCCGGCAAATCCCGTGATTACTTTCCCATCAATCAGCGAGCGGATTTTACCGGCGTCTGCCTTCATGATGGCGTTGCCCAAAGTTACTTGCCCGTCGCCACCTATGGCGACCCGACCGTTGTGCCGCACGGTGAGAATTGTGGTGTGATGGATTTTCATGCTGGCGTTTTTTCTGTTGGGCCGCGGTGATTTGTCAGCCGGCCGCCAGGAAGCGATCAGCATTGGGCGCGAGGTTTGCGTCCCTGGGGTATTCGAGTGGCAAACGGCCAGCTTGCGAATCAATCAAGATCGCCTGATCTTGGATCGATCGTTCACCGGGATGAAGTGCCTGCCACTAGTCAGTAATATCGCGAAAACCGGCGTTCCGGCCAGGGGTGTGGCAGGGGCAAGATTGCACGAAACCCCGCGTAGGCTTGACTTTCTGACCATCCCATATACGCTGAAATCTGGTTTTTCGGGCGAGAAGTTCAATGATGAACTTCCGGGCGTCCGGGAAATCGTTTGGGCCAGCCAACCGTACCCCATTTGCTTTTCAGGGAAGATCGTTGTCGCAACGCCACAAATGGCGCTGCTGGTTATGTTACGGAAGGCAGTCTTGCAAAAAGACTGAGGAGGAGCAGGCGGGCAACCGCAAATGTCAACGAGTCCTTGAATAGCGGTCTTCCCAACTTGGTATCGCTTTGCTGATTGGCAACTCCCTGGCGCTTGGGCGTCACGTTTGTCGTTTGCTTATGCGCTGCCATGGTTGCTGCTCTCGGGATGACACCTTAACCAGTGTCGTAAGGAGCAGTTGGGGCCCCTACAAGTTGCCAATCTTCGCCCAATAAACATCCCCAATCCCATTGCGCTTCCGGAGTGCGCGCGTCGCCACGGGCGAGCATGCCAGGCATCTCCGAGCAAGAGTCACTTCAAATTCCATTTCACAAGACGCGTGGCCAGGAATCCCGCAGAGATTGTGAGTACGACACCGCGAAGTCTTCGCCTTAAGAATATGGCCACGGATTGCTCCGGCCATTTCCATCAGGCGGTGCGGCGCAGACCAAAAAGCTTCGGCAATCAGCGCGCCTGCAAATTGCGGCTGTTGTTGCTTGCCGCTTTTGGTTCCCAATCCCTGTAGGCATTCGTTACCAGGTTTTCTTTGCGAACAGAATTGATGGCATCGACCAATATCCAATCCGGCCGCCGCAATATCTCAAGAGGTGATGCGCAACCCAAAGCAGCACCGCAAGGGATCCCCATGCGCGAGCTGAACAGGCACCAGCGCACATTGATGGTCGGCGGCGCGGTTGTCTTGCTGCTGGCGTTTATCTGGTCATATGCGCCAACTTTGGCGGGCTTGTTTGAAATCTGGTCCAACGAAGCGGACTATTCGCACGGGTTCTTCGTGATTCCGTTGGCGGCGTTCTTCCTGTGGCTGCGGCGTGACCGTATGCCTTTGGATCACCCCATGGCGCCATCGGTCGTCGCGATTGGACTGTTGGTTTTTGCGCTCGCCCTGCGATTGGTTGGGGTTTTGCTTTACATCGCGCCGCTGGATGCGTTGACCATTCCGATATGGCTGGCCGGTTCCATCTGGCTGCTATGCGGATTGCGGTGGATGTTGTGGACGCTGCCGGCGGTTGCGTTCCTGTTTTTCATGGCGCCGCTTCCGTATTCGATTGAAAGCCAACTCAGCTTTCCGCTGCAAAGCGTGGCAACAACCGTCAGTGCCTGGATGTTGCAGGTTGTGGGCCAGCCGGCGGTGACCATGGGCAATGTCATTGTTCTGGATGACAACGTGCTCAACGTGGAAGAGGCCTGCTCCGGACTGCGAATGTTCTTGGGCATCTCCGCTTTGGCCGCCGCGTATTGCATTGTGATGCGGCGACCCTGGTGGGAGAAAGCGATTGTTGTCGCCAGCGTGTTGCCCATTGCGGTGGTCTCCAACTCGCTGCGAATCGCCGGGACTGGCCTGTGTTATCAGTACTTCGGCGAAGAGTCATCCAAGCAGTTGATTCACGATTCGGCCGGCTTCTTCGTGATCTTTGTCGCCGCGGCAATGATGGGCGCCTTGGTTTGGTATTTGAAGCGAGTGTTTGTGGAAGTGGAGTCCGTGGAAATCCGGACCATCTTGCACGCGGCCAAAGACGTGCGCAAGAAGAAGGCCAAAGCGTGAGAAACAAGTCAGCACAGGGAGCGTGTTCCTGGAGCCAACCCCAAAGACAGCGAAGATTACAACACAGCGAATAGGGATCGATGAGCACAAACGACCTCATCTCGACAGAAGGATCTGAGACCAAACTGCAAAACGGTTACGGGTATGGATATCCGGCCGCGATTGACGTTGACGCGGCTGATGGCGGCGCAGCGCTCTCGTTGTCGTTTGTCAAATCGGCCTTCCGGCGATGGTGGAAGCTCTGTTTGCCCATCGGTCTGGTTCTTGCCGTGGGATGCTCGCTTGCCGTCTTCTTCTTGAAGAAGCCGGAGTATCAGTCTGACGCGTGGCTGCAGATTCTCTCGGTCAAGCCCACGCTTGCGTTTCAGGCTGGCTCGCTGGAAAACCGCGCGGCCATGTCCCGCTTTCGCAGCACGCAAGCTCAGCTCATCAAAAGCCCCGTGATCTTGCATCCGGTGTTGGACAAGTTGGACGTCGAACACATGGACGAGTTGCCGCCGCATCGCGATCAGCAAATCGAATGGCTGCGCGAGAAGATTAACGTCGCATCGCCATCGGACTCGGAATTGTTCATCGTCTCGTACACATCGCCCACGCCCGAGATGGCGCAATCCGTCGTCAAGGAAGTTGTGACCGAGTACATGAATTACAAGCGCGATGTCGAACGAGGGCAGCGCGACGCGGAACTCCTGCGCATCCTTGAAGAAGAGCAGGAAAAGCACAGGCAGGCCAAAGAACGGATCCAAAAGGAAATTCGCGTCTTGTTTGGGCAGGTCTATCCCAACATGGACCGCGATGTGTTTGACGAGAGCGGTCTAGGGCTGGTGCAAGCCAACCCGCTGGCGGTGCTGGAAGCCAAGCGTCTGGATACGCTGATGCAGAAGGCCATCATGGAACGCGAACTGCGTGAATTGCAGTTGGGCATTGACGAAGACCCGTCGCCACCGCCGCAAGAGTTGGTTGATGCCGCGCTGGAGAGTGATCAGCGGATGATCACAAAGAACCTGGAAGTTGAAGAAGCTAAGCGCGTTTACGAGGACGCCCTGGCCAAGGCGCCGGATTTGCCAGTTGTCGAACGGTTGAAGTCAACCTGGAACAGCAAGCAGGATGAATTGGATCGGCTGCGCTCGGAGCTTCGTCCTGAGATTGAAGCCACAATGCTTCGGGCGATGAAAGCCGAAACGAAATCGCAGCGAACTCAGCGCATCGCCGATTTGACATCCAGCTTGCGCAACTTCGAGGAATATGAGTCGGTCCTGGAAGGGCAAATTGATGACAAGCAGGAAGAGCTCAAGAAGTTGGGCGAAGCGCGGTTGGAATTGCAGGAAGCGAACCGCCAGCTCGAGATCGAAGACAATGTGTTGAATCGTCTGACCATGGAGCAAACGGAACTGCAAACAGAACGCGGCGCTCCTGAGCAAGTGAAGTTGGTGCATATGCCACTTTTGCCCAGCGAGAGCATCTCATCGCCGTGGCCATATATTGTGATCGTTTCTGTTCTGGGATTGTGCGTTCCGTTTGGCTTGACCATTGGATGGGAATTCCTGACCCGGCGCGTTTCCACATCCAGCGACCTCAAAGGCAAGAGCTCGCTCAACGTGATTGGCGAGATCACGCAGTTTCCCAGCCGGCGTTTGACTGTCGATTCCGAATTGGACGGCACTCCGGTTTACGAAGAGAGTATCGATCAGATATGCGCCACGCTGATGTATTCTCCGCAGACTGAGCATATGCGCGTGTTTGGCGTTTGCAGCGCAATCTCTGGCGAAGGAAAAACCAGCGTGGCCGCACAGCTAGCCATGAGCTTCGCCCGATCGTGCTCCGAGCGTGTGCTGCTGATTGACGGTGACCTTCGCGATCCGGACCTTGCCCACCTGTTCAACATCGAAGAAGCGCCAGGGCTTGTGGACGTTTTGACCAGTCGCTGTTCGCCTCGCGAGGCGATTGTCACGGACTGGGGTCACAAGTTGCATTTGTTGCCAGCAGGAATCCTCACCGAGAGGCCACACTCACTGTTTGGCCAGGGGAGATTTCAGGCGGTCTTGAAAGAACTCGCCGCCGGCTATGACTACGTTGTTGTGGATACGCCGCCGGTCCTTTGTGCGAGCGAAGCCTTGGCGATCTCTCGCGCAGTTGATGGCGTATTGATCTGCTCAATGCGAGACAAGAGCCGGACGGCACAGGTCGCCGCGGCAGCCAATCGCGTTCGTGACGCCGGAGCAAAGCTGGTGGGTTGTGTACTCTCTGGAATCCCCAAGAAGCAATACCTCAACCAGTACGGAACCTACGCACGAGCGTACGCCGTTGATTCCCTCACTGGCGATGATGCTGACGATTGGGATGAACCGGCGGACTCCGTCTGATTTGTCCGCATTGCCAAGACAAGCCTCGGCTCAACAGAACACTTCGCAATCTTTACAACACCTATAGCGACTTATGGCCAGCAAATCGAAGAAGGCCCGAGCGAAAAAGCAGGGAACTGTCGCCAGTCCGCAAAAGAAGGACAAGCGCGGCGGTTCGCTCCCCACTTCGGAACACACCCGACGTTGGTCCATTAACCTGCGATTGCTCGCCATTACGGCTCTTGTTGTTCTGGTGCTTGGCGGAAGCTTGTACGCCTGGAGCACATTTCAAGTGCAACGGCAAGCGACGGCGTTGCTCAAGCTTGCGGAAGAGCAAAACGAGCAAGGCAAGCCAAAAGATGCAGTCACGTCCTATCGGCGCTACATCGCACTGCGGCCTGACGACGCGATTGCTTTTGCAGAGTTTGCAAAGCTGTACGCCAATCAAGACTCGACACCGATTGATACGCGCATTCAACGTTGCGAGGAAGCGATCGGACGGCTTCGCCAGGATCCTGATGCAGGCAAGGACTTGACGGTTGATTTGCACGTGGCCACGGCCGAATTGCTGTATCGACAAGGCCAGCAATGGCAGCGCGCGGATTCTTTCGACAAAGCGATTACGCATTTGCGCAGCGCAATCGGAATTCAATCAACCCAGCCTGTGCCGCCGAGAACACATCAACTCATCGTGCTGTGCGGTCTGAAAAAGCACGAAGTCGCCAAGCCGGATGCTCAAAGTGAAATGCTGCTGGCGAAGTCAGTTGATGAAGCCTATAAAGCTGCGCCTAATGACAACGAGATTTGTCTCGCATTCGCTCGGCTTCAACGAGACGGGAAGTTGCGGGATTCTGTCGGCAAAGCCGCTGAACTTCGCAAGCGTTCCGCGGAAACGACAATGCTTACGCTCACCACGGATAACTCAAACGATCCGTTTGCTTGGCTGGCCGCGTTCTTGTTTTACATGGACACCGCCGAGCACAACAAAGCCCGACCCTGCATCGAAGAGGCCGCCCGGCTTGTCGAACACGACGCCGACCAGGATCCTGTTGATCGTGAGTTTGTGATTTGGTCTCGCGCCGGTTTGTTTGCGTTCGCCAATAACGATGTTGCCTCCGCTTTGCGCTATTTTGAGAAGTCGATCCAGGTTTCCCCCAAGAATGTTGATGAGATCGAGTCTTTTGATGACCAGGTCATTCTGCATCACGCTTACACAAACTATGCGGCGTTGTTGTACCGCCAGCGAGATATCGACAAGGCGGTTGCCGTGCTTAACGACTCGCGCGACGCCTTGAAGCAACTGGGATTTCGCGCGGAACTCCTGCTGACCGAGATCCTCACGGACGTGGGACGTCATGAGGAAGCTTGGGAGCCTCTTGGCAGACTTCAGGCGAAGTACGGCTCGGACACGGACATCACCGCGTTTGGATTGCCAACTCGCGAGCTGGACGCCATTTCCGCTGAGCTGTTGCGTGTTGAAGCGCACTTGTTGCAACAAGAAGGAAGATATTACGAAGCGATTGAAACCTGGGACCGCTATGTGATTGCACTGGGCACCGCAGTGGCAACCGCCGAGATCGCCGAGAAGAAGGTCAACGCCCATTTGAATGCGGCCGATTGTCATGTCGTCCTGCAGGACTTTGACGCCGCGGCTCAACAAATCGGGAGGGCGGACGAGGCCTATCCAGAGAACTCGCGCGTGGCTGCATACTTCGGCATGTTGGCGGAGCGGCAAGGCCAAATCGGCACGGCTTACAATTACTATGCTCAAGCGCTGCAGAGAAAGCCGGTGTTCTACCCGGCGCGCGAAGGCTTCGCCCGGGTTGTTCTCAGCTTAACCAAGCGATCCGGAATTCAGCCGAACTGGCGCGAACTTGAAGAGCAGTTTCCGGACGATGAATCATTGCCGCCTGCCGAACGAGAAAAGTGGGCGCTCTTCCGCGCGGAAGCGGCCATCACACAAAAGGATTACGATCGCGCGGCAACATTGCTTCGCGACGCCAAAGCCCGCAACCCCAAGTCAACGCAAATCGTCGAAGCCCTGGCGCTCAACGCGTTCTTGGCCGGCAATGAACAACGTGCACATGACTTTGCCCAAGAATTGAACGAGATTTCTCAGCAGCGATTCCACGTCCTGCAGTTTGAATTCAACGCCCGAAGGCAAGACAACGAGGCTGCCGAACAAGAACTCATCAAAGCCATTGGGTTGGCGGAAGGACGTGAGAAGCAAAACCTTGAGCGGATTCTGGGCAACTTTGAGATGACGCGCTTGGGGAGACCCAAGCAAGGACGTGAACGACTGGCTTCTTTGCTGGGTGAACCTTCGCTCGCGGATCTGCCCGAGTATCGCCGGCTTGTCGAGTTGGCGATTGCCTCCAACGAGCTCGATGAAGCCGAACGTTACTTGAACAAGGTGCAGCAGCTGGAAGGTGCCGAAGGCGTCACGGCCAGGTACCTCAAAGCCAGATTGGCTTTGCGCGGCGGTGACCTCGCGGGGGCAAAGAGAGAATTCGAAATCCTGCGCGGCGAACGAGATCGTTGGTCACCGTTGAAACTGTTGGAAGCGCTGATTGCCGAAGAAGAAGGCCGGCCGGCCGATGCCGTGGTGGCCTATCAAGATGCGGTCCGCTATGGCGATAAGAACCCCGCAATTGCCAGCCGGATTTTTGAGTTGTTGAGTGAACTCAATCGATACGCTGACGCGGAAGAGTTCCTGGCCAAGATTTCTGCCGATGGTCGCGCACTCGGATGGCTCAAATCCATCCAGTCGCGTGAGTTCGGTCAGGCAGTCGCCTTTGCCAAGGCGGAATTGGACGCTGACCGGACGAGCCTTCGCAACTGGCTGCGGTACGGTTCCGCGCTTGTCTTCGCCGGCCAACTTGACGAAGCCGAACAAGTCTTCTTGCAAGCGTTGGACTTGGATGCCACCAACCCTCAAGCGTTGATTCAATTGGTTGGCTGCCACATTACGAAGTATCGCGAGAGTGGCGAAGAAGAAGCTTTGAACGGCGCACGGGAAGCGCTCCAGCGATTCATGCGGGACGCGGATGCCAAGCCGGAAACGCTCTCGTTTCTCGCCGCGCAATGTCATCAGCTTCTCGGCGAATTTGATGAAGCCGATGAGCAGTATCGCCGCGCTTTGCGAATCAGCGGCAACAAAGACATCACAATCATCCGCACAGCGGCTCCATTCTTCGCAGGCAGAGATCGCAAGTTCGCCATCGAGCTTTTGGAACAAGCCAAAGACCTCGATCCCGAGGCGAACGACATTACTCGGCTGTTGGCCGTGTTGTACAGCGAAGCCGGGACGCTGGATGATTGGGAGCGGGCGTACGAAGTTCTCGTCGAAGAGTCCGGTGATGGTGTCAGCCTGGATGATCGCCGCTTGTTGGCGTTGATGAAACTTCGCACTGGCGATTCCGACGCCCAGTACGAAGCGCGACAACTCATGGAAGAGGTCATCGCGGAAAGTGTGCGTCAGTCGCCTGCGGACCAGCAATTGCTTGCGGAGATCTATGAGAAGACCGGTGATCTGGAAGGCGCGCTCGAAAGAATGCGTGAGTTGGTGGAAGCCCCCAATCCCACCATTGACGCCAGACAGTATCACGTTCAGCTGTTGATCAAAGCGAAAGAGCTTGACGAAGCGGAAGAACGATTGAATGCCATGCGTGCGGCCAAGTCCGTGCCGCTTGGGTTCTTGATCTATTCCTACTGCGACATCGCCCGTTCGCGTGGCGAACCTGATCGCATTGATGGCATTATCTTGGAGTTCATTGACCCGGAACTCAAAAAGCATCCAGACAACCGAGTGCTGCAAGCGCAAATCATGCTGGCCGCCGCCGACCTGGCGGAGACCTTTGGGCGTGATACGGCCGCCGAGAATTGGCACAAGAGCCGATTGCAGCTCCTTCCGCAGACGTTCACTTCTTACGCCGTTTGGCTCGCCCAAAAGCAGCGAATTCCAGAAGCCATGGACCTGGCTTTGGAACATGCCAAGCCGGAGGACGTCAGCTCGATGATTGGATTGTTGACGACGTTGACAATCGCTGGCGCCCCCGCGGACCAAATGGATCGAGCGCGATCCGTCATTCAGCGCGGAATTAACGAGTGCAGCGAAGAAGTCGATTTCCTGATCGCTTTGGCGACCTTGCGGCAAATTCAACGCGAAACTCGCGAAGCGATCACGCTCTACGAGCGAGCCTTGCAACGCTCGGGGCAAACAAGCATCACAGCACTCAACAACCTGGCACTGCTCTTGGCCGAAATGGATGGACGCGGCGACGAAGCGCTGCGGCACATTGATAGGGCAATCAATGCTCGCGGTACGGACAACACGGCGCTCTTGGATACCAAGGCATCCGTCCTCATCGCGCTTGAGCGATATGACGACGCCTTACGCATCCTGCAGCGCATCTTGCTGCGAGTGGATGACAAGCCGGTTTACTATCTCCACCTTGCGGAATGCCAATACCAGACAGGCGAACGTGACGCGGCTGAAAAAAGCTTTGAGAATGCTCTTGAGCTTGGCATCGATAATGCGGTGCTGACCGCTCTCGACACCGAGATGCTGACCAAGCTTCGCGCCGAGTTCGAGACCGCCCAGGAGGCAACCAATGACTGACATCAAGCAAGATAAGCCAGCAGAAAAAGCTAAAGATGCTGCGACGAAGAACTCATCGGGCAAAGCTTCGCCAGCAAACGGTGGAGACACAAAGACCGCGCCGGTTGCGCCCAAGTGGCATCAGATCAAAGTCGGCGGAAGCCCTCAGAGATTTGCTGTCGTTGCGGGAATTCTGTTTGTGATGACAGCCGCCGCGGCCATCTCACATGGCTACTTTGCCAATCGTTGGGATAAACGCGGAGGACTGCAGGAAGTTGGCCAGGTCATTACCAACATGTCGCAAGAGTCGTTGCCCAACTGGCGGTTCCGCGAGTCCGGTGAGATTTCCGACAGTGTTTTGGAAATGCTGCGAACAACCGGCCACGCCAGCTTTCAGTATGAATACTCCGGCAATCCCCCACGAGGAAACGGCGGCCCCACCAGAATCACCGCTGCCGTGTTTGTTGGGTCACCAGGCCGCATCACTGCTCATGATCCCCAAGTTTGTTACTCGGCGATTGACTTCCAAGGCACAGGCACGCGCCGCAAGATCGAATTCACAGACACAGATGGCGTCAAACAAGAGTTTTGGACAATGGCCGTCTCCCGGAAAGATGATCCAGGGCATCGTCTGATTGTTTCGCACGCTTGGGGAACGGACGGAACATCCACCGCGGCCGACTATCCCCGCATTGCCTACATGGGCTTGCCGTACTTGTACAAGATTCAATTGGCGATGCCGGCCTTCAAAGGGCAGAAACTGGACGACAATCTCTCAATAGAGTTCCTGAAAGAATTCCTACCGCTACTTCGACGGACGATCCAGCAGACCCAGTCTGCGAGCTAATCAAGGATGTCTTGGACGTTCGTACTTCTGCTTGTGAAAAGGATTGAGTTGTAATGTCATCTCGTGCCGAGCAAGGGCAATCACGGCCCGCCGATACCGCATGCCGTGATCACGGAAGTGCCCCGCTTGCTGATTCCCAACCTGACGTCACCAACATGGACGTTTACGCCAACGTGACCCCAGCGCCCTATTTTGAAAGGGCAATGCTGTGGCAGTGGCCCCTTGCGCTGGTCATGTTGATCGGGTTTGCGCCTGTGATGGTTTTGATTGCCATCTTGATTCGCATTACCTCTCCGGGTCCGGCCATTTATCGGCAAACGCGGCTCGGTCGCAACGGCAAACCCTTCACGCTGTACAAATTTCGCAGCATGCACTTGGATGCCGAGGCAAAGACCGGCGCGGTTTGGGCCAAACCGGGCGATCCACGCGTCACGTTGCTCGGCAAGATCACGCGCAATCTGCACTTGGATGAATTGCCGCAGTTGTTCAACGTCATGCGGGGTGAGATGGCCTTGGTCGGCCCCCGACCCGAAAGACCCGAGTTCACATCCAAGATTGAACAACACGTCCCGGAGTTTTCGCAAAGGCTCTGCATTCGTCCCGGCATCACCGGCCTGGCGCAAGTGCACCAGGGACCGGATGTGGACCTGGCGAGCGTCCGCCGCAAATTGGTCTATGACCTGGAATATGCCCGCTGTGCCGGAGCCTGGTTGGACTGGCGAATCATGGTATGCACGCTGCTTCGCGCCACGGAGTTCACCCGCACGTCCGGCATCCGCATTCTGCGAATTCCCACACCCAGCGTTGAACACCTCCTCCCGGCGGAGCCGATTGCGCAAACTGTACCGGCCAAATCAGCACCCGCCGAGTCAGCATCTCTTGAATCATCATCGGCACAAACTGCCGCTGCCCAATCAACCGACGCCGAGAATTCCCTCCACTCAGATCTCGAAACAGATCAGAATGGAGTCCAAGAGAACGGTGCACAGGCAACAAACGTCAACGGAGAATCGAACGGTCACGCCTCGGAACCCAATGGCAGCGCATCAAAGCACAAAGACCGCGCCATCTCCGCAGAGAACGGCGCTGCTGCACAAAACGGCGCTGATCGAGCTTCTCATTCCGTTGCTCCAGCACAATAGGCTAAGCGGATGCAACCGGCTGATGCAACCAACCATCGCGTGTTAAGCGCCTTCACCGTGGACGTGGAAGACTACTTCCAGGTTTCGGCGTTTGAGTCAGGCATTGACCGTTCAGAGTGGGACCAGTTCGAATGTCGCGTGGTCGACAACACCTTGCGGCTGCTTGATATGCTTGCCGAGCATGACATTCGCGCAACGTTCTTTGTCCTCGGTTGGGTCGCCAACAAATATCCGGAACTTGTCCACCGGATTGATGACGCAGGGCACGAAATTGGCTCGCACGGATACTGGCATCGATTGGTATACAACCAGACGCGCGATGAGTTTCGCAATGACATTGCCAAATCGCGCGAAATCATCGAGGACATCATCGGAAGGCCGGTGTTCGCTTATCGAGCGCCAAGCTTCTCCATCACTAACCAATCGCTTTGGGCATTGGACATTCTGGTCGAAGAAGGATACCGCATCGATTCCAGCGTTTTCCCCGTGCGGCATGATCGCTACGGCATCGCCGGAGCTTCCCGGGAAATCCACACGCGAGAAACCTCTGCCGGCCCAATTGTTGAGTTTCCCCCGTCTGTTCGCCGGTTATCGCGTTTGAACATTCCCATTTCCGGCGGCGGATACTTTCGTTTGTTTCCTTTGCGGTTCATGCTGAAGAGTTGGCAACGACTAAACCGTGCTGAAATCCCCGGAATGTTTTACATTCATCCTTGGGAAATTGATCCGGCCCAACCGCGTTTGAAAGTGGCAGGCCGCGTCTCGCGATTTCGACATTACGTCAATCTGAAAAAGACGGAAGCCAAACTGCACAAGTTTATCTCCCGCTTTGAATTCGGAACCGTTTCTGATGTGCTCCGCCAGGCAGGCATTGATGTCTCGCAGTGGGACTCCGCAGATCAGCCGAACGACGCAAACGGCACGACAGGCATCGTGCGGAAACCGCAGGTCTCAACGCAATCAGCCAGGAACGCAGTCAGCTGATCGATGACAGTGATTCACCGATGACAATCTCCGCTAAATCAGCCCGATGGAATGCGCCGCGCGAAACAACGGCAAAGACGCCGTTCTTGAGCGTGATTGTCCCCGTCCGCAATGAAGCCAAGCACATTCATGAGACGCTGACGCAACTGATCAAGCAGGACTACCCGTCGGACGCCTTCGAGGTCCTGGTTGTCGATGGCGAATCCACCGATAGCACGCGCAACATTGTGACGGAGTTTTCTCGCCGTCATCCGCAAGTCCGCCTGCTGGAAAACCCGAAGCGCTGGTCCAGCGCTGCCAGAAACGTTGGCATCCGCGCCGCTCAGGGCGAGTTGATTCTCATCGTTGATGGCCATTGCGAAGTGCCTGACGAGTACCTCTTTCACGCAGTTGTGGATGCCTTCGAGCGCAGCGGCGCGGATTGCCTCGGTCGGCCTCAAC
The DNA here is from genome assembly GCA_937982665.1 of uncultured Planctomycetales bacterium. Taxonomy (GTDB): domain Bacteria; phylum Planctomycetota; class Planctomycetia; order Pirellulales; family S012-138; genus CALJLD01. The sequence continues at coordinate 74,823 of CALJLD010000004.1, forward strand.
CTTTGGACGTCAATCGCGCCAGCACTTTGCAAAGGGCAATCGCCGCGGCAAGATCATCCTGGCTCGGCCATCACCCTTCGTCGTTCATCTACTCATCAGAGGAACAACTCGTCCCGGCGCACAGCGTCGCCGTTGCTTATCGGCGTGATGTCTTCAATCAGGTGGGTTACTTTGACGAATCCTTTGACGCTTGCGAAGACGTCGAACTGAATCATCGCGTCGACAAGGCCGATTTGAGTTGCTTGTTCACGCCAAAGATTGCCGTCCGTTATGAGCCGCGCAACTCCCTGCGAGGGCTGTTCCGGCAACTTGTTCGCTACGGACGCGGCCGTATCCGCTTACTCCGCAAACATCGCGAAACCTTCTCGCTTCCGGCCTTGGTGCCGGCGCTGTTTTTGATTGGGCTGGTTGTTGGGCTGCCGCTGAGTTTTGTGGCCGCGCCGTTCGCCTGGATCTACCTTGGAGTTCTCGCGCTCTATGCGTTTGCCGTCGGGGCGGTCTCGCTAGGCCTGGCGGCCTTCACGCAAGACTTGCGCGTGCTGCCTTGGTTGCCGCCTGTTTTTCTCACCATCCACATGGCCTGCGGGTGGGGAGTCATTCGCGAAGCGATTCTCCCCGGCCGAAACAAGTTTGCCTCAGGCAAGAAACAAGCAGCAGAAACAAAAGACAAACCTGCCGGCCAACCCCAACGGCAAACACGCGAACGCCGACAAGAAGCCGCGCTTTGACCAACCGTCCATAAGCATTGTCACAGCGCGTCCACAAACGGTGCCGTCATCGAGCCAATAACTTCCAAATCAACGTCCTGAAAGTCTAATCATCGTGAAAGTCCTCGTCACAGGCGGAGCCGGCTATGTCGGCAGTCATACCGTTCGCTGGCTGGAACGCCGCGACTTTGATGTCTGGGTGTATGACAACCTGTCGCTAGGGCATCGTCAGGCTGTGCCCGCCGGTCGATTGATTGAAGGTGACCTGGCCGATACCGCAAGGCTGGAGGCCGCGCTCTTCGATCATCAGATTGAAGCCGTCGTGCATTTTGCCGGAGCGTCGCTCGTGGGCGAGTCCGTTCAGCGCCCGGAGATTTACTACCGCAACAATGTCGTCGGCAGCCTGAGCCTGCTCGAAGCCATGAGGGCTGTCGGCGTTACGCGGATTGTCTTCTCCAGCACAACCGCCGTTTATGGCACTCCGGATTCCATGCCCATCTCGGAGTCGTTCCCCCTGTCGCCCATCAACCCTTACGGCGTTTCCAAAAGAACCGTTGAGCAAATGCTCGCGGACTTCCGCACCGCGTACGGTTTTTCCTTTGCCGCCTTGCGATATTTCAACGCGGCCGGCGCAAGCCCGGACGGAGACCTGGGCGAAGACCACAGTCCGGAGTCGCACTTGATTCCCATCGTGCTGCAAGTGGCATTAGGACAGCGCGAGCACATCGCCATCTTTGGCGATGACTACCCCACGCCCGATGGCACCTGCATCCGCGATTATGTGCACGTGGACGATCTCGCTTCCGCGCATCAGGCGGCGCTGGAAAAGCTCGCCCAGGAAGATTCGCCGCAACAACTGAGAGCCAACCTCGGCATCGGCCGCGGCTACAGCGTGAAAGAAGTTGTCGAGTCTTGCCGGCAAGTCACTGGCCATGAAATTCCCGCGGTCGTCGGTCCCCGTCGCGCTGGCGATCCCCCGGAACTCGTTGCCGATTCCTCGCTGGCTAGAAAAGCCCTGAACTGGAAGCCGGCCTATACAACGCTTGAGTCCATTTTGGAAACCGCATGGAAGTGGCACTCAACGCACCCCAATGGTTTTGCCACTTCGCCACAAGCGGTGAAGTCCAGCTAAGCGACATCTTGCAAAGCAACGCGCGAACTTCATCCACAGCAAAGCAACAAAGACCTCAATTTGTCAGCCGCACTAACAACACGCGAAAAGAACCTGGCACTCGGTTCACCCCAGTGGCTGAACGTGCTGCGCGTGGAACTTGCCGCCGCCTGGGAAGCTGCCGACCGCGGCCCACTCGTGGATGTGCAGGTCGCAAAAGTCATCAAGCGTCCCTTCTCTGAGATTCGATTTCTGGACGTAAGCACGCAATCCGGCGCGTGTCGAGTTGTGGCCAAGAGCACTGTGCGCGATCCGATGAACCGCCCCTTTTGGGATCGTCAGGTTCAAGCGACTGTTGAGTACGAGATCCTGGATCACTTGTATGGTCAGTTCGAGCAACTGCAAGGCCTGTCCGTTCCGCGACCTCTCTGCGTGATACCGGAACTCGATACGTTTGTCATGCAGCACATCAGTGGCAGCGAACTTGTCGCGCAGCATCGCGCGCTGCGAAGCTTCTCTTCTGCTGCCAACTTTCAAGCTCTTGAGCAAAACTATCGCGCGCTTGGTGGTTGGCTGGGCAGCTTTCAAGAGTTCACCAAGCCTGGCCATGGTGATGAGAGCCATCTGCAAGGCATTGTTGAGCGGATTCAACTTCGCTTGGAAAAGATCGACGCCGCGGGCGATTCTCGGATTCCCGCGGAACTCCTTTCGCACGTCAATCGCCGCATGGAGACTTTGGTACAACAGGCTGCCGGCGAAGAAATCCCCATCGCCGGCCGGCATGGTGACTTTGGTCCGTGGAACGTGATGGTTTCCCACACGGAAATTTCGGATCAGAATCACATCGCCGGAAGCCATCGCGTGGCAAACGAGCTCGTCGTGCTGGATTTCATGGGCTACGCGCGCGAGCCGCGACCGCTGGACGCAATCAATTTGCTGTTGTTCCTGAAGCACGAGTCTCACAGCATTGTCGCCAGTGGAAGACGCGCACGCGCGCTACAACACAGCTTCCTCAAGGGACTGAATTGGCAATTGCCGTGTTCCGTGCCGCTGTTGCAGTTGTGCGAACTTCACGCCCGCGTGTACGCGGTCTGGGGTTGCCTTTCCACTCCCGGTCACCGCTGGCATCATCGCTCTCAACAAAAGAAACACTTGCGCGACAGCATTGCCTGGCTATTGCACGATTCCGCTCCCGGGGTCTGGCATTTGCTTCAAGTCGATGACGCGCATGAGGATGACATCGACTGAAGCGGCTTTGTCGCCGTGCGATGGGCAATCGTTCTTATGCGACCAGGCAAAACCCAGCGGTTGTGATTACTATTGGTGTTTGAATCATCTTTCGAAACGTAACCTGTGGCAATCAACTCAACTTCAGATTCGCGTTTCGCGATCACCTCGACCGAAGCGACTTCCACGGCAACTTCCGCCGCCGCGGGGCAAGGTGATGACGTTGCGGCTTCGGCGGATCGCGCGAATGGCGAATCATCTACACCAGTTCGCCGAGCGAATCCCGCCGCCGATGTTGCCAAACTGATTGGTCCCGCGCCATCCATGCCAACTCCAGTTGCTCCCGTGCATGTCTGTTTCATGCTGGACCGCCTTTGCCACGGCGGCACAGAGCATTGGGTGTTGCGATTGATCCAACATTTGGATCGTGAGCGAGTCGTCCCTTCGCTTTGTTTGCTGGATGGTGAGGATGATCT
>CALJLD010000005.1 GCA_937982665.1 uncultured Planctomycetales bacterium
TTTTTCCCGGCGTTCATTCCCACCGCGAGTTTGCTGTCAAAGAGACGGAGCGGACATTCAACGTCAGCGTTGCGGAGTCCGCTCACGCTCTGCCGGAACTGGCAGTCGAAACAAAGCTGTCATCGAAATTCGAATCCGTCGTTTTTCGCAGTTTCCAACGAGCGACCGCCTGCATCTGCTGCGACGCGATTGGCTATTCGCCCGATCGCAGCGGGCGGACGTTTGAAGGCCTGCATCTGGAATTGCATGATCCCAAGTCGGAGTCGCTCGAAGTCACCGCGCTGCGCTCAGAGTTCTTTGAAGACGAAGACCGATTCCCCCGCGGGACCGCTCACTTTGATCACGCCGTCCTGATGCGCGGAGTTCACCATCGCTGGATTTCTCAGCCGAATCTGTCCGCGACAAATTCCCAAGAAGTCTGTCACACATAGCAGATTGTCCGGCAATAAAGATTGAATGCCGCCTGCTGCTTGGCCAAATGCGACCAGATATTGAATGCCTGCTGGCGCTGCCAGCACGCAATGCAGGCTGGTCTGGCTTTCTTCGTCTTGGCATTTGGTCTTGCTTGATGCCAGCAGATGGGATTTCCTGGCGATTGATCGCCAGTTGATTCAACAGACTCAACAACCATCCATCCAGAAAGGAATCTGGAATGCGCAATCTTCAATGGACACTTCATGCGACCTTGTATCTGACCGCTTTGGCGATGTGCCTGAGCGTGGCTGAAGCGGGAAAGCTGCAACAGGTTGACCTACCGCCCGACACGGAACTGGTCATTCACCTGGATTGGGACAAAGCGCGCGACAGCGCGCCGCTCCGCCAACTCGCTGGAGAAACTACACGCGGTTTGCTCGAGTCTGGCTTTGTCGGTTGGCCGGCGGCCGAGCTGGTGGCGGATACTGTTCTGCACGATATGACACTTGTTGTCACTTCAAGCGGCACGTTTCAGGTCGTCAGGGCTGACACCGATGTTGATGGCCTCAGGGCAATCTTCGCCGACGCGCCGGGTTATGTCGTGGTCAAGCACGGCAACTATGAAATCCACCATTGGCTGGATTTGCCGGCAGTCTTGAAGTCAACCGACGAGGACTACAACTCCAGCGATCCTTCGCCGATTTACGCGGCCGACTGCGGCGACGGAACATACATTCTCTCCAAGCAATTGCGCCCAGTTGTGCAAGCTTTGGAACGGCGAGACGGTGTCCGCGAGCAAATCTCGGATGAAAAGTGCGCGGAGATCAACGCAGGCGCACCCGAAAACCTTGTGCTGTTGGTTCATGCTTGCTCGCCTGATTCATTGGAGCGGATGTCGTTGCCGATCCCGATCAAGACGGGGCACGCGACACTTGCCTTCGAGGGGAGTATTTGCGAATTCCGTTGCGAAGGGGAGATGGCCAATTCCATGATTGCCGGGGCGATCGCCCAAGTGTTCAAGCCGGAGAACCTGGTCCGTTTCTTCCAGGGCATCGCTGCAAAGCAAGTTGGCGCCACACAAGCCGGCGCTGTCGTGGCGAACAAGGATGAGTCAGAGCAAGAACAACAGCCAGCGGAGGAGAAACCGGCCGATGGCAAACGGAGTTTGAATCTGGGATTCAGCTTCAAGAACATTGACGCCGAGACGATGCACGCGATGCTCGCCAAGGCGTTTTCCACAACGACCGACGGCGCCAAGATCAGCGTCTCGTTCCGCGGTGTGATTGAGCCGCAAGTCAAAATCGACGCCAGGTCTCTCTCCATTTCTCTCGTTCTTGACGGAGCCGAGTCCAGCACCGCCGCGAAGGAAGAGACTATTCGCTAGTCGCCGAAGATCTTGCAACTCCGGTGACCGCGGCCGTGCGGTCACCGGAGTTTTGCAGCACACTTTGCCGCCCGGCTCGCCCCAGACACGAGAATATTTGTAACTGTGACGCTTCGCCCAAACTCCTTGACGGATCAGCAGCTTGCCATCGCCGCCAAAGGTGGCAGTCGCGAAGCGTTTGGTGAACTGGCGGCGCGATTTCAGCCGCGATTGCTGAACTACCTTCGACATCATTGCCCCACGCGGAATGTGGCCGAAGACGCAATTCAAGAAGCGTTCCTGGCCGCGTATCAGGCCATCCAGCGATTTGATCCGCGCTGGCAGATCAGCACATGGCTGTTCACAATCGCTCGCCGCAAAGCGGGCAAGCTCAGCCAGCGCGAGGCCAAAGCAAGTGCGTCCGCGGAGGCCGAGTCTCCTGTTGATGGCTCGCGTTCGGCCGAACAACTCGCCACGGACAGGGAAACGCGTGCGAGAATCTGGCTCATCGCCCGACGCGAACTCTCGCAGGATCAGTTCACCGCATTGTGGATGTACTACGTTGAAGGTCTTGATGCACGGCAAACGGCGCTGGTGCTGAACAAGACTTATGCCTCGGCCAGGGCCATTCTTGCCAGAGCCCGACACAACATGCGGTCGCACTTGCGTGCCTGGCAGAACTCGGACTCGCCGGCTGAGATCAACCTTCCCGCCTCGAACTCCGCACCGGTCAGATTTGCAGCATGAACACCAACGAAACACCCAATCAATCGGCCAATCCGGAGAACCAGGCGAGCGATCCTTTTCTCGCCATGGCGTCAGCCGCGCGCGACGTTGAGCCGAAGTTTTCTGCCGAACTCCATGCGAGAGTGCTGCGCGGCATCGAAGCTTCCGCAACTGAGCAGCAGGTGTCGCCTGCGGCAAACAAGTCCACAAGTCGAAACTTGCAAGCGGCATCCCTGCAGTTCCTCGCATTGGCCACCTCGTTCGCGCTGTTGTTAGCTGCCGGGTGGCTTTGGAACCGCGAGGTTGAATCGCCTGGGCGAGTTCCGGTGGCCATTCTGGTGAACAGCGATCAGCCGACCGAGGCAGCAGCGCCGCATTCGGACGCTCCGCAGACCGAATCGCTACCGATTGAGCCGACTGTGCGGCACGATCACGAAGATCTGACAACCGCGATCAACTACATGCTGACACTCGGCGGCTCAAAGGAAAGTCGCGCGGTTGCGACGCCGCCCTCGAATTCCACAGCACAGCAGACGCCGTGGCTGCACCCTGTCGCTTCGCAAGAAACTTTGGCTTTTGAGCTGGATCAGCAGCGATTGCGGACCTTGGCCAAAGCTCTCTTCGCCATGCAATGAATAAGCGGCTTGCCGCGAGTGCGGAGGGAAATCGAGACGTTGGACATTCTGCTGATGGCACAAATCCGCACCACAGGCTAGCATAGGCACTCGTCCAACATTCTTGCCCTTCGACAAGATTTGCTTTCATGGAATTTATCGAGATGACCGGCCGTCTGTTGTTGGAGATGGCTGATGGCGAGACAATGTCACGCGACGAACTCAGCAGCGCCGGCGTTCAGGCGGACAGCGTGGTTCGCGTCAACCGGCAAGGCGATATCGAGCTGCGCAAGAACTCCGGTTGGGATGTCATCGGCGGAATGATTGGCGAGTTCGAAGCCCGCGTGAAGCAAGCCACCGGTTTGGATTGGGCTTAGGATTGGCTTGGCTATTACGTTCTCTAACGTGTTGCGGACGCTTACGCGTTTGAGATGTGCAGCGACACGCGGATGGCGTTCTCGATTCGCGGGCAGAAAGAACAACAACAGTCAACGCCAAAAAAATCTCTGATCCGAAGTGGCTCAATCTCGGGCGCATGACGGCGGCGCGCAGACTGGTGGTCACACCGATTGAATCTCCCGCTTATCGCTCCCTCCGTGCGCCCCCTGGAAAACTGAAATTTGCCCCGTGGGTTCACGCATAATGCGTTGGGCTAAATCTCGGTCGCCACGAAGCCCCAACACACAAAAATTCAAAACGCGCCTTGCCCAGTGCGCAGCTTTCGTTGGAGATTGCCAGCACGATCTTTGGCAATTGAATCAAGACCTCGGAACGCGTCGTGCGTTGGGCGACGGTCTACGGCAAACACGGAAAACGGCAGGCGCGGTTACAGAATGCATCGACGCCTGGCATCACACGCACGAGCAATTTATCGTCAGCCCAGCGTCAGCAGGAATTCGCGCATTTCGCCAGCCGCATGCAGATCGCCTTGCTGCTCTGCGGCCGTAACGCCGGCAGTGAGCAGTTCGCGGGCTTCGTCAGTCCGTTCCAAGTCAACCAGGTGCTGGGCTGCCATGAAGAACGCCGGCACATACGGAGGTTGATCCTCGCGCAAATTCGCGAAAAGTGTTTGGCTTCGCTCATGTTCGCCTTCCTTCGCCAACTCCATGGCCAGGCTGTAGCGGAGAAACTGATCCTGGGGATCATCCTCAAGCAACGCTTCGATCTTTTCGCGGCGAGACATGTTATGAACTAAATCAAGGAATGGATTGCTGAAGTCAATCGTGACGCGGCTTGGAAACTCTGCCAGAATGTCAAACTTCGAGAGCAAAGAACTTCCCGCTGGCAGCGAATAACTCGAAGCGGAAGCCACCGCGAAGGGCAGCCGGCACGTCAATTTCCATCTCGTGGGGAGGCGTTAATATCCCACATACGGCCTATGACTGAAGCCAAAAAAACGTGGAAGTCCACTCAAGCTTTGCATGTCAAAGTGTTGCTGGGCATTCTCATTGGGCTATGGTTGATCGCGCTGTTGGACTTCGTGATCCCCAATGTCGAATTCGACGATTACGGAATCCGGCCGCGAAAGGCATCCGGCCTGTGGGGGATTCTTACCGCGCCATTCCTCCATGCGGGCTGGGCCCACTTGGGAGCAAACCCTTTGCCGCTGTTGGTGCTTGGCTGGCCCGCCATGCTCCGTGGCATCCGCGTGTTCCTCGTCGTCTGCGTCATTTCGGCCATCGTCTGTGGCTTGGGAGTCTGTACGTTGAGTGACTGGGGCCAAGAGGTGCGCTCACATGTGGGAGCCAGCGGAGTCATTTTTGGACTCTTCGGGTACTTGCTGCTTCGGGCCTATTTCGAGCGCAGTCTGGGTTCGCTGCTGATCGCATGTGCTGTTGGCTTCTTCTATGGCGGGTTGTTCTGGGGGCTTGTTGTGCCGGAACAGCAAGCCCAGGACGTTTCCTGGCTTGGCCACGTGTTTGGATTTGCTGGTGGAGCTTTGGCCGCTTGGGCGCTGGCACCAGCAAGCCAGAAAGCAGAAAGCGAGAAAGAGACCCCGCATGAACGCGCAAATGACGCGCCAGAAGCCGACGATGAATAGGCTATGCAACGGAAATCCGGCGATCCGGCTTGACCCTCCTACCCGCCCTACTTAGACTTCCAGTTTGGTAATGTGCGCCGCTGAAAAGGCGGCGCAACTTTGTTTTGGGACACATTTTGCGAACAGAGAAGGCGATCGTTCGTCTGTTGGGCCGCTACTGAATCTCCCGCCTTTTCCCTCGCATCATCTGCCCGCTCGTTATCCTGATTCTCGGATTCTGTTCTTGTGAAGCGAGCCCTGATCAGCGATATCCATTCGAACCTGGAAGGGCTCGAAGCGGTGCTCGCCGATATCGATGCGCAAGGCATCAAAGAGATTTATTGCCTAGGCGACATTGTCGGGTATGGGCCAAATCCGCGCGAGTGCATTGACCTGGTTCGCGAACGAACGGCCGTATGCCTGCTCGGCAACCATGACCAAGGTGCGCTGTTTGATCCAGAAGGATTCAACACCACTGCGGAAAAGGCCATCTTTTGGACTCGCGAGCAGCTGGAACAACCGCTGCGATTTGGCGACAAGCCAGACGAGCGTTGGGAGTTCTTGGGAGAGTTGCCCAGAACGCACCGGGATGAACCGTTCCTGTTTGTCCATGGCTCCGCTCGCAACCCGCTGAATGAATACGTCTTCCCGGAAGATGTCTACATGCCCCGCAAGTTGGAGCGGATCTTCGCGCTGATTCAGCGTTTCTGCTTCCAAGGGCACACCCACGTCCCGGGCGTTTTTACGGAGCAGCCGGAATTCATCAGCCCGGAAGACACCAATTATGAGTATCGCCTGCCCAATGAGGGACGGTTGATGGTCAATGTCGGGTCTGTTGGTCAGCCGCGGGATGGCGACAACAGGGCGTGCTACGTGGTGCTGGAAGAGGAGCTTCTGACGTTTCGCCGCGTTCCCTACGATTTTGAAGAAACCCGCCGCAAGATTTACGGAATCCCGGACTTAGACAATGGATTGGGCGACCGGCTTCGTGATGGCAAATAGCTGCCACAGTCCCAGGGCGGCGAACAAGTCCTTTCTCCTCTAAGAAATATCAGGCGATTCGAGCGGTGTTAGAAAGCCCGCCCGGCATTGCAAGATAAGCCTCCTGCGGGAGAATACTACTACAGAGCAAACCTGCTCTCGCTCTGCTTTTGTCGATGTTTCGCTCGCTCTCTCCGCGGGCCGGGCACTTGCCTGCTAGTCCAAGAATCCAAGCAGCGACGCTGCTTTGACCTGAGTTTGATCGCATGGCCAGAAAAGTTCTTCTCTTTGTTTGCCTCTCGATTTCGATCTTGCTGATCAACATTTGGTGGATTGGCAATAATCGACCAGCGAATCAAGCAAACAATGAAGGCGGGAACGAGCAGCAATCGAACGGTGCGACGGAACAAGACGACGAACATCCTTTGGTGGCTCCGCCTCCGTATGTTCCGCCACCGCCGGAATCCCCGCATCAACGCGCGACGCTGGGCTCCTTGGACCCTGCAAGCGACTACGTAATGCTGGTCACGGTGAACAATCGTGGCGGAACAATTGAACGTATCGAACTGAACAACTCGCGCTTTCAAGACTTGGAAGCCCGACGAGAAGGACGCGGCTACGTGGGCTTTCTCAGTCCGCGTGATCCGTTGGCCGGCGATAACCGTGACGGGATTGAGATCACCGTTGTTGGACCAGGGACACCTGCCGATACCGCTCAGTTGAAAGTGGGCGATGCCATCACAGCGGTGACCACGCCTGATGGTCAAACGGTGCCGATGGAATCGGTCTTGGACTGGAACACTTTGCTCGCTGGCGACCAAGCGCGCGTGGGCGCGAAGTGGAAGCTCGCCACGATGAGCAAAGACGGAACGAGCGCAGAGCGCGAAGTGACTTTGGCTCCCATGCCGCTGAGTTTGGTGGCTCCAGTTACGGCACCGGGAAGTGGCTTTCAAGATCCGTTGTCATTCTTGTGGACCTTGAGGAACATCGGCCCGGCCGAAGGTGAGGCGGGAATCTCCTCGGAGATTTCCGAGGCCGTCGACTTACTCGAGTATCTGGGCAAGGGCACCGATGGCATTCTTGTCGGTGACATTCCGCCCACCCACGTACTCGCGCTCGCCGGGTTGCGAAATGGTGATCTGGTCAAGACCGTTGACGAAACCGAGTTTGACGACATCGACGAGCTTCGGTCTTATCTGCAACGAGTCCCAGCCGGGTCATGGCTGAAATTCGGCTACAACAGAAACGGCGCACAGACCGCGCTGGTCCGGTTGCCAGCCGAAATGCCAGAGATGAACTTGCACAACGTTACGTGGGAGTTGGTGCGTCCTGCGAACACGGACAACGTCATTGAGTTCCAATACACGGATGCGAAGTGGAACCTGCGGTACACCAAGCGGTTTACTCTGGCGCAAAAATCCACTTTGGAAGAAGCCAGGCAAGGCGAAGAGCTTCCGCCGAGCTATCACCTGATGCTGGATCTTGAGATTGAGAATCTTGGCGAGAAACGCGAGCTGGCCTATCAACTAGACGGGCTGACGGGACTGCCGACAGAAGGTTGGTGGTACTCAAGCAAGCTGGCTCGCGGCTGGTTTGAAGGCGTTGGCGCTCGCGATGTCATGTTCGAGTTTGAAGACCAAACGCCCGAGTTGATTGGCGCGCCGGCCATTGCGGAGTTTGACGAACTGCCAACTTTGGGCGGAGAAGTTCCGCTGAAGTCAGTCTCTGGTGATTCGCGCTATTTTGCCACAGGGCTTATTCCCCTGCGCGGTGATGATGTGCCGAGCGGTCCGGGGGTTGGCAGGGCGATGGCCATTCGAGTGGGAACGCCGCGATTGGGTAAGTTCCCGAGGTTGTCGAACACGTCTTTTCGTTTGCTGAGCGAGCCTGTTGTGCTGGACCGCGGCGAGAAGCTGCAATCATCTTTCCGGGTCTTTGCTGGTCCGAAATCGACAGACTTGTTGGCGGAGCCGGAATACGACCTGGGCGAATTGGTCTATTACGGCTGGCCCATCTGGGGCGTGTTCGCCAAAGCCCTGCAATACGTTTTGCATTTTATCCACGGCATCATTCCCAACTATGCCATTGCCATTCTCATCCTGACGGTGATGGTGCGCGGCGCAATGTTCCCGCTGAGCCGCAAGAATGCGCTTGGAGCGCAAAAGATGCAGATGTTGCAGCCGGAAATTCGTCGCATCAATGAGAAGTACAAAAACAACCCTCAAGAAAAAATGAGGGCAACCCAAGAGCTGTTCCGCAAACACAACTACCATCCGCTGGGCGGTTGTTTGGTGCTGTTTCTGCAGCTGCCGATCTTCATTGGCCTGTATCGCGCGCTGATGCTGGATGTCGAACTGCGACAAGCTCCGTTGATTCCGGGAGTGACGGCCTGGTGCGACAACCTTTCCGCACCGGACATGCTGTTCTATTGGGGCGACTGGTTCATGTTGCCAGACATGCTGGTCTCCGAAACCGGCTTCCTTGGACCGTACTTCAATCTGTTGCCTGTGGTGACCATTGCGTTGTTCATTGTGCAGCAGAAGATGTTCATGCCGCCGCCGACGGACGATCAGCAGCGGATGCAACAGAAGATGATGAAGTACATGATGATCTTCTTCGCCTTCTTGTTCTTTAAGGTACCCGCCGGACTTTGCTTGTATTTCATTGCCTCGAGCCTGTGGGGTATTGCGGAGCGCAAGCTTTTGCCCAAGCCCAACAAGCCACAAGCTGGCGGCGCCGGAGGCGATGACACTTTGGCGCCCGAGTCCGACGGACCATCGCCCCGTGAACGGCGACGAATGGCCGCCAGCGGCGGAAACGGAACATCGCCCAAAGGCCAAAAGCCGCGGACGAAAAAGAAGTAGGCCAGAACGAATCGCCGAGCAGCGCAGCAGCTAAGAAGCAACAGCATTGAGCGAGACGCTCTATCGCGAATCGCTATGCCAGCTCGCGGAGGATCTTCACAGCCCGGTCCAGCGTGCTATCTTCCGCTGCGTACGAAATCCGGAAGTGCGTGTCTCTCTGGCTGAAGATGTTCCCGGGGATAATCAGCAAGCCGCGTTCAATCGCCTGGAGTACGAATTCGGAACCGGGCATTTCTCGCGGCGCTTTGGCGAAGACATAGAACGCTCCGCCAGGCGTGGCCACGTCATAGACATCGCCAATGCCCTTACAAATGCGATCGCGCTTTCCGCGATACCGCGCGACATACTCACTCATGTCAACGTCCAGCGCCGCGGCGGCCGCCACCTGGAATGGATGCGGCGCACAAACAAACATGAACTGCTGCAGCTTCAGCATCTCTTCAATCACGCGGGCGGGTCCGTGCACAAAGCCGACCCGCCAGCCGGTCATGCCGTAGGTCTTGCTGAAACCATCAATGACAACCGTGTTCGGATTGAATCTTGTGGGCGAGACGTAGGAATCGTCATAGCAAAAGACGTTGTAGATCTCGTCAGAAATCAACATGACGCCATGTCGTTCCGCCAACTCGGCAATGGCCTTGATGGTTTCGGGAGTTGCAACCGCGCCTGTTGGGTTGGCAGGGCTATTGAAGAGGATGACCTTGGTCCGCGGTGTGATGGCGGATTCCAGTTTTTCCAGGTCAATGCGGTAATCCGGATAGGTGTCGATGGGCACCATCTTGCCACCGGCAAGTGCAATCAACGCCGGGTATTGCACAAAGTAGGGATCGAAGACAATCACCTCATCGCCTGGATTGACCGTGGCCAACAGTGCCAGCACCAGCCCGCCGCTGGTTCCGCTGCAGACAAACACATCGCGGTCGTCATGATTTAGCTGCTCGCGGACGCGCGATTGCAACTTCTCGCGAAGCTCCGCAATACCTTGCGTCTGCGAGTAGCCGTTGCGGCCACCATGAATCGCATCGCAAGCGGCTTGCTTGATGGGTTCCGGCACGTCAAAGTCCGGCTGCCCGATGGACAGATTCACGGGATCTTTGAGCTTTGCTGCCAGGTCAAACACTTTGCGAATGCCGGAACTGTCCATTCCGGCAGTACGATCCGCAATCCAGCTTTCAATCGACATGGTCCACCGCCTGAGTTTGTCGTCGACAAGTTGCTCAGACGATTCTATCGCACGCGATGCCTGCGGATAAGGCTTAGCAAGAACAGTGAAGTGCTTCCGCCACCTTTATTGTCGGAGCGAATCGAGCCATTGCTCGGCGGCAAACAGCTGCGCTTGCGGAGCGCGAATGATAAAGCACTGTGAAGCGGAATCGTAATACACCGTGTAAGGCGGCTGGTCCGTGGGCGGCTCCGGCAAGCGTTGTTGCAAGCCAGATTCCAGCGATTCCGGCGTTCGCACGTCACTAAGCAACTCACCCACGGACAAGAATTCCGTCGCGTAGTCTGACTCCGCGGCAAATCGCGAAGTCAACATCATGGTTCTGTCATCCAAAGCGACGACTGTTAGTTCCAGCTTCGAAGCCAACTCGCGCAAGGCCTGCTCCAGCGTTGTGTTCGCCATCTTTAACTCGACGGCGCGCAGGATTTCCACGCCAGCGTTCCGCATTGCCGGGGCATCCAGCAGAATCTCCACTTGGGATTTCTGCGCCAAGTGATTGGTGATTCGCAACAGCGGCGTTGGCTGGAAGAAGTTGGCGTTCACCGGCATTGCCCGAGCAATCTTCGAACGGCTGTAGACGGTTTCCAGCTTCACTGGCAACCAGGTTTGCGTTTGCAGCACGTCCGCGCCTGAATGTCCACGCGCGACTCGCAATCGACCCAGAAACTGGGCGAGCTCCGCGTGGCCGGCGGCGGTGTGGTTGACCACCAGGTCGTGATCGCTCATGCCCAAATCGGCCGGTCCGCCTGCCACATCCCATGCTGATGGCATGACAAACTTGCGGATCAATTCTTCCAAGGCGATTTTTTGTTCGTCGGTCTCGGCAAGTTGGTCCAAGTCATATGTTGCTTGAGAGACGGCCAGCGGACCTGCACCGGCCGCGGTCACCAACAATCGATCTCCTTGCACAACGTAGTTCAAACCCAAATCCGACAAGATGGCCTTGAGGGCTTCGCCAACGTTTGTGCTTTCCAGGTTGATGGAAATTCGTTCTTGCGGCGTCGTCCCCACGGCGGCAAGTCGCTCAGGGTCAATTTGAATGCCAACCCCGGACGTGTTCGCCAGGAACTCAACGACCTCTTGCAATGGCTGTTGCCGGAAGCTGACCGAAGGCAACGGGAACGCCAGCCGATCACGCAAGTCGCGTCGGGCGCGACCATTGGGTGGAGGACCAATATTGGCCACTGCGTTGGCGTTGTCGGCCGGCGGGTTTGCAGCGCCTTCGGCGTCGTTGTTTCCATTCTCTGGCGGATCAACGCCAACAGGCGGATCTCCACGATCCGGATTCACAGCAACCGCAGGTGGGTCCGGCTTTGGTCCGCCGACAACAATGAGTTGGCGAAACACGTTGGGATCAATGTCTTTGTTGACAAACCGCGCCGAACCATCGGCCATGGCGGCGAACATGCCATCAGCCTGCCCGGAGCCAAATCCGTCCGGTCCATTGATGTAAGGTTCAACGGTAAAGGGACGAACCGTTGCGTTACCGCCGCGTGCCCAAGGTCCTAATTGCTGCGAAACTCCGGCGATGGCCATCGTTTGCGAAGCATGGCCGGTCAGTTCCAACAGCGAGATCTGTCTGTCAAAGCCAAACACGCCGGCGCGTCCATGCCCGGCAGGCATTGAGCCCGCATCCGCGCCGAGTCCGGCCACGCCCACATAATGCGTCACAGGATAGCCATCGGCTGTGTGCTCCAAGCCAATCGCAGGATTGATCACCGCAGGCAAGTGACGACGCGCAACGGCATCATTGGGAGCCACGTTCCAGGGACGGCTGAAGCTGAGTTCATCTTTCCAGCCGGCTTGCGGTTCATAGTAGGGCAACAACTGCGCCATCCAACTTAAACGGCGCTCCGCTGGAACCGCGCTGGTGCCGGCCGCACCCGGCGGGAACGATCCACTGACTTTTTCGTAACCGCGCAAGCCGCGGATCAATGAGCGCAATTTGGCCTGATCCAATGCCCGGGCCGAAGTCAACCGTCGTGCTTCCCAAGCTGGAACACTGGAAATTGCCGCCGAGGCCAACTGCGAAAGCTGTTCGTCCGTTCGGGCGCGAATCCACACCAAGGCAAGGTCCTCGTTGACTTGCTCAACGCCAGTTTCGCTTGTGCTCAAGGCGTCCAGCCCTCGCTCAACCAGAATGCGAATTTTCCGCGCGACGCGGTCATTGAATTCACCCTCGCGCAGGCGCTCCTGCAAGCTTTGCAACTCAGCGGTCATCCAAGGGTCCGCCGCGGACATCAAATCGTCCACCGCCAACTGAATGTCATGAGCATTGGCCGCGCCTGAGAGGAAATCAACTTGTGCGACAAGCAGGTTCCCAAAATCCAACCCCAGCGCGACTCCGTCGGCCGAGCTACGCAACTGACGCCAACGCTTGCCGACCTCGCCCCAGTTCTCAATCCAAGTCGCCGGCAAGTCGACATTTTGATCTTCCACAGCCTGCAGATCGACCAAGACGGTCAGGTCTCGGCCAACGCCAACATGCTGCAGCAAGTTCTTGAGCGCATCGCTGGCCACGCTGCTGGCTTCGCGGGCCGCGAGTGCTCGCAAGGTGTCCTCATCGCCGGTGACTACGCGCTGCCGGTCAACGATTGCAAACGGGTGTGACCAGCCGGCATCCGGAAACTGATAAACGCGATAAGCCCCCAACTCAAAATCGAGCGGCGTGGCTCGCGCGAGCAGATCGTCCTGACCGGAAATCCCCTCGGACAATTCAATCATCCAGACGTCGCCTTGGGCCGGATTGGCAACTTGCGTCACCGCCCAACTTGCCCGGCTGATGTGCTTTTGTTCAATCGTCAGAGTTTCGCAGATGGACTCCAACTCTTGCCCGACTGCGGGATGCAACCGTTGCTGCAGCCAGGCAAATTGTGGATTGCGCGTCAAACCCGACCATTGCAGGCTGACGATCATCTGCGTTTCCGTTGGCAGCCACGACTCGTTGAGTGCGACGTGAACGGAACGCCGCGGCGGATTCACGGCCGCGGGTTGATCGGCTGCCGGCGTGACGATGGGCGGTTTGTCGGGCGGCGGCGAAATTCCCCCAAAAACGAAATAGACGACTGCCACAACGGCGACGCACAGCCCTAGCCCCGCGCCGGCAATGGCAATCAACTTTGAGGAAGTCAGGCCGCCGGCTTTGCCTGTGGAAGCGGCCGCGTCAGTAAACGGAGCCGCTTGTTCGGCGGCGCGATGCACCTCACTGCTGGCAGCGGAACCCAAGTCCAGCCCGGCCGCGGCCATGGTGCCTAATCCGGCTGCAGTTGTGGTCTTCTTTTTAGGTGATGACGATTTTGGTTTTGACGATGGCGCTTTTGAAGATTGCGTTCTTGACGTTGACCGGTCCGATCTTGGACTGGCTTTCGCCGCATCATCCTGCGAACGGTCCTTCGCGCGAACTTGCTGCGAGTCTTCTAGATCGCGGGAGCGATTGTGCGCGGATGGCTGCTGTTCAGAACGCCGAGAATCTTCCGAGCCATGTGAATCTTCGCTTGGCGGCTTCGCAGCAGGCTTTGCCACTGCAGGCTTTGCGACTGGAATCTTGGCTTCGGGAATTTCCGCCGGCTGCACTTCGACGGCTGGACTGCTCGCCGGTTTCTCTTTCGCTTTGGCTTTTGCCAATTTTCTCCGCGAGCGAGTCTTGCTCGTGTCCGGTTTGTCGGCGCTCGGTGCGGATGTGGATGTTGCGCCAGTTTCTGTTGCTTCCGCGGGATCAGCGATTGTCGGTGGCTTCCAACCGGGCGGCGGTTGAATTTCCACAAAGCTCCAACAGCGAGGGCATTCCAGCACCTCACCGATGGCCGACATCTCGCGCACTTTGAGCTGTGCGCCACACGTCTCGCATTTGATCACGAACAGATCCATGCGAATATTCAAACGCCTCCTGAGTCACGCTGGCGGTTGTTCCTGGTCGCCCGCGCGACGAATTCTTCTGTTCCGGTTATTCCTGGTTGCCGGATGAATCGGAAAACTCGGGTGGGATTGTGTCTCCCCGCTGTTCGGCGGCCTCGCGCGTGGTGACAAGAATGGTTTCTTCGTCACCTTCGGACTGCAAAACATAGACCAACCGGCTATCAGCGGTATTAAGGATAGCCCGCAGGACAGCGCCCGCAGGTTGATCAACCTGGTTGGTCCCCAGAGATTTGTTCTTTGCGATGCCGGCCAGTTGGAGCGCGCCGCCGTCAATATTAACGGTGACTTCCGCCTCGGCGGCAAACTTGTTGATTGTCTCGTCCAAAGTATCGCGCGTGATCTCCAGCGTGACCTTCTTCTTGGCCAGCAGTTCGGTCAGGTTCGTAAAGATCTCTGGTTGGTTCCCGGCTTGCTGCGGAATCATTGGGCCAGCGGCGGACGACTCAATCATGGCCAATTGCGTGGCGAAGACCAGGTTCTCTGCCGCAAAGCCGGGCAAGTAACATCGCAGCGTGGCATGGTCCCGATACGAAGCGG
The DNA here is from genome assembly GCA_937982665.1 of uncultured Planctomycetales bacterium. GTDB lineage: Bacteria > Planctomycetota > Planctomycetia > Pirellulales > S012-138 > CALJLD01. Next base: position 14,657 of record CALJLD010000005.1, read on the forward strand.
CTTCCACCTGATCCGCAAACGCCACCAGCATCCGCGGATAGCGATACAGAATCTTGCGGCTGTAATCGCTGAGGTTGAGATGCACCATCATGTTTTCCCACTGATCGGCAAACGCCTTCACGCGATCTTGAAACATGTTGGCCAGGCCAATGGGCTGAATGTCCGCGATGCCGACAATCCGCAGTTCCAAAAAGAACACATCATCATCGGTGCAGTGGGCGGAAAGCGAGCAAGCGCGTGTGTCGGTCGCAAAGAACTCGCGGAAAGGTTGCGAGAACTCCTTGCCTGCCCCGGACCATAACGCTTTGAATTCCGTGAACGGGAAGTTCGGCACAAAGATCAGCGTCGCCAACCGGTCAGCGTCGCTCGCACGTTGCAATAGTGCGATCTCGCGATTGACCAACGCCGGCTCGTTGGCGTTCTGCAAAGCCAAATTGAAGAGAGACTCATCTTCGTTCAGTTTTCGCAGGGGGTTCATCGACGCGGAGACCAACAGATGCTGATCATCCGGCGGGATGTAATAGCCCATGTCATCGGTGGCGAGCAACTCCACGCCATCCAAAATGCCTTCGCTCAAATCGGGAATCGACTGCTTCAGTTCCTCGGCATCCACTGGCGAGATTGTCCGCACAACCGCCGCCGTGCGCGGAAAGTCCGGAGTCTCATTGGAATAGAAACCGATCACGATCGATTCAATCTTTTCCGGCGGCAGGCCGCAATGCGTCTGCAAGGCTTGATCGATGACGGCTTGGAACTCGGGGATGCCGGAAAACAACTCATTGGTTCGCGGTTTGGCAACCCAATCCGCCGGGCGCCAGGCAAGATACGCTTGCGCGCCGATGGGCAAGTAGCGGAAGTCAACGGGATCTCCAGCCGTTGGCGAGACCCAATACTCCGCGCCCGTGTAGGCGACGTTTTGCTCAGTGATTTGTTCGACGTTGGTGGACGAGTTGCCAGCGCCGTCGCCGGAGATGTTTTCGCCGGAATTCGATGTGTTGTTGGCTGTGACTGGCGGACCATCTTCGGCATTGCCAGTGGAACCGCTGAAAGCACCCGATGCCCAAAGGCCAATCACGATGGCAACAACCGCAACGCCGCCAATTCCCAGCCCGACGAGCTTGTTGGGGCCGGAAGAACGGCGCTTGGTTCGCACAAGCGGCGAATCGCCTTCGTCTTCCACGGAGAGCTTGGGAATCAGGGGTTCTGATTTCTTCTCCGCAACTTCTTTGGTGGCTGGTTCAGTTGATACGGCCATGGCAGCAGCGTTCTGTGCCGCCGTGTTGGCTTGCGGAATCGGCTCACCGCGAAGGATGGCTTCAAACGCAGGCTTTGTTGTCGCCGGCGTTTGCGATTTTGATGTGTCCGCAAATGGCGCCAACGCGACAACAACCTCGGCCGCGTGTTTTAGTTTCTTATCGTCCTGGCCCAACATTCTCGCAATGCACTTCGCCACGCCGGGCGGAACGTCGGAGCTTTCGCTTTGAATCGCTTCCAGCCGTTTGGTCATTTCTTCGCGCGTCTTGCTGGAACTGCCATCAATGAGTGCGAGCAGTAATCGGCCCAGCGCGCGGATATCTTCCACCGGCGAAGGGGCATCTTTCTCCGGACCGGCCGGCACATCACACAACGGAAATGAAAGCAGCCTGGCGTTGCCGCTGTCAGAAACCAGGATGTTCTTGGCCAGCACATTCGCGTGCGGACAACCTTTCTCATGCAGCGGAAGAATGCCTTCGGCGACTTCGCGCGCCACGCGGCAAGCTTCGCCGGCGCTGAGTTTGCGTTTGAGCTGGCTGGCCAACGGAGCGCCGTTCAGATTCTCTATCACAACAAACCGCGTCGCATCGACTTCGACCAGGCCATACGATTCACTCATGTAAGGCGAGCGAATCTCCTGGTGATACTCGGCTCTCTTTTGAACCTTGGCGACTTCCTTCTCTTTGGCATCCGCCGGCAAGAACCACAGCCCAACCTTGTGGCCAGTCGAGCGATGCTCCGCGCGAAACATGCCTTTGAGCGGACCGTCAGCAACGCGGTCCGTCACGCGGTAGTCACCATAGTCAAAAGGGCCTGCCGCTCCTGCGGAAAGAACCTTGCCGTGATATTCGGTGATCGCGCTAGTGTCGATCAAGAACTTCCGCAGTTGTTCGGCGCTCTCTGGTCCGCGGCCACCGTGGGCTTCGGAAAAGGCAATCGCCTGACCATTGCATTGAGCCTTGGTGAGCAAGCCGCTCTCGGCGAGAAGTTGCCAGAATTGCTGAACCGATTGCGACATACGAGTTTACGGAAAGCGTGGGGTGCGGTGAGAATGGGGGCCTTGAGAAGAGCCTCGTACGGCCCCAATCCATTTTATCCCCCCGCCGGGCGGGAAGAAAGAAAG
>CALJLD010000006.1 GCA_937982665.1 uncultured Planctomycetales bacterium
GGCTCGCCATCGCCATTCCGGCGATCGCCGCATACAACATCATGCGCAATCGCGCCGCGCGGCTCATGTTGGAAGTGGGCATCATCAGTGAGAACCTGATGAGCCGCGTTCGTGCGGGTCGCACAGGCACAGGGCTGTAAGACTGGTCCTAAGTCTTGGCCCTAAGTTCCGGGATCGAGCCAACCAATTTCGTAATCATCCAACTCACTCTTCCGCCGTTCAGCCATGCGATTCAAACCGGCAAACGTCAAGTTGTTGGAAGCGGATCTGACTCCGCTGATCGACTTGACGTTTTTGCTGATCACGTTCTTCATGCTGGTGATCAACTTCGCCAAAGCGGAGCTTGATGACAGCGTGCAATTGCCGGAAAGTGAGATCGCCCAAACGCCGGAAGACTCCGAGGCATCAGCAATTACCCTGCAACTGACCGCCAGCAATCAGGTCATCATGAAGGGCGACCAATTCCCCATCACGGAGTTGCAACGCCGCCTCGAGGCCGAAGCTCGTTTCTTTGACGACTTCTATGATCAAAAACCTTCCGAGACCGATGTCATCATTCGCGCGGACCGCCTCTCCAAAGGTGGTTACGTACGCCGCATGATTGATATCTGTCAGGACGTTGGCTATTCCAAATTTGTACTCAGGGCCAAGCAGTCCACAGCCAGCAGTGCCCGAAATATCCCCGTATCGCAATAGCCTAGGCGATACAACCGTCAGACGTTTGATTGTTCCATGAAGCTTCGTCACAGCATCGATACCGACCACATCAAGGTCGATACGCAGATGACGCCGATGATCGACGTCGTCTTCTTGCTGCTGATCTTCTTCTTGGTGACCTTCAAGATTGTCTCGCAGGAAGGCGATTTCGATATCACCATGCCGCCGCCGGAGTCCTCTGGCACACCGGATTTCACGGCCGTGGCGATTGTCGTCCGCATGACCGCCGGCCCCAACGGGGAACTGGATCAACTCATCTACAAAGATCAGGCGATCATCGGCAATTCTGACGAAGCCCGGTTTGACGCCCTCCAAGAGCAATTATTCAACGACATTGAAAACATCGGGCCCGAAGCAAAGGCCTCGGCTGAGGTCGAGATCGACTACGATTTTGATCTGCATTACGGTTACGTGATGACCGCCATCTCCCACATCAACGGTCGATACGTCAACAACCAACTTGTTGATATGGTGGAGAAGATCCGCTTCACCCGGCATCCGGAAGACGCCAACTAGGCGGATTGCAATCCGCGGTCAGAACTTCCGCGCACGCCAACAGGAATGCCTGGAACATGCCTGGCCAGCGGTCAACCAAATGGGCGATCCGAGAAACCTACGTCAAACCTGACGTCGCGTACGAATGCCCTGAAGTTCGCCAGGCTGTGAAGCTGGACTGCTTCTACACGCTTGAAGTCACGCAAGGGTCCGAAGGCTTTCTGGACGTCTGCTGCTCAAGTGTCCGCTGCAGTCATGCGGCTGACTGCCCTGCGCTTCGCGGCGGAGCATGCCCTTTGGAGCACCCCAAGGCGGAGGTGCTCAATGAAATGCGGATCAATGTCATGCAGGGGGAACGTGGTCTCCTGCTGGAAGATGACGGCTCCGTGTTCGAAGTTGGCGAACCGCGCCTGCACGGGCAAGTCATCTGGTTCGGTGTCACGAAAGTGACTGCTTGAAGGTGCGTTAGTTTGGCGTGACCTGTCCCGGGAATTCATTCGAAACTGAGGAAACCATGATTGTCGAATTGACTCCACTTTATGTCTTGATCCAAGTCGGAGAGAAAACCGTCAGGATGGATCTCGAAGTGCTGATGCCGCCGTCGCCTTCCGTCGTCTTTGAGTCTTGGACGATGCGGTATGAACCACCGCATGAAGGCGAGCAGATTAGCGATGAAATGAAGGAAAAGATTCTGCAAACCCTGCGCGACGATATGAATTCACCTCCGCACGCAGGTTCGACTTTCGAGATCGAGTAGCCTGCTGGATTTGAAATGGCTTTGTCGAAATCGCGTTTGACCAAGAGAGAGTCCTGGCACAGCCAGTGACACTAAGCGCCAAATTCGCGGTCACCCAAGATCGGATCAAACTCGCGGTCGAACATATCGCTCACTGCCGCGGCGATTCGTTCCGGTGTGTCATAAGTCCCTTCCGCGATCTGCCGCCCAATGGCGGCAAGCCGGTCTTCATCAGGAAGGTCCGCGTTTTGGCCGTGATACTGCATTTTCCAAGGGTGTTGAATTCGACGATTGAACAGGCCATGCGGGGAATCTGCGCGCCACGTTTTTGTGGGTCGGCGTTCGAGTTGGACGCTCATGTTCATGGCAGCAAGATTCTCCGTTGCGATGGAGAGAACATCGGAGCATCTTGCTAGGATCCCGCTAAGAAAATTCCCCCGCGCCCACGATCATCAGGACCGGCGCAGACGAACGCTCTAGAAGGCGGCCATGCGCCGCGAAAGTTGTATTCCGCTTGCCGCCCAGAATCGTCATTCGCCGATTATTCGTACACAGACGAATTCTCTCGAATAACGTTGGACTTGCCGGACGCAAAGAACGAGCGTCCGGAACTACTCAAACGGCTGCGAGATCGACGACGCCATGTCCACTGCGCCACATTCACTCCGCCACCCGCTGCTTAGCGCGGCTGCAAAGGGCGAGTAAAAGCGCACATCACCAGCGTTTCCAATTCGCCTTCTTGCACCACTTCATCGTGCTGGTTGAGCACGCGCCGCTTCCAAACAACACGCCCGCGACGGCGGCCGGATTGTTGCTTTTCGGCAACTTCGGTCTCCACGCGAATCGTATCGCCGGCGAAAATCGGCTTGGCGAACTTCCAGTTGCGGATGCCGACAAACGCTGCCGTTTTCACAACTGGTGATGAGCTGCCAATCCCGGCCATGTACGAAAGCCCCAGCAGCCCATGCGCGATCGGCTTGCCAAAGGGCGTATTCGCGGCAAATTCGTGATCGACGTGCAGCGGATTAAAGTCGCCCGTCAAACACGCAAAGTTGACGATGTCTGTTTCCGTGATCGTTCGACCGGGGCTGACAAAGGTATCACCGACCTCAAAATCCTCGAAATACAACTCATTCGCGACAGTCTGTGATGCCATACTCGCTCGTTCCGATTCGGACGTGAAAATGACCTGTGGAGAGATGATCGTCGAGAACTGAATCTCTGGCGGGAGCGCCGTAAAAAGGCCACAAGGCATCGTGCCACTCAAACGTGGCAAGGTCAAGCAGCTAGCAGCCTGTGTGTTGCAAAAAAACAACATCTTTCACAGATCTGCTGGCGATTAGCACGCCTGGCCCTTCCTGAGAAGATACTGGCAACCGGCCCTGCAGGCGGACATTCGTTACAACGCGCATTGTTTGTGTGTTCGGGAGTTCTTTTCCCAATTCCTCCTGTCACCGCGCGTTTGCGATGTTCTCGTCCCCAAGCTGGGTCCGATAGCACGTTCACGGCGTGTTGCCATTTGAGGGTTGCGCCAAACAAGTGCCGTTCGAAGCTTCTGAATCTGCGACCATGAATTCGGCCATCTTGAAAAACTCGTTGCAGCCTTTGCGGCGCGCGCATCCCAATGGCCAAACCTCGCCAGCGTCCAGATCACAAATGCTGCGGGAACCGCTCGCGGAAACGCCGGCGTCCAACGCGCCAACAGCGGATGGTTTGCTTCAAGCCCAGCAGGCGCTCTCGCAGTGCCCTCACTTGGACGATGGCGGCGATGAAACCAACATCACCGTCACGCTGGAGCAGGCAACGATTGTCCTCCGCGGCCATGTTGGCTCTTTCTTCCAAAAGCAGATGGCGCAAGAGGCACTGCTGCAAACCGCCGGAATCCGCCAAGTGCGGAACCTGCTCAGCGTCATGCCGAACGACGCCAAAAGCGTTCTGACGGGGCCGTGTGCCGTGCGGCCTTATTAGGCCCTTGCCGGTATAGTACTGTGGTGCTTGGCAGTATTTCGAAACAAGCTGTTCGCACATGGCGTCCGCTCAGGCGATGGGGTCTAATCTTGCGAACTTGTTTCTCGCAATGTTCGTCTCGTTAGGAAATGGCAGTGAGCGCTGGCTATTCAGGAACTCCGCTCGTCAAGAAGTTAGGCATCAAGGCCGGCGCCAAACTCTACATCAACGGCGCCCCGCCGCATTACTTTGATCTGTTGGGTTCGCTACCCGAAGACGTGCGGATCAGTCCGCGGCTGAGCGGTGAATTTGATTTCATCCACATATTCGCTCAGCAGCGAGCTAGGTTGACGGCGCAACTGGCCAAAGTGATTCCTCACTTGCAGCCTGACGGCATGGTGTGGATTTCCTGGCCGAAGGGAACTTCCAAGCTTGAGACCGATCTCAACGGCGGACTGGTGCGGGAGCTTGGTCAGGCTGCAGGCCTTGTCGATATCAAAGTTTGTGCCGTTGACGATGACTGGTCCGGTCACAAGTTTGTGATCCCCGTTGCTGATCGACCGAAATCCAAAAGCAAGTCAAAGACCGCCAAGCGCAAAACAGCTAAGTCCAAACAGACCAAGCCGCCAGCCCAGAAGAAAAGCAAAACGGCCAAGCGCCCGGCGCGTAAGTAATAATCCGCGACGGCACCGGCTTTGCCAAATGACTCTACGCCTCAAACTCTTCGCGCTGACCAAACGTCTCAATCTCGCAACGCACCAATTCCTCGATCAGCTCGCTTGCGGCTTGTGGTCTTCGCAAAGGCTGTTTGGCCAACAGGCGATTGACCAGTTGCGAAACGGATGCCGGCACTTGCGGCCGAACCTCACGCACGTCCGTGGGACGGTTCTCGCGGTGCATATGCAACAGCTGCTGAGGATTCTTTGCCTGAGCGAATGGCGGCTGCCCCGTCAGCAGTTCGTAGAGTGTGGCGCCCAGACTGTAGAAATCTGCCGATGGCATCGCAGGCAGTTTCAACAACAAAGCTTCCGGCGGAAGGTATTCCAGCGTACCCGCCAACGGTTCGGTGTCTTCGCGGTCGGACTCGCTCGCAGACGTGTCGGTACCAACTCCAATCCGCCGCGCGAACGCCAGATCAATCAACGTGATCTTGCCAGCGTTTCTCTCCGAGGAATCTTCACTCACCAGGATGTTGTCCGGCTTCAAATCGCCGTGAATCCAGCCAGCGCTGTGCAGCGTTTCCAGTGCTTCAGCAACTTGTCGCACAACTCCCAGCGCGCGCGGTATCGTCAATCGGCCAAGCCGCGAAAGTACGTCGCGCAGCGACTCACCATGTACGCGAGGCAGCACGATGTAGTACGGCGGCCTGGTCAAATGCGAGTCCACCAACGGCAGGAACGCCGGATCTTGAAGTTGCGTAGCGACTTCAGCTTCGCGCGAGATCGCGTCAATCGCCTGACGATTGCGGGTTGCGCTTTTCCGCAGAATCTTGACAACGTGCCGAGCTTCGCGATGCGGCGAGGACAGCCCTGGCCTGGCGGCAAACAATCGCGAAGTCGCCCCTTGGTGCAAGAGCTTGATCAGCTTCCACTTGCGGCCCAGATTCTCCCACTCGCGGCCGTCAAGCCGCCAGCGACGCCGGCTGGGTTCTGACGAAGTCCTGGGTGCGGATTGCCGTTGGCTGGCCATGAGAAACGGATGCGAAGATGATGGAGTTCGAGGTCTGGCGAGCGGGCAGCCAGAACAACCCTTCCTGTCATCGTCGGACGGATCGGACTTCCTGAATTGTCCGCAACTTGCCCGCAGTCTCATGCGAAACCTTGCCGAATATACGGACTGTCAGGCTGTCGAACCCGTTGAGCGCTGGCGGGATTCGGAATAAACTCGATGTTTCCGCATATGTGTCTAACCCGAGGATTTTCATGACCAGTCTCTTCCGTCGCTTCCTTATCGTCGCGTCTCTCGTGGGTTTTCTTGGCGGTGCCGGTTGCCGTGAAGAGGACGCGCCCCCGTCCACGCCCGCCAAGTCTACGGACACTCCGAAAGACGAAACCAAGCAGGATGACGGCACTGATAAGGACGCCGACAAAGGCAATCCCGACATGGGAACACAGGGCGCCGGAAACCAAGGTAGCTAAGCAGCCAACCCCGCGTTGGCAGCGTCCTGGCGTCACCGAATGTTCGCGCTATGCTTGTTGACTAACAACTCTCCAGATCCGTCCCGCGGATTTGCCGAAATAAAAAACACGCCGCGAAGGGAATTCCCTCGCGGCGTGTTCTATTCAGTCTCGATGCAGCTGCGAAAGTCGCACTAAGTAACTGCTGCTAGAAACCAGCGCGGCTTATTTATCCGCCTCCGGCCTCTTATCCTCAGACTCTTCCTCAATCAGCTCCAGACCAAGCGTCTTGCCTTTGTTTGTGGCTGGTACGCCTTCGGCCAACCAGACCGGTGCCGGGGCGTCTTTGAGGTAGTGATCAAAGAACTGCTGCAAGCGAATGGTCCAATCCTTTTGATTGTGTCGCTGCCGCAGGCCGTGGTCTTCGCCGTTGTAATTGAACATCCACACCGGCTTCTCCAAACGACGGAGCGCGACAAACAGTTCAATCCCCTGGTACCAGGGCACCGCGCCGTCCTCATCGTTGTGCAAGATCAGCAGCGGCGTCTCAACCATGTCCGCAAAGAACAGCGGCGAGTTCTCAATATACTTCTGCTGCGATCTCCACAGCGTGTCACCAATACGGCTTTGCGTGCGCTCGTATTGGAAAACACGGCTCAGACCGCTTCCCCAACGGATACCGCCATAGGCACTGGTCATGTTGCTGACCGGAGCGCCGGCTTCCGCCGCGGCAAACATGTTGGTCCGCGTCACCAGGTAAGAGATTTGATAACCGCCCCAACTGTGACCTTGCACGCCAATCTTCTTCCTGTCAACAAACCCTTCGTCAATCAAGCTGGCGACGCCCGGCAACACCGCGTTCATGCAGCTCTGTCCGGGATGTCCAATCTTGTAGGGAATATCCGGAACAAAGACGACATAACCACGGCTCACATAGAACGTGTGATTGATGCTGGAACTGCCCGGAGCAGGCACAATGTGACGATGCAGCCCGTCCGAATTCCGCTCATAGAAGTAAACCATCATGGGATACTTCTGGCTGGGATCAAAGTTGTCCGGCTTGTAGAGGATGCCCTGCAATTCCTCACCATCGGCCGAGGTCCATTCGTGCAACTCGGCCGTACCCCACAAGTATTCTCGCTGTTGCGGGTTGGCTTCCGTCAGTTGCCGCATGTCGCGAAACTCGCCATTGGTTGCCCACAGGTCAGGATAGCGGCGAAACGTGCTGCGAGTAACAAGCATCACGTCGGCATCTTGCGCCTTGTCGGCAATGCTGAGTGCCTCATCCCGCATGATGACCTTCTGCGGCTCCTGGGTGCCACGCACCTGATCCGTGTAGTAGCCGCTGGACTTAGTCTTCAAATGGAATGTCGACAAAAGCATCGTCTTGCCGGGGTCAATCGTCTCTTCTTCCGGATCGAGATTCTGATAGCGGAACCGCAAATTGTTCGCGCGACCAAATCCGTCCGTAATGCACGCCGGCGGCATCAACCCGCCAGGCTGTACAGCCCAGATATCATGTTTGTCATAGATCAGGACAAGTTCATCGTCGCCCACCCAACCGGCCGTGCCATAGTTGCGGGGCAGTGCCGGGGTATCGTCCAGTTCGTTGACTACCGGATACGGAATCAACTCGGTCAAGTTGCTGATGGGCCGTTCGCCGTCCTCGTTTGCGGCCGTCGGCATCGAGAACATCGCCTGTTGAGCCCCGTCCCACCAGGTGATGTACTTTGCTCTCGGCGAGAGCGACGCTCGTGACTGCAGCCGCTGGACGACAAGTTCTTTCTCGCCGGTGGCCACGTCCATCAAGTAAACATCATTGAACCCGGGCGATTCCCAGGAGTTGACCATCTCGTACGGCTTGTCATCGTTGGCCAAGGCCACGTCGGCATCGCCATTGTTGCCAACTCCCACATTCTCAAGCTCCTCCGTGCCCAGCTGGACCAACTTGCGATCGCCGGTGACGGAGATCATCGCTTGATACGAGGGATTCTGCTGCCCTCGCGCTTGCAGCAATTGCTGAGGCTGCAAAGCCGTATCTTTCCAATGCCAGATATCAACAACGACTTCCGGCTCCTCTTCTTCCTCTTCCTCGTCGTCAGATTCCTCTTGCTCGGCTTGCTCTTCGCCGGCTTGTCCTTCCGCTTCCTCCTCGGCACCTTCCGGCTCTTCGGCCTTTTCCTCTTCTTCCGGCAAGGGGCGGGTGTTAAAGAAAACGCGCTTGCCGGACTTGGAGAAGTTGACGCCGCCGGGGGCAAGTCCCCAACCTTCAGTCATGCCTTCGTGCGAATTGCTGACAAGCATGTCCGCTTCACCCTGACCGGCTTGCCAGTAGTACAAGCTCCATTCCGGTTCCTCGGCGTCGTAATCATCGCGATCAGACAGGAAGGCCACCCGCTCGCCAGACTCATCGAACGTGACGCTCTGATAGTGTCCACGTCCAGTCATAAGAGGGCTGGGCGCCGCGCCGACAACCACCATGAACACGCCGTCTTCTTTGCCTTCCTCGGCGCTGGTTGCAAAGACGAGCCGTTTGCCGTTCTCGCTGAAGTTGAAACTGATAACGTTCTCGAAATGGAACTCCGCGCCCGTTTCGAGATTCCTCAATACGAGTTCCGAGCCAGTGTCCTTGCGCTTCTCGACGGCGCGGCCTTCGCCCGGATCGGGAGCTCGGATGGCTTGCTGTTGTTCGCCCGGTTCTTGGTTGGCTTGCGGCTCCGCGCCGGGTTGACCTTGACCGCGCTGTCCGAGCCCTCGTTGTCCTCTTCCACGCTGTCCTTGT
>CALJLD010000007.1 GCA_937982665.1 uncultured Planctomycetales bacterium
GCCCCCAAGCCGTCGTATGCGTGAGTTTGCCGAATAAGTTCTGTCCACATTTCGTAATTGCTTTTACGAAGTTGCTTTCCTCATCATAGAAGTGACGATTCGCTAACTCGGGCAGGGGCATTCCGTTAACCCAGTCTTTGACAATTAGTGCCAATCTGCTGCCATCGGGATCGTCCCCGCCTGTAACAGCTTTGAGGCTGTCCCTTAGTTCCGGTACACGTAGCATCACTCCTAAGAGAGATTGAAGGTCGTTGTTCTTGTGGCTGAATAACGATTCTTCGTTCCAAGCACTTGATTTCAGCTGTTCTTCTCCGACCGCTGCCATCGCTGTTCTAATGCTCTGCAGCGAAAATCCTGTACTATCGACGAGTGCAATCGGCTGTCCCGGTGTTGCCAAATAGTCGGCATATGCAAGCACGCCATCCAAAAGCGATTTTGCAAGCTCTGGATTCGAGCTGCGAAGACGATCGAAACCAAACGTATTACGCAGCAAGGGTTCAATGGCGCTTTGAAATGTCGTCCGATCCTCCATTTGGCGATACGAATGCGCCAAATATTGAACAAAATTGGACCATTCCGGGTGTCGGTAAACGATCGACCCAAGTTCGGCCATCCGATCCCCTGCCTCTATAGTCAAGTTTATCAACGCAGCATTGAGGTTGCCGACACTTTGATCAACAAAAGCGGCGAGCTCCGTTGCATGCGCCTCATCACGCGCCGCTAGTGCAACGACACCCAGACTGCCTTGCGAGACTCGACCGGCTCGCCCCGCGATATTCCAAAAGTCAGATGCAGGCATATCCGACCAAAACGGTGCAGTGCTTGACGTGTAGCGGTGCGACGCCATGACCACGCCGGAGATCGGGAAATTAACACCCTGCGCAATTGTCGTTGTGGCTACCAGGAATTGAAGCTCACCAAGTTCAAAGAGCCACTCCATGAGCGCGCGTACTTCGTCGGACAGGCCAGCATGGTGAACTCCAATCCCGAACGAGATGAGGTCAATCAGAGGAAACTCGTCTCCGAATTCAAGTTGCAAGAACTCCTGCACAAGCTTCACGCGCGACGACTCGGAACGTCGATTCGAACTCACTTTCAGTCGATCGGCGAGCGACCAGACCCAGTCCGGTCTGGCGTGCATGACAATCACGGGCCCGCGTGACTGCAGAGCTTGTGCCGTCAAAGCTGCAATCGCTGAAATCTCCGACGCGATCCGATAGGTCGAAGCTACTTCAACATCCTTGGGTAGTGTGATCGTGTCGGAAATCGCAAGCGTATGGCGGCTAGTATGCAACGTGCGAAGGTCAACCTGATAGTCGTAGCTCCTCTTATTTAACGGCTCGCCCTTCGCTACTTGGACGATTCCAATCAGCCGATCATTTGGCTGCCAGTCAACGGCTAAGCTGATGTCATCGGAGTTGGTTCCCCCCAGCCACCTCGCAACCTCTTCTGCGTTATCGATAAACGGGGTCAGTAGAAGAAACTGCGCGTTCTTGCATTCAACGTTGATTGTTGCAAGCAACAATTCGAGACTCAGCCCGCGATGCGCGGATTGGAGGTTGTGAGCTTCATCGACAATCACCAATGTCAGCGGCCTGCCGATCGACGACTCACACCCCTGTCGAATCATGAGGTCAAGCTTCTCCGGGGTCGTTACAAGAACTCGGAAATTGCTTGCTGGCCCTAGCAGTTCTGCCTCCACGCTGTCGATTTCGAGCGCGGGGCTGACCTGCTCGACCTCAATCCCCAATGGTTCAAGATCTCGGCGAAGCTGGCGTGTGACTTGGTTGACTAGCGCTCTTGTCGGAGCCAAATAAGCAACCCAACCATTTTCGTGGTCAAACTGGTTCAAGGCCTGGAGAATTCGAAATTCAGCGATGAGGGTTTTACCGCTTGATGTTGGAAGACTAACGACAACTGCCCGACGACTAGATCCAAGGAGACCTCGTTCGGCGAGGGTGTGCCGCTGCGGTGGTAGAACTTCAAAGAGCGCTCGATTCCCGCGCCCGCGATCAACGAGCGACTTAACAAATTTCGTTACTCTCGAATTAACAGCGCGTGTTACTGTCCAGATGGAATTCTCAGCAAGTTGCTTTGCACAAGCAGTGAGCAGGCGGCACAATGGCTCGATCTTCACTAATGGAGTTTGCTGGCAGCCATTGATCGCCTTATCGAAGTGCATGTCAAGGAGTTGCTGGACTTGGTGGTTCCCATCTACGACGCCATCGGTCGTATACAAAGCCAATATCTCAGCCGCCTTAGCGAGCTGGTAGAATACGACCAATTCAATCGCCGACGCGCGAATGCTGGCTGGGGGCTGTTCTTGCAAGTATTCTTGCTCAAATTCCTCCTGGGAGTCCCGCAACCGCGATATCAATTCCAGCACCGCGTCGCGATCGTTCCAGCCGTCTTTGCGAATAAGTCGCAACCACACTTCCAGGACAGTTGAGAACGTCCGATCCCGCCAATCGCCGGATTCCATTGGCAGCGCTGGCCATGAATGACCTTTCAGCCAGCGTGAAGCGTCAAAGCCTTTGTCGCCGAGGACTGCCAGTGCGCTTGCGCGCAGCATGAAGGCTGCGCCATCGATAGCGGCTTCCGGCCTACTAATGGCCTGCATCAAACGAAATGCATCTGCTGCGGCTGACCTAAGCTCTCGTTGGCCGACTTGATCACGGTAGGGATCAACTTGCAACAATAATTCCAAAACAGCCAATTCCAACACTTCGGCTGAACGCTGGATAATCTCCTCGTCGGGTTCGGTATGGTCTTGCAGTAACTCGCTGCGAATGTGAGCGCGCACGGCCAGTTGAATCGCAGCTTGGCGAGCATCACTCATCTGATCAAGCAACCAGTTGCTCATTCAGGCATCCCCCTTTGCGAGAGATGGCAGGTCGGCAATCCTGCAGGGAACGTAAATGGCGACCAGATTGCATGTTGCTGGATCGGTTAGATGTCGCGCGAGTTCGTGCCCACGATTGACCACGTCCGCTTGGTTCGGGTTCGTGTCGCGAATCAGCACGCCGAACAGCGAGATCGCCTTGTTTCCCGACTGCAGGAAGAGCAACGTAGCCGAGCGAAAGCTTTCCTCATATTGGGTTCCCTTGCATCTTGGTAGTAGCCACTTCAAGAGCTGGCAGATCACGGAGAGATTTGTCGCCAGGTTATCTAGCTGATTGATCATACCACTCCGGCCTGTCATGACACCGGGAGGCGCGTTTGCATCAGAAGAGACCTTAACCTCGCCAAGGGCGAGCCGCGCCGTGTTGGCGAGCAACTCAAATCCAACCAGATCCGCACCAGGGAGGCTTGCCGAGGGCGTTCGCTTATCGCGTTCGGTGTTCCACGGCCACACAACGCCATATTTCTCGCCAACATAGACTTCGGCAAGTGCCTCTCCAACAGCCCAAGCGCGCTCTTCGGAAACCTCCTCCGCGAACAGTGTCTCGATGCTTTCTGTAGTAAAACCTGTCGCCGGTAAGCTCTTTATGAAACTATCAAACTCCTCTCGCCCTTCGCTGTCGAACAGCCGATCTGCGACACCCTTTCCCATGAGGTCGGCAAAACGCACATCGTCAATGGCCGTCTCCCCGATCCAAGAAACAACCCCCGTCACACCCTCGTAGTTGGTTCGACAGAATTCAAGGATCGACATCAAGGCACCCCTTTGAACATCCGCGGCCTACTGTTAGTGCCGTTTCTCTAAGATCGGCTGAGTGCGAGCATTCCTAGATTACGGAGCAGCCATAAGCAAGCCAAATCAAGACTGCATTGCTGTCTGCCCTGATTCAACCTTGGCGGCGAGCTCGGGGGACTCGCGTTTTACGCGTTTCGCGTCGCTGACCATCGAGTGAGAAACACTGAGTTGCTTGGCGGCCTTCTTGGCAGCATGGATCGGCTTTGAATCACTTTTCCCATTTTTGGGAACAGTGTTTTTCTTCTTGCCCGGCGCTGTCTTTCCGAGCTCGCGCAGCCGTTCCTTCGCCGCTAGTATCAAGCTTCACCGCGGGTTAGCAGCCATCTAGCCAGACAGGCCAACCCTTGAGGGGCTTGGAGACGGTGAATAGGACGGGTGCGCGGGAACATGCATCCCGACCAAGGCGGCGAAAAACACATAATTTTGGCCAGCCCAACTCTTCCTGCCGTAACCCGACGCCAGCAAGTGGCTTACGACACAACTTTGCCAGATCGCGCTGCCTTCGTGATCATCGGCCCGTAAAGCTCACGCACCGCCACGTCGATCTCCTCCACTGAGAGACTGGGGATCATCGACTTAGCGCGCGAATCAAGCTCTCCGGCGGCCACAACGATATTGGAAATCGCAAGTAGGAGCTTTGTCGAAGTAAACACTCTCCCGCGGTTAGAAGCCTCTTCGTGAGTCTCTCTCAGTAGGCGACAGAACTGATCAATGCCACCGAATTCGTGAATCATCCGGCTGGCCGCCCGTGAGATTTGGTCCGCTTCCTGGCATGCGGCAACAAATTTCATGCCGTCAGTCAAGCGCTCCCGCCTTTTCCGCCGCCGGAGTTCACGCCGGTAGGCCCGGTAACATTGGCTACATTCTGCGCGTCGGCCGCCACGACGCGGACCTTGCTTACGAAACTGAGCAATCGGTTTCGTTGCGAAGCACTGGCTGCAGGTCTTGGCTCCTTCGGTTGTTGCTGCGGTCATGGTTGCTCCAAGAAAAAACGGCGAGCGAACTTTACGCCTCTCACGCCCATGCAAAAATATACATGCGCTCGGTGTAGCTAGCCGAGTTACTGCTCGTGTGGCCGGCGGCCTCGCATCCTTGGGTCGTCGGTCACCGGGCATTCTACAAGGATGCATCCGATGGCGAGTGACGCATTGGGAAAGTTGATCAATGATCTCAGAGCCCTCAACGAGGGGCTTGTTAACGAGATCGATGAACGGTCGGTTGCCGAATTTAGTTCAAAATACAACGTTGATTCGACCGAGCAGGCGGACGATAGAGTATTTGCCTACCTCACGCGAAAGGACGGATCCTTTGGGCACGTGCAACTCATCGAGTCATTCGGACCCTCAACCGAGGGGTTCCACCAACTGACGGCCGCCTTCAGGCTGGTTCATTCACTTTGGTTGTTGCTAGTTTGCAAAGGAGGCGACGGGCAGCATGAACTAGCCAAAGCTCAAGCAATCCTGGCCCTTCGATCCGCGGACGACGCTAACACGCTAGTACCTGCACCGCAGTATGACCCAGACGACTGGCGAGCCGACTTAATCGGGCTTGTCCGCGAGAAGCTTGTCGACACGATCGCCGAGTTCGTTGCCTCTGAGGAATTCATTGCCAAGCACGCCGCCTTGATCACTGCGACATGTCTCGCCCACCGTCCGGCAAAAGGTCCGACCAAGTCGTTTCGCCGAAGTGCTTCGCGGAAGGGCGTTTCTTTGGGGGATGCGGCAACAATCATGTGTGACGGCGACGAAAAACTGGCGCGCGATGTTAAGAAGCGTTGGCACAATGATCGGACAGTCAGCAAGCCGGACGCGATTGGACATTGCCCAAATCACAGGCAGGTAAAACTGTATGAACCGTCTGCATTATTGAAATATGTGAAAGAAATCGAGGGTGAGGCAAAATGCAATCAATTCCGTCTAGAAACAGAATTACAGAATGTCGCGCGCACTGTTGTCTGTGAGTCGCAACCATCTGTTTAACCGTCTGCACCGTCTGACAGCGATTCCATTGAGTACAAATTCCCTGGACTCAAACCCCAGGGAATCTGATGGAAGCATTCATTCTGGAAACGCTCACGGCGACTGGATGGCGCCGATCCGGCCAGACGATCTGGACGATCGAAGCGGCACGAAAAGAGGCCGCACGGCTAATCCGGCGCAAGCTTGCACTGCGAGTGAGGATCTTGCGCGCCGAAGTTGATCCGGCTGCGATCGTTGAGCTTCCGCAAGCGGAGGCGGCCCCTGCATGAGCGCGCTCTCCCAGCCAGCAATCGCAGCGTGGGCCCAGCTACTCTTGGCGGCAGCCCATTCCAAAGATCAGGTCCCGGTCGAAGCGCCAACTACTCCCGGGACCCGTGTTTTCAACGACTCGAACACGCGAGCCACTTCTCATGTTATCGACAAAACAAGCAACGGCAAGCGCAAGAAGATGGCCCATTGCGTATGCTCCTCGATTGGGACATCTGATCTATACA
>CALJLD010000008.1 GCA_937982665.1 uncultured Planctomycetales bacterium
TTGCGCACGCGCACATCCGGGTCCGGCTCGGACGTCAATCCAAACACATAAGTCTCTTTGCGGACGGGCACGCCCATATCCGCGGCCAATGTGCCGGCCGAGAATTTCTCCGCCAATTCGTTCAGAATCGAGATCAACACCAACCAGGCTTCGTCCTTGGGGAGCGGGACAAACGGATCCTGCACTGTCGTCTGGCGAGATGTCTTCAGCACAATCCGCATTGCCTGAGCGTTGTCCAGCAGCACCTCTTTGAGTTCCTTCTCAATCAATGTGCGGATTCGCAGATAGCCGCCCTCAACGATGTTGAGCGAGAAGTTCACGCGGCTCAAGAATTGGCGGCGGTACCAGCGGCGTCGATCAACAAACTTCTTGATGATCCAGCCCAGAACCGTAGCGCCGATAATGACCAGCACTTTGAGCCAGTGTTCGGAGACAAACTCAGAAACCAGCTCTTGCGCGTTTTGCCAAAAATTGTTGAACATGATTCCTGGAAGACGTAAAGCAAAATCCAGTCAAACGGATGCGTTTGACACTTGAAGTGTTTAAACACTTAGGCAGCCGTGCGTCAAGAATTGCGCAGACTGAAAGCATATTGCGCCTCGCGCTCATAAGCTGCCGCAATAAAGCTGCCACTCAGAAGCGGCAAGGCATAACGCCAAGACTTAGTTGCAAGGCATTGTTTGCAGAGCATAGCCGCAATGCAACGCGCCCCCGCATTCATCAGCCGTTTGCCGATTCCTCGCGATAGATCGCTTTTGCCCGCATCATTCGTGGCCGGCTCGCATGGTTCGCCGCGGCGGTGTGCAGCAGCCAGGGATGCATCAGGATCACATCTCCCGCTTTCGCGGTGAACTCCACCAACTCCAATTCAATGCCGTCGATAATGCGGTTCTGGCCAACGCAGAACTCCGCTGATGCAAATTGCTCATTGCGTCGGTCGCCCCCGTCCATCAGTTCGCGCAGCCAGGTATCGGTCGCGGCGAGCTTCTTCCGCGTTTGGGCGTAGTTCTTTCTATCGACGTCAGGCAAGTGGCTCACAAAGTTCTCAACAAGCTTGTGCGACGCGCGCAACGCAATGGTTCCTCCGCCATGCGATTCGACGTCGTCCAGAAAACAGAAAACAACCAGCCCGAAGACTGGCTTGGGATCATAGGTGTAGTGAAAATCGGCGTGCCAGGCGCCCTGCGGCGCCGTTACGCCCTCGGGCGTAGATTTATCATCGGACTCCTGCGGGAAGGCGAGATGAAAACCGCCCCATTGTTTGGGGACCTTCCACTTGCCTGCGCCCAGAAGTTGATCGATCGTGGCCAAGACCGGCTCCGCCGCCAGTGCTTCGAAAGCCGGATCGGCCTTGATGGCTTGCAACTGAACCGGCCGTTCAATGGTCCATGTCTCCGGAGCATCCCGGCGAATCCCGTGGGCCCGCTCAAGTTCTCCCCAAATCACATCCTGCATGGCGCATGCCTGCCCCGCGGAGAAAGCTTGCGGTATGCGGACAAAGCCCTCCTCGGAGAACTCGGCGGCCAACGCTTCAACATCGATAGTATTTGGCATTTGATTCTCCGGGGCCGGTGGGGTAACGCCAAGGAATGAGCCGATGTTTCATTAAGCATCGTGGTGTGTTGGAGCGACACGTGAGCTTGCTTACTGGTTCGCGCGTGTCCAGCTGTTCGTGCTAAGCTTGAGCTAACGAGAAGGCACACAATGCCGAGATGGCCATGCACTTAATTATCTTCAGTCAATTGATGGCGACCAGCTTTGACTGGAATCGCGCAGTGCCGTTTGCGCTGTTGTTGCTGGCCTGGCTGATGGTGGTCCATGCCCTTGTCCAGGGATTGCGACACGGCCGCATGCGCGTCTATCGCCGCAACGAAGGCTCTGACGAAATGGACGACCGCCCGGCCTTGTATTGCTACCGCGCGGATTCGCCGAAATCCTTCAGGGGGCTGTTCGTGTTCTACTCCGTGCTGGCTGTGTTGATCCCTTGCATGATGACCGCGGCGTTGTTGTATGAGCCGAGCGAACCGGCGCGGAATCCTGGAGGCGGCACGCAACAAACCAGCGGAGGCGATTCGTCCTAGCGTCCTTCCAACACGTCTCTCAATTCCTGCTTGGAGAGGTCCGTCGGGATCTCAATGATTGATCCATCCATGCAAATCGCCCTCACGAATCCCTCGTGTGCCGAATACAACCGGGTGACGCCAAAAGGATGGTGTGCACTGAAGACGGCTTCAATTTCCAAATCGCGCGGCTCTGCCAGATGGATTCCGCTCCATTGGGATTCGACAATCAACACGGCCTTCGGCCGCAAATCTGCCTGCCAGTTCCCGCCGGGCCGGACCAGCATGACAAACGAGGTGAAAGGGTTGTCGAGATCCCAAGTGGTGGCGACACGACATTGAAAAGCAAACGCAGCCCGCATTTCGTGTATGGCTTCCAGGTTCTTGGCGCTATCCCAGGCTTCGTCGGGGCGATAAAGATCTGACTGAACGTATCTCAGATCGTCCAACAAGAGCCGCCAACTCTGCCGATGTCCGTTCGGTCCGACGACGCTTTGCGGGAGTTCGCCATGCTCGGCCTTATAGGCAAGAATCGCCTTCGAGAGATCATGAAGCCGCCTCATGCAATATTGGTCAGCTGACGCCTCGCGCGCGGAGCCATCTGCCGGCCAAAGGCATAGGCAAATCAAGCCGCCTATCGCAGTGATCCAAAATAGGGAGACGAAGAACCGCGCCGTTGGCAGATAGATGTTGATCTGCGTTCGCTTGAATAGGGACATGCCGCCTCCTCGTCGTTCATTCGTGATCGACATGTCCTCATTCTACCCCAGCCCCTCCACATACTCCCGCAACTCCTGCAGTTCGCGGGCGTACCCGCCGGACAAGATCGGGAAGCGGCACCAGGTTTTGGGATCGAGGTTCTCGTCATCCAGGTGGAAGCTGGGGGCGTAGCGTTCGCGCTTCCATTGGTTGCGGCACCAGAGCGTGAAGAAGCGCTCCACCCAGGGGCCGAGTTGGGCCGGCGTGTATTGCGTGAACTCCGCGCGAACGAGTTTAAAGACCTCCAGCGGCGAATGCTTGTCGCGAATGGCCAGTCGCTCGATGGCGTCCAGCAAGTCGTAAGGCATCAGGTCGCCTTCGTCAGTTTGCTCGGCAGCTTGAGGTCGCAGCTCGGCGGTCGGCTGTTGTGAATTCACCGTCGAAAGTTCCGGCACGGGAGCTTCGCCCAGTGGACCGTCCGTCTCCATCCAGCGCAACCACCGGCGGAGAAAGTTCTTATCGATGCCGGCGATGGGACTCAGGCCGCCGCTCGTATCGCCATCCATGGTGGCGTAGCCGACAGCCGCTTCCGAGCGATTACTTGTTGCCGTGAGCAGTGCGCCTTTCACATTGGCCAGCATCCACACACTCGGCGCACGCACGCGGGCTTGAATGTTCTGCAAAGCAATGTCGTCCTGTTCCCAGGTCAGCTTGCGACCAAGCCCCTTCTCGACGAGTTCCACATAGCCCCGCACGAGCGAATCGACGTCAAACTCCATGTACTCCGCGCCAAGTCCGCGGGCCACACTTTCCGCCGCGTTTCGCGTTACTTCGGAGCTGTTCCGCGTGCCTTGATAGACACAAGTGAGCAGCATACGGACGGCATCAGGAACCTCCTTCGCGCCTTCAAGATCCTGGATGTAACGCAGCTTTGTGCGAAAGCCGTCCCAACCAAGTTCTTCAATGCCGGCCCGCGTCATCGAACCGACGAGCGCCGCCACGGCCGCGGAGTCTGCTCCGCCTGAGAGCGAAACGATGAACCCGCGCGAGCGGCTCTTGCGCATGTAATCAAATAGTGCCAACCGCACGCTACGCGTGAATTCCTCTTCCTTAACTGCCGGCGAAGTCTCCCACTTCGCATTGGTTGGATCATGAACCTGCGGCGAAACACCCGCAAAACGGAATTCGGTCTCAATGCGTGCATCGGGCCGGCCATGAAAGTCAGGCTTGAACATCGCCATCTTCGCGCGAGCCATCCGGGTAAGCTCGACATCGATAACCGCGGTGGTGAGTTGCACGTTAGCAAATGAAAACCGCTTGCCAGTCGCCAGCATCTTGCCATTGCAAGCGATCATCGCATCGCCGTCGTAGATTGCGCGGCCGGCCTCGTTCCCCAACAAGTTGCTATAGATGTAGCTGACGCCGAAAGCTCGCGAGCCCTCCAAGACAAAGCGGCGGCGGACTTCGGTCTTACCAAAAGCGAAATGACTGGCCGACGGATTCAGAATCACATCGACACCACGCGCCGAAAGTTCCTGGCCGGGCCGGTCCCCCACCCAAGCGTCCTCGCAAATTTCAAACCCAATTTTCACACCGCCACAATCAAAATCGATGTCGCCAACGGGATACTCATTTCCGTTGATGCGGATATCCGCACGGACACCCGCCGGCCAGGGCTTGAACCACCGAGGTTCATAATGAATGCCATCACCAGGCAAGTTGCGTTTGCCCACAAATCCCAAGATTCGTCCATCAACCACAAGGCATGCCGTGTTGAACAGCGCGCTGTTGAACATCAACGGCAGCCCCAAAGAAACAATCATTCCTGACGTTGCTGGGGCGATCTCTTCCAACACTTTCAGCGAAGTTGCCTGCACATCGGGTGACAAGAAGGCGTCTTCGCATCCGTAGCCAGAAATGCAAAGCTCCGGCAGGCAGAGAATGCTGACGCTTTGCTCGCGCGCGGCTTCGATCGCTGCCAGGATGTTGGCCGCATTTGTTTGCCAATCCAGCGGCGTCTGGTTGAGAACCGCGGCGGCGACCTTGACGAGTTTCATGAAGTTTTCCTGCAATGGACGTTACTAGCAACGCGGCAAACAGCTAGCTTGGAGCGGACCAGGATTTGCACTCTGCTGGCATGGCTAAGATGAACGAGTAAGCCTGGGTGCCTGCATAACTTGGCTGACTTGGGTTGCATGCGTCAACCACAAAGACCTGGCGAACTTCATCGCCGGTTTGGTGTCGTTTGACTTGTTGTTTGATCACAAAGTGAACTGGCCCCGCTTGGAATCGCAACGGTTTGCTTGTGGAAATCGGGAGTAGTAATAGAATGTTATTGGATATGCAATTAGAAGCGAGATCACGGATGGTTTTTCCCGCATCACAAACCGACACAGAATTACAACATCGGGTAACGCTTTACCTGAATGATCGCACCGAGTCCGCAACGCGCGATCTTAAAGTCGAGGCGCGCGGCGGAACGGTCGTTCTGCACGGCTCCGTAAGTTCATTGTACGAGAAGGAGCTTTGCCGTCACGTCTGTACTCGCGTGGCTGGCGTGTTGCGCGTGGTCGATGAAACGGTGATTCGCGCTGGCGAAGTTAAGCCGCAGCCGGCCAATCGGTTGCCAAGATAGTCTTGGTTCGCCGCTGCCCATTCAAACTTGCGAATACTCGCGGCATTTCCCCATGCGCGCATAGAAAAGCCCGAGCGGTGACTCGGGCTTTCCGGGCGCGTCATTTCTGGGGAGGAAGGGTGAAGCGCGTGGTGTTCGGTTCGCGGTTATTTGGCTCCGCGTGTGTTGTTGGCGACGAGGTTCGCAGACTGGCTCCCAAAGCCGATTCGGCGATAGCAATCGGCCAATTGCAGCTCGGCGAGTTCGGTTCTTGCAGCTGGTTCAGCGATGGCCACTGCGACGCCCAGGCCCACGTCAATTTGTGAGCGGGCTTCCGCGGCCAGCGATTGAACGGCTTCGCGATAATTCTCGTTCGCCGGGTCGCAGGCGAAGAGTTCATCCAACGCTCGGACCGGCAGGCCCAATTCCAAATAGCCTTCGGCAGCGACGATTCGCTTGGCGGCTTTTGTGCGGTTGGTTGTCATGGCTCGCCTCCTGGCGTTTGGTGGGTCAGTTGATGCTAGCTATAAAAGCAAGCGATATGCCAAGCCAGGCAACGAAAGATCTTCTTTGGTCGTAAGTCATTTTGCCACAATAGTTTGCGCACAACTGATTCCTCGTAGCCTCCGACAGGAAACCCGGATTCTGCTGCCGTTTTGGCTCAGAATGAGAAAGCGTGTCGCGAAAATGACACAGTAACTACGGCCTAGGTTCTCGAAATTGCCTGGACAATTTGTGCGAGCAGGGCGGCTAGAACCGCCAGATACGGACGTTCGCGCGGCGGATCCGCCCCCTCGTCTCAAGCGTTCTCGTCCACTTCCATCCCCAACTGCCGCATCTTGCGGTAGAGGTTGGAGCGATGAAGCCCCAGGCGTTTTGCGGCCTCGGTCATGTTCTTGCTGGAGAGATCAATGGCCCGCCGGATGTGGTCCGCCTGAAATTCGGCCGTGGCATCGGCCAGCGGCAAATCTCCGTAGGATGCCGCTTCGCCTTTTGCCGCCTGAGGGGAAAGGATGAATGCCAGGTCATCAGCGTCAATTTCAGCACCTTGGAAAAGATACGCCAGCCGCTCCATCAAGTTTCGCAACTCACGCACGTTGCCAGGCCACGCATGCGATTCCAAGCGAGCCTTCGCCGCGGCGGTAAAGCCAGGCAATGGCCGTCGGGCACGAGCCGCGAACTCTCCGAGAAAATACTCAGCCAAGATCTGAATGTCTCCGGCGCGCTCCCGTAACGGCGGGATTTGCAATGTGACGACATTCAGCCGGAAATAAAGATCCTCTCGAAACTTCTTTTCGGAAACGAGTTTTGCCAAGTCCTGGTTTGTCGCTGCCACAACTCGGGCGTCCGTGGGAATCGTCTCAGAGCCGCCAACGCGCACGACAACCTTTTCTTCCAGCACGCGAAGCAACTTAGCCTGTCCGTTCAGGCTCATATCTCCGATTTCATCGAGGAAGATCGTGCCGCCAGAGGCCAACTCAAATTTGCCGCGACGCATCTCATCGGCGCCAGTAAACGCACCTTTTTCGTGACCGAACAACTCGCTTTCGAGCAACGTCTCACTGATTGCCGCGCAGTTGACCGCAATGAATGGCTCCGCATGCCGCGCCCCCAAGTAATGCACGCTTTGCGCGACAACTTCCTTCCCTGTGCCGTTCTCGCCGAGAATCAAAACCGCCAGGTCAGTCTCAGCCACGCGCTCGACTGTGGCGCGGAGTTTCCGCATCACGGGGCTGTCGCCCACCAGCCGTACGCCCTGTGCTGCTTGCGCGCTGATCTGTTCCTTGGCTTCTAGCAGCCGCGTTCGCTCTTGCGTGTTTTCCAAGGCAATCGCCGCATGGTGGGCCAATTCCGTGAGCGCATCTTCGTCTTCGGCCGTGAACTCTCCCTCGCGCTTGTTGAGCACTTCGAATGCGCCAAAGAGTTCTCCGGTGCGGCCTCGCAGCGGAACGCAGATCAAAGTCTCGGTCTGGTAACCAAGCTGTTTGTCCACATCGCGGGCAATGCGATCCTGTCCGCGGCGCTCGTTGACGCGGGCAGGTTCACCTGTCTGCACAACATTTCCCACAACTCCAGCGTCATCCGGAATGCGAAGTTCATCGCCTTCCACGCCCAATGCCGGCCGCCCGACGAGGATCTTTTTGACCTTATCCCAAAGAAAAATGCTGGCGCGGTCCGCGCTCAGCAACTTTGTAGCAGCTTCCGCCATGCGTCGCAGCAACGGGATCATCTCGTGCGTCTGATTCCAGTCAGCCGCGATTTCCAGCACAGCTTCCAAGCGGTTTAACCGGCGCTGCAGGCGAGTTCTCGCGCGGATTTGCGCGAGCGCATCGGTGATCATTTGACTGATCGCCGCGATTTGTTCTTGCTGGTCCGTCGAGAAAGAATCCTGGGCGATAGCCAGCACGTCAATGTTGGTGTTTGAAGCGGCAAACAGCGGCACCGCAAGCCACCCGTCCGCATGCGTCGGCTCTTCTCGATCACTGGCTTCCGCCAGGAGGTCCGAACCAGGCCTGGCGGGAGATGCATCGCCGGCCTTCGCCCTGAGGCGCCATTCGTCCTCATCACGGCTGAGAATTGCGATGCTGGTTGACGACCAGGCATCCTTCAGCGCAAGGGCCAGCCATTCCATAAATGCCGAAGTGTCGGTCGCCTGCCCGGCCTTCCATAGGATTGGGGCGGCAAGCTGACTATGCTGTTGCTGGTCGAAGATCGGTGGGCGAGACGACACGGTTTTGTTGGGCTATAACATGTTGCAAGGCGAAGTTGCTCTGCTGGCCGTCCAAATCAAGCCAGCAAGGCAGTTGCACATTGACGTGATTGCCTCACTTTATAGTCCCTCTTTGGCCATCTGGCTATCTGCTCATCTCGCACTCACTCGCCCGTTCGGACGAAGTCTCGATGGATTTGATTGATCTCGCTCTCTTTGCGCAGAAGAGTGAACCTGGCCAAGACTCTGTAACCGCCGGGACGGCGATTCTGTTCATAGTCGACTGGCTGATTCGTCTTGCGATGCTGCCAATCGTTACGCAGCGACGTCAGCCGAATTCCGCAATGAGTTGGCTGCTGGTGATCTTCTTTCTGCCAATTCCCGGGCTGGTGCTGTACTTGCTGATTGGCGAAGACCGCTTGCCGCATCGCCGGCTTTCCCGACACGCCCGGTTGATGGAGCGATACGCCAGGCTCTGGCAAAGATTCCATAAGCACCCAAACATCGTCCGGCCGAAGCTCGCGCACTGCGAGCCTGCCGTGCAACTCTCGGAGAAACTCAGCCGCATGCCCATTCTGGGCGGAAATGACATGGACGTCATTGCCGACACGGATGAGTTTATTGACCAACTGGTTGCGGACATTGACGCCGCGACGGATCACGTGCATCTGCTTTTCTACATCTATGTGTTTGATGAGACGGGGCAGAAAGTTGCCGAGGCGCTTGCCAGGGCGGCTCAGCGCGGTGTGACATGTCGGTTGCTCGTAGACGCTGTGGGGTCGTCCCGGTTCGTCAAGAAACACATGCGGCAGCTTCGCGAGCAGGACATTCTCGTCCATCCGATGTTGCCTGTTGGTATTCTGCGTCGCCGGATGGCGCGAATCGACATGCGCAACCATCGCAAGCTGGCCATCATCGATGGGCGCATTGCGTTCACGGGATCGCAAAACATCGTCAATGCCAACTACGGTAAACGCAAACTTGTCTGGCATGACATGATGGTCCGCCTCACCGGGCCAGTGACGCTTGAACTTCAAGCTGTGTTCCTGGCTGATTGGTACCATGAGACCGAAGAGATCTTGGATGCTCCTGGTTTGTTCCCTGAGCCGGAGTTGACAGGCGAAATCCCCGCTCAGGCGTTACCCAGCGGACCGAGTTTTCCAACTGAGAACTATCAGCGTGTGGCGCTCACCGCCATTCACGGTTCGAAGCAGCAAGTCACGATAACGACCCCTTACTTCGTGCCAGATGAACCACTGATGCAAGCGATCCAGACTGCGGTATTGCGCGGCGTCCAAGTGCGTTTGATAGTTCCGCGCAAGCTGGATCAGATTCTGGTGGGTGCGGCTGCACGGGCCCACTACAAAGAGTTTCTGAGAATCGGTGGAGAGTTGCTGCTATTCTCGCCCGGCTTACTACATGCAAAGACATTGACGATAGATAACGATATCGCGTTGGTTGGCACGGCCAACTTCGACATTCGATCCTTTGCCTTGAACTTTGAATTGAATGTCCTTTTGTATCAGCGAGACGCGACGCGCCAGATCCTCGAATTGCAGGAAAATTACGTGAGCAAATCGCGACGCGTCACTCTTGCGGAATGGAACAAGCGGCCCCTGGGTAGAAGGCTGTGGGAAAACATGGTGCGAATGATGAGCCCGCTGCTGTAAGGCCAAACGAGTTACTTTGCCGAATTCCAGCCAGAGCGCTAGAATGAATGCACGAGTCTTAGAGCTTGCTGGTGGGTATTCCTTGGCGAGTTTTGTGCAGGCGCATATCGTGCAAGCGAACTCTTCTTTTTGGGGCAAACGGAGTAAGAACATGAGCGGATGGAGATTGAGCGTTTGCCGAGCCTCGCTTCTGGTAGCTGTTGTGGTCGCTTTTGCGTGGGCCTGTTTGCCGGTTGTTTCTCTGGCGCAACAACAGCAAGACCCGCCGGGCGAACTCCCGCCGCCTCAGGCTGGCGTTGACCAGTCTGCACAAGGCGAAGGCCGCAACGGCAATCAGCAAAGCAGCGTCAAAGCTGACGATTCCCAAACCGACGCCGCGCAGATACCCGAGTTCTCAAGTTCACTCCAAGCCGGGCAGGAGGCTTATCACCGAGCCGAACAACAGCGGCTCGACGCCATGTCGCGTCAACTTGGGCTGAGCGAAGCCATGCGTTGGCGGGCTGCCCTGCCCCCGGTGGAAGCCTACTACTCGCCGGGATTCTTTGGCGGCTATGCTGGGCCGTCCTACTCTTTGGCGGATTCCATCATGGAATCGCCATGGCGCCCTTGGAGCAACGTCGACTTTGGCTATCGCTATGACAATCCCGTGCGACAGCCGATTGGTGTTGAGTCCGTTCAAACAGGACCAAACACTTGGGAAAGCCGACCGCTGTACGCAGGCGATCAATTGCATGACTCCGCGCAAACAGATGGCGTTGCTGTGCAAACAGAAGGCGTTCATCCGCTGATTGAAACCAAAGCTGCACGTTCGGCCAGTCCGACGGAAAATCTGGACATGACAACTGTTCGACGACGTGCATTCGCCGCATTAGAGCAAGCTGAATTCCAGATGGCATTGGAAGGCGCAAGCCAGATGTTGCAGTTAGACCCGACCAATAGCGAAGCGATGCATCTCTCGCTACATGCGGACGTTGGCTTAATGCGATTCGCTGATGCGGTCGTTGATCTTGACCTTGCGCTCTCCAATTCTCCGCAAGATTGGAATCTGATCGTCAAGGACTATCGGCTGTACTACGGAAAGGCCGGAGCATTCACACGCCAGCTTCGCAAAGCGGAATCTGCTGTCCGCGAGAACTCTTCGGACACGAATGCCCGATTGATCCTGGGCTATCTGTACGCAGGGCTGGGCTATGAAGATGAAGCCGCGAGCCAACTTCGAGAAGTCGTTCGACAAGCCAATGCGGAAGAGACTGTCGCGCGTTTGGCCAAGACTCTGCTGGATGAAATTCGCGCTGACGAAGTTTTGCCCCAACCGCCACGTGCTGGCAATGATCAAGATGCCACGGTGAAAGCTCGCTCCGGTCGAATCCTCTAAGAGAATGAGTTAGCTCGCCGGCACTTCTTATGAGCGCAAGCCACAAGCCACCCAACATGCCATGATGACGGGTGGCATTCTTAATGGCTTAACAACGCGCCGCGGCTAATACGGTTGCATGTTCTGATGCAACTGGCGAGCCTCGTTCGCAACTCCGTTGCCGTCCGGGCTCAGTGCGTTTGCCGTCTCTTGACCGAATTCACGCCACGGTTCAGCGGCTGTATTCCAGGCGTTATTCCAGCGAGCCTGAGTTTGACTCCAGGGCTGACAACCTGGCAAAGCCAGAAACAAAGCCAGGGCACACAAGGTGGCCGCCTTGGTCAAACGTGTTCTTGACTGGTGCATGGTCGTTCCACGTGCTTCCGTACAGGGATTTCCGAAGGGGCGGGGATAGTGCGAAATGACCTTTGCCGCGTCAAGGCCACTTCAATGGAACCCCTTTCATTGCTAGCAGCATCGCGTTTTGGATGCAGCGCACCGACTTGCGCTCGCTGCCGCTTTTGCGATAATGGCATGGGTTCATCGCCGCCAAACTTCAAGTCTTTTGCCTTACGAAGTGACCGAAACCATGTTGGATATTCTTGTTTGTGCTCCGCACCCGGACGACGCCGAATTGGGAATGGGAGGAGCGATTCTCTCGTTCCTGAAAGCCGGCCTGCGTGTTGGCGTTCTGGATTTAACTTCGGGCGAACCCACTCCACACGGCAGCCCGGAAATCCGCGCCGCAGAGACAGCAGCGGCAACGGATGTGCTAGGGCTGACCTGGCGTGAAAACCTGGACTTGCCAAATCGGGAGTTGCAGCCAACGCTTGCTGCCCGCAAAGAGTTGGCCAGCGTGTTTCGCCGTGTTCGTCCACGATGGTTGTTTGCGCCGTACTGGGTGGATGCTCATCCGGGTCGTGTTGCTGCCACAGAGTTGATTGAAGCCGAGCGGTTTTGGTCCAAGCTTTCCAAGACAGACATGCCCGGCGAGCCCTTTCATCCGGAACGCGTCTTCTATTACTTCTGTGTTCATCTGAGGATCGTTCCAGAGCCTGCCTTCGTTTTGGACATTACGCCGCACTTCGAAGCCAAGCATCAGGCAATTGCTTGCTACCAAAGCCAGTTTGTCCAAGGGCGACCACAAGAGCCGCCGACGTTTCTCGATCAGTTGAAACACGCGGACGCCTTTTGGGGATCGCGCATCGGTACGCGATACGCTGAGCCGTTCGCCAGCCGAGAACCGATTGGCTTGAGGGGCATGGCGGAGTTCGTGTAGGAAGAGTTTGTGAGGCAGAGTTTGTGCAGCATCGCGCCAACGTCGCTTTGCAAAAGTGGAAGTTGATGGAATTCCCTTGATTGCACACGGCAAGTCGATTCCAATCGCACAACAACAGGATCTCGTTTGTTCCGTTGGCCTTTTCCCGATCGCCTTTTCCCGATCGCGTTGTCTTCCAGGAGATCAGCATGCGCAGTCTATTTTCGCAGCCAATTGCGTGGAGTTTCGTCCTGGCGATCATCGTGGTTGGCGGACTTGCGAGTGCGCCTGCTTGTTCGATGCATGCCGCCGCGCAGGACCAGCAATCGACAGCGCAGGATCAACAGCAAGCGAAAGACGATGAAGATTACGACGCGCTGATCAATCGCGCAGTCGCGCGATTGCTCGAAATTCAGGAAGAAGACGGCGCCTGGCCTTACGAAGGCGTTTATCGCGTGCGACGACAAATTCCTGTCGGCTATCGCATTGGCGGAACGGCAATTGTCTGCACAGCGCTCCTGTATGCAACGCCGGCCGATCACGAGTCCGCGAATGCGGCTATTCGCCGCGGCATTGAAATTATCCTCAAGGACATGGAGCATCCGTTGATGGAGCCCAGTACGGAGGATGCGTACGACGTGCGCGTGTGGGGGCACATCTACGCTCTCGATTT
>CALJLD010000009.1 GCA_937982665.1 uncultured Planctomycetales bacterium
AGTACCGCGGGATGAAATACAAGGGAATGATCTGCGATCGCTGTGGCGTCAAAGTCACGCATAGCCGCGTGCGACGCAAGCGGATGGGTCACATTGAACTGGCTGCGCCCGTCGCGCACATCTGGTTCTTCAAAGCCATGCCCAGCCGCTTGGGTAACCTGCTGGACATGAAGACATCCAGCTTGGAAAAGGTCATCTACTTCCAGGACTATGTTGTCACGGAAGTTGGCGATACGCCGCTCAAGCCGCAGCAATTGCTGACGGAAGAAGAGTATCGTCAGGCGGTTGAGGAATACGGCGAGACCGCTTTTGAAGCGGAAATGGGCGCGGAAGCCGTCCGCAAATTGCTCTTGGGCTTGGATCTTGTCCAACTTTCCGAGAATCTGCGCACGGACCTTGCCGAAACCGGTTCCAAGCAAAAGCAGAAAGACTACATCAACCGGCTGAAGATCGTTGAGTCCATTCGCGATAGCGAAAACAAGCCCGAGTGGATGGTGCTGGACGTCATTCCGGTGATCCCTCCAGACTTGCGTCCGTTGGTCCTTTTGGATTCCGGCAACTTCGCCACCAGCGATTTGAACGATCTGTATCGGCGAATTATCAACCGGAACAACCGGCTCAAAAAGCTTGTCGATCTCAACGCGCCGGAAGTCATCATCCGCAACGAAAAGCGGATGCTGCAACAATCCGTCGACGCTTTGTTTGATAACAACCGCTGCAAGCGCCCTGTGTTGGGTTCCAGCAACCGTCCGCTCAAGTCTTTGACGGACATGATCAAAGGTAAGCAAGGCCGCTTCCGTGAAAACCTGCTGGGTAAGCGTGTTGATTACTCCGCGCGAAGCGTGATTGTGGTTGGTCCATCGCTGCGTTTGCACCAGTGTGGGCTGCCTAAGAAGATCGCCCTGGAACTCTATCAGCCGTTTATTATTCGTCGGCTGAAAGAATTGGGCCACGCGGACACCATCAAGAGCGCCAAGAAGATGCTTGAGCGCAAAGATGAGGAAGTCTGGAACATTCTGGAAGAGGTCATCACCAACCACCCGGTGTTGTTGAATCGTGCTCCCACGTTGCACCGCATGGGCATTCAGGCCTTTGAGCCGGTGTTGATTGAAGGTAACGCCATTCAGCTGCATCCGTTGGTCTGCAAAGGCTTCAACGCCGATTTCGACGGCGACCAGATGGCCGTTCATCTGCCGCTTTCCATTGAAGCCCAGGTGGAAGCCCACACGCTGATGATGTCTACGCACAACATCTTCAGCCCCGCCAACGGCGCTCCCATTATCAGCCCTTCGCAAGATATCGTGATGGGTTGCTACTACGTCACCATGGAGCAACCGGACCGCAAGGGCGAAGGCATGACCTTCGGCTCTTTGGAAGAAGTCGAGACGGCCTTCTCCTTCGGCGTTGTGGAGACGCATGCTCGCATCAAGGTCAAGCTCCCGTCCAACCGCCGCCTGAAGAGCGAAGAAGAGACCGTTCCCGGCGAGATGATCCAAACAACTGTCGGCCGCGTGTTGTTCAACATGATGCTGCCAGAAGGCATGCCGTTCTACAACCTGGCCATGCGGTCGGGCGAACTCGCGAAAGTGATTTCGGACTGCTACCAGATTCTCGGTCGTCGCGCCACCATCAATCTGCTGGACGACATGAATCGCACCGGCTTCAGCTGGAGCACGCGGTCGGGCTTGTCCTTCGGGACGGATGACCTGATTACTCCTGACACCAAGGCGAAAATCATCGCCGAGCAGGAGAAGAAGGTCATGAAGTTCAAGAAGCATTACGAGCGCGGCATCATTACCGATGTCGAACGCTATCGCCAGGTGCTGGACGCCTGGACGCATGCTCGCGAACAAATCACCAACGAAATGATGGAGCAGCTCGAGCACGATACCCGTACCGACGGCTACGTGAATCCGGTGTACCTCATGGCGCACTCCGGTGCTCGTGGTGGTGTCGAGCAAATTCGTCAGCTCGCCGGTATGCGTGGTTTGATGGCCAAACCCTCCGGCAAGATTATTGAAACGCCCATTAAGGCCAACTTCCGTGAAGGCCTCCGAGTGTTGGAATACTTCAGCTCCACGCACGGTGCCCGCAAAGGTCTGGCCGATACCGCGCTCAAGACGGCGGACTCAGGTTACCTCACGCGTAAGCTTGCGGACGTGGCGCAAAACGTCGTCATCACGCAGCACAATTGCGGAACATCGCAAGGCATCACCAAGGGTGTCATTTACCGCGGTGAGAAGGTTGAAGTTCGTCTGGCGGATGCCGTTTATGGCCGCGTCAGCCGCGCGAACATCGTCAACCCCATCACGGATGAAGTCATCATTCGCGAAGGCGACCTCATCACGCGTGAAGTCGGCCGCAAGATTGAGCAACTCGGCCTGGAACGCATTCAGGTTCGCAGCCCCATGACCTGCGATTCCTCGTTGGGTATCTGTGCCCTGTGCTACGGCATGGACCTTTCCACAGGTTCCCTTGTTGAAGAAGGCATGGCCGTCGGCATCATCGCCGCGCAGTCCATTGGCGAACCTGGCACGCAGTTGACCATGCGTACGTTCCACATCGGTGGAACGGTCACACGAGATTTGGAAGTCAACGAAATCCGCGCCAAGAAGGGCGGTATCGCCAAGTACACGCGGCTCAAGACCGTCACCAATACAGAAGGTGAAGTTCTCGTGCTTTCCCGCAACGGTGAGATCTCGCTGTTGGATGAGAAAGGCCGTGAGCTTGAGAAATATGACATCCCCGCCGGTGCCGTTCTCCAAGTGCGAGAGGACGAGCCCATCAAAGAAGGCGGCGTTGTCTGCAGTTGGGACCCCGGCAGCGTCAACATCCTCGCGGAAGTTGGCGGTAAGGTCCGCTTTGAGGATGTGGTCGAAGGCGAAACCATGCGTCTCGAACGCGATCCCAGCGGTCACGTTCGCCGCGTGATCATGGAACACAAGGGAGAGCTGCATCCGCAGATTATCTTGGAAGATGCCAGCGGCAAGATTCTTGACTTCTACTATCTGCCGCAAAAGGCCTACATCGAAGTCAACGAAGGCGATGAGGTTGCCGGCGGTACCGTGTTGGCCAAAAGTCCGCGCGAAGCTGGCGGTACGCAAGACATCGTCGGTGGTCTGCCGCGAGTCACGGAAATCTTCGAGGCTCGCAAGCCGAAGGATCCAGCCGTGATGGCCGAGATCGACGGCACCGTGGAAGTGCTCGCCGAGAAGAAGCGCGGCAAGCGCACCTTCATCGTGCGGAGCGAAAGCGGTATCGAGCGCGAACACCTGATCAGCCACGGCAAACGCACCAGGGTGCACAGCGGTGACTTCGTCCGCGCCGGCGAGTCACTCGTTGAAGGTCCGCTGGTCCCGCATGACATCTTGCGGATTTCCGGGGAAGAGGCCGTCCAACAATACCTCGTCCGCGAGATCCAAAGCGTTTATCGCAGCCAGCGCGTTGATATCAATGACAAGCACATTGAGATCATCGTTTCCCAGATGTTGCGGAAGGTGAAAATCGAGAGCGTCGGTGACACCAACCTGTTGCCTGGCAACCTGGTCGATCGCTTTGAATTCCGCGCCGAGAATGAACGGCTCTCCAAGTGCTTGAAGATTTCCGAAAAGGGCGACAGCGATTTTGCCGCCGGCAAGATTGTGCCCAAGGAAACGCTCGAGCAGACCAACGCACAGATCGAGGCGTTGGGTGGCGAGCCGGCCAAAGGCACTCGGCCCAAGCCCGCGACGGCCAGCACTCAATTGTTGGGCATCACCAAGGCGTCCGTGCAAAGTGCCAGCTTTATCTCGGCTGCCAGTTTCCAAGAGACCACCAAGGTTCTCACGGAAGCGGCTTTGGCCGGCAAGATCGATAACCTGGTTGGATTGAAGGAGAACGTGATCCTGGGGCACTTGATCCCCGCCGGAACCGGTTTCCGAACTTTCCAAGACAGCGAAGTCCGCATCCATCCGGCCGCTTTGGCTGCCATCACTGGCGAAGAAGTGGCCTCGCCCACCCAGCAATACCCCTTGCTGGACGGCGATGGCGATGGAACGGTGCCGCCACCGCAACCCAAACCTGAGGAAACCGCTGGCAGCCTGGAGCAACTGCTCGGAGGAGCTGGCGGCGGCCCGGACGAAACCTAGTCGCCAAGACATCACTGACGATTCAAATCGCCGAGTCACAGTGGCATAGGCGGACCAGCCAAACTCCTCGCGGTTTGGCTGCTTGCATCACCGTTTTGCCGCCTTGACACCCAATCGGGTTTCGATAACCTAAGAAGTTTCCACGATTTACGGCAATCCGGCGAACCCAGGGCTGCAACGCCCGGTCTAAAGTAAGCCGGCAAGTCTGAATGAAGTAAGCGAAGATGCCAACGATCAATCAACTCGTCCGCAAACGTCGACGCAAGTCGCGCAACGTGAGCAAGGCCCCCGTGTTGGACCGTTGCCCGCAAAAGCGCGGTGTCTGTTTGCAAGTTCGGACCATGACGCCCAAGAAGCCGAACTCGGCGTTGCGGAAGATCACTCGTGTCCGCCTTTCCAACGGAAAGGAAGTCACGGTTTACATCCCTGGCGAAGGCCACCAGTTGCAGGAACACAGCATCGTGCTCGTCCGCGGTGGTCGTGTTCGCGATTTGCCTGGCGTTCGTTATCAGGTTGTCCGCGGCACGCTTGATACCCTCGGGGTCAACGGTCGCAAGCAATCTCGCAGCCGCTATGGTGCTAAGAAATCATAGGTGCCAAAAAGTCATAAGCTCGTTAGAACCAATCAACTCCTGAATTCCGCAACGGAAGACAATTAGCCGGTTAAGTTCATGGGACGCATTACCTCCAGCGCGAAGCAACTTTCTCCTGATCCCAAGCATGGGTCCATCCTTGCCAGCAAGTTTGTCAACTTGTTGATGTGGGACGGCAAGAAGTCCACGGCCTTGCGCGTGTTTTATGATGCCCTGGATGTGATCGCCAAGAAGATCCCGGATGAATCCCCCATCGACGTGTTCCATCAAGCGGTGGACAACGTCAAGCCGGAGATTGAAGTCCGCTCCAAGCGTGTTGGTGGTGCCGCCTATCAGGTTCCTATGCAGGTCAATCCCAAGCGCAAGCAGTCGCTGGCCATTCGTTGGATTCTTGGCGCATGCCGGGAAAAGAAAGGCCGCCCCATGCATGAGGTCTTGGCGGACGAACTCACAGCGGCATACAAGCGAGAAGGCGCCGCGATGACCAAACGTGAGAACGTGCATCGCATGGCGGATGCCAACCGCGCGTTTGCCCACTTCGCCTGGTAATACCGAACACCAATGACGCCGCGCGCCAAAACCGCGCGGCGTTCGTATGCGCAGACCCCCTCATTGATCTACATTGATTTGACGCACTCCTTTGATTTGACACACACTGAGACAGCTTGGAAGCGCACAAATGTCGCGTGACATTGCCACACTCCGCAACATTGGGATCATCGCCCACATTGACGCCGGCAAGACAACCTTGACCGAGCAGATGTTGTATTACACCGGCACAAAGCACAGGGCCGGCGAAGTGGACAGCGGCACGACCGATACCGACTTCGATCCCGAGGAAGGCGAACGCGGCATCACCATCTATTCCGCCTGCGTCTCGTTCAATTGGAAAGGCGTGATCGTCAACCTGATTGATACGCCTGGCCACGCGGACTTCACGGCCGAAGTCGAGCGCTCGTTGCGCGTGCTTGACGGCGGCGTTGTTGTCTTTAGCGCCCGCGAAGGCGTGGAAGCCCAAAGCGAAACCGTCTGGCGTCAGGCCGACAAGTACCACGTTCCGCGAATGGCGTTCATCAACAAGATGGACCGGGAAGGAGCGGACTTCTACGGAACGCTCGATCAAATCAAGAAACGCCTCGGCGCGTCGCCGGTTGTCACGCAAATCCCCTATGGATCTGGCCCGCCGCACGTCAATGAGCCGTTCCGCGGGATCATCGATCTGATCACGATGGAATTGCTGACCTTCAGCACTGACGCTGACGACAAAGACGCGGACAAGAAAATCAACCGCGCACCCATCCCGGAGGACGCGCTGGAAGAAGCCGAACAATGGCGAAGTACACTTGTCGATCAACTCTCCCAATTCAGTGACGAGTTGATGGAACTTGCGTTGGAAGAACAGGAACTCCCCGCGCAGCTCATCCGCAAGGTGATCCGTGAAGGCACAATCGGCAGTCAAATTGTCCCCGTGCTTTGCGGATCGGCCTTAAATCAAATGGGCGTCCAGCCAGTTCTGGACGGCGTGAAAGAATACCTGCCCAGTCCCGCGGACCTGCCGCCGGTGGAAGGGGTTGATCCCAAGAATCCGGAGAGCGCTCTGCGTCGCAAGTCGGAAGACAGTGAACCGTTTTGCGGACTGGTCTTTAAGATTGTCGCGGACCGTCATGGCGATTTGTATTTTGTTCGCGTCTATTCCGGCACGCTCAAAGGCAATTCGCGCGTGCTCAATCCCGGCAAGGACGTCAAGGAGAATGTCGCCCAGCTTTGGCATTTGCACGCGGACAAGCGCGAGCAAGTTCCATCGGTGGAAGCCGGCGACATCGTCGGCATCATCGGTCTGCGGCATTCCGTCACCGGCGATACGCTGTGCGATAGCAAGCAGCCGATTCTGCTGGAGTCGATCACCTTCCCCGAGACCGTGATCTCGATGGCCATTGAGCCGGAGACAACCGCGGAACGCAAGAAGCTGGCGGATCGCCTGGAAATGCTCAAACGGCAAGACCCCACATTTCAAGCTATTGAGAGTGAGGAAACCGGCCAGACATTGATTTCCGGAATGGGCGAACTGCACCTGGAGATCATCAAGAACAAGCTTCTCCGCGACTTCAAACTGGACGTCAAAGTTCACAAGCCCCGCGTCAGCTATCGGGAAACCGTTGGCGCGCCGGTGGAAGCCGTCGGCGAGTGCCATCGCCAAATGGCCGGCAAGACTCACTTCGCCCGAGTGCGGCTCCGTTTGGAACCTCAAGAAGCCGGCGAGTTTGCCACGCTTGATCCGGCCGCGACCGGAGAAGTTCCCGGAGAGTTTCTTGGCGCCGCGATGGAATCGATTCGCGATCAACTGCAAGGCGGCGGCAAGTTCGGCCATCCGTTGATGAACATCAAAGCAACTATCCTCGGTGGCGAAGCCCACGAGACGGAATCGACGGACATCGCCTTCAAGATCGCCGCGGCCGATGCGTTCTCCAAAGCGTTGGACGCCGCCGATCCCGTGATTCTGGAACCGGTGATGAAGCTCAACATCACCACTCCGGACGATTGCTTGGGCGACTTCATTGGCGATTTGCAGCAACGCCGCGGCACAATTCACAACACGGACATTCGCGGGACGCAAGTGACCATCAATGCGGAAGCCCCGTTGGAAGAGTTGTTCGGCTACTCAACCGCCATGGGCAGCCTGAGCCATGGTCGCGCCAGCGGGACAATGGAGCCCAGCCATTACGGACCGGCCCCCGCCGCCGTGGCGGAGAGATTTGTTTAGCATCCCAAGCTGTTCGCGGATCGCGTTTCCAAAGCCCATCTTGTTGCACGCGCCTGACGAACCCCATGGACTTTGTTGTATATGGTGACCGTTGGGGCGAATTGCCCACGTCCGCAACGCACCTGTTCCGTCATGTCGCGGCCGAAGGCCATCGCGTGATTTGGGTCAACACCATCGGCCGGATGCCGCGATTGTCTGTCAACGATTTCCGCAAGGTCACGCGCGTGATGCGCGATCTTGTAGGGCCGGGCAAGGGCTCGCAGCAAGACGAAGCAGCACCGCTCAAGGAAGCTGCCGCCGCGGAAAACGATTCTGAAGGAAACGCGACTGAAGAAAACGCGACTGAAGAGAACGTTGCAGTTTCCGATTCAACAACCAACCGCGCTTCGCAGCCCATCGTCGTACGCACAGCTCCCATGGTTCCTCGCTTCGGGGCCATCTCACGCCGCGTGAATCGCCGGCTGCTCACGCGTTTTCATCAACGCCTGCGACAACAATATCAGCTCCAGGACGAATTCCTCGTCTCGCCTTTCCCGTATGTGGTGGATCTGTTCGCCAACGTGCCGCAACGCTCGCTTTACTTCTGCTATGACGAGTGGTCCGCGTATCCCGGCGTTGATACGAAGCGTTGGGTGCAAATGGAGAACGAGATCATCGATGTTGTTGACGGGTTCTTCGGCACGGACATGCGATTGATGGAGAAGCCGCGTCCCAGTTGCCCCAGCTTGTTTTGTCCGCAAGGCGTTGAATATGAGCACTTCGCACAGCACGGTCTGCCTGTGCCGGAAGCGTTGCAGTCAATTTCCCAACCCGTGATTGGCTTCTTCGGCTTGATCTCGGAGTGGGTTGATACCGAGTTGATGATCGCGGCCGCCCGAAAGTTTCCGGAAGCAACCATCCTGCTCATCGGTAGGGCGATTCCCCAAGCCCAACGCCAATTGCAGTCGGTGCCGAACATCGTGATGACCGGCCAGGTCCCATATGAGCAACTGCCGGCCTACGCGCAGGTCTTTGACATCGGCATCATCCCCTTCAAAATCTCCACGCTCACGCGTGCCGTCAATCCGCTCAAGCTGCTGGAGTATTACGCCCTGGGCTGTCCCGTTGTCTCCACCGGCATGCAATCCATTGCGGAAGTCGGCGGCCCGGCGCTTGTTGGTGATACGCCTGACGAATTCAACGCCGCAATCGCAAAGTGGCTCGCGGAACCTCGCGACGCAATCGCCCGTCAGGCACGCGAGCACGCCCGCGCGAATTCCTGGACCGCCCGAGCCGAAGCCCTGCTGGAATTCACCGCAGGTATCCCCATCACCAACAACTCTTAACACTCGCACAATCGTGCATCTCGAAACGCAACAACAATCCCCATCACATCGTCTTCCGCTGCATAAACGCCTGCACGTCCCCCTCATCCAGGGCGAACCATTCGCCTTTGATCCGTTTATCGGCAAACCGCTTGTGCCAGTAGGCTTCCACGCCGCGCGGATCATCGGTCTGAATCGTGTGAACCATCTCCAACTCGTCAGGCATTCC
Organism: uncultured Planctomycetales bacterium; assembly: GCA_937982665.1. Classification (GTDB taxonomy): domain Bacteria; phylum Planctomycetota; class Planctomycetia; order Pirellulales; family S012-138; genus CALJLD01. The sequence continues at coordinate 9,015 of CALJLD010000009.1, forward strand.
TGACGTAAGCTCGCGTTCGCGACGCTGCAGGTTGATCGTCTGCCCAATCTTGTACCGCCCGTCATACCTGGCGAGATAAACATAGCCCTGCCGCTGCGGCTGATTGCCAACACAAACCTTGGCCACATCATCAAACCCAGACCGCCGCTCGCAAAAGTCCAGCACCCTGGCGATCAACTCGGCCTTCTTGCCCAACCGCAAGATCGGCCAATGGTTAGGCAGTTCCGGATCGCGCAGACAGTAGTACCGCATCTCCACGCGCGTGGGAAAATGCCCCGCCTTGCGAATCAGCTTCGCCAGGCTTTCCAGCAGGAACTCATCGCTGATCCGCTTGCACAGCGAGTTTGGCGGAAACCCCGCCTCGACCAACGCTTCATTCCACGTGAGCCAATGCACGCCGGCCCATTGATAGGAAGAAATCCCCGTCTTCTTCGCAAACGTCCTCCGCCCCGGCGGAACGCCATCGTTCAACTCCGCCAACTGGCGAATATGCCCCAGGATCACATGTTTCTCTGTCGCCATTTGCCCCGAACCTCCGGTTAGAGTTAACTCACCAGGGCAACATCGCAACAAACCTGCGCACCGGCCAACACGGAAATCGACTTATTCCGAAATTTTTGAGCCCAGCCGAAAATACGACAGAAAACACACGGCAAAAGGCGAAAAAAATGCCCAAACCGCGCTAAGTATTTTTGAGACCAGCGTGGCATGGTCACATCTGGGTGGCATGGTCACATCGCGCAGCAGGGTGACCATGAAATACGCGTTGGTCTTGGCAGTAAACTCCAAAGGTCTGCTACGTAGAAGGTCTCTTTCCATCCCCATATGAGCCGCACGCATGCCGATGTGCTAACCGCCAACGTCAACCTGCACCAACGTCTCCTCGCCGTTACGCAGCACCGTGAATTCGATCGACTCAGACTCGGTCAGAACCGCCTTAAGTGCATCACTGTCGAGTTCTTCCACAGGCTGGCCGTTCAATTTCACAATCTCATCATTCAGCAAGAGTCCAGCCTGCGCTCCCAAGCCTTGCTCCCAGATATCGTTGACAATCAGCTTCCCGCCCTTGATTCCGAACGAAGCGCCCATCGGCGATTGACGCAGTTTCTCTTGCGCCTCCTCCGCTTGCTTTGTCTCATCCAGCGGCAAAAGTTCAATCGAGCTCGCGACAAATCGACCGTCCTTGATTTCGCCCTCGATCTTGGCTTTGCGGATGCACAAGCACATGCCATCCGAAGCGTGCGCGTCTCCAAAATCGTCGATGGATGCCCCGTCGACATAGTAACAATCTCCATCAATCCGCACTGCCAGATCGCAGCCACTCCCTTCCATTCCAAATTGGCATTCGCCGCAAGCGACCTCAGCATCATGGCGTACCAAACTCACCGGCTGCCCCTCAACTGCTCCACTGGCAGGCTGTTGTTCCAGCGAGTCTGATTCCTGACAGCCAGCAAGGAAGGTCAGAACCGCGGCGAAGGCCAGAATCTGCTTTGTCATGGAATACCTCTACGAATGGGGGTTCAATCACGGCGCGAACGAGAGCTTCGCTCAAGACGGACAGTGTCTTTCACAGAGTAACTGTCGCCAAGGGAATCTTTCAAAATTTGGTGAGATTGCCAAAGATCAATCCGTGCGTGGCATGGTCACATCACAAGCAACGCAGTGACGCGCAGGGTGACCATGAATACGCGCTGGGGTAAGATCAGCCCTTCATTATCGCACAGGCGCGAAGTCACCAATCCCATAGAGCGTGGCCTCGGCTAACCTCACGCCGAGGATCGGAGTACCGCACGTGGCGGAGACACCACTCATGGTCACCCTGCTGCGCGATGTGACCATGCCACCCTAGTGCGAATTCCAGACGATCGAGTGATCCCTGCACTCTCTGTCCACTCTCCCCCGTTTGCCTGAGCCCGTTTGGCCGGTAGACTCTGCGTGATGTTTGTTCGTTGCAACGTTTGGCAACGCGGATTCACTGGCGGAGCCAGTGGCACCCTTGGCTTGCTTGTGGCGTGATGTGTTGCTCGTGATTTTGACTGTTGGTTCTTAACTTCTCATGCCTGAACTTTTGATCTCCGGCGGCACGGTTTATGACCCGGCCAATGGTGTTGATGGCGAAGTCCGTGACCTGTGGATTGATGGCGGCAAGATTGTGCAGGCGCCGTCTGATCCGGCGGTCAAAGCCAATCGCACGCTGGATGCGTCCGGCTATGTGGTCATGCCTGGTGGGATCGATATGCATTGCCATATCGCAGGGCCGAAGGTCAACACCGCGCGGAAGATGCGGCCGGAGGAAAAGCGCAAGGCGGAGCCGGTTCGCCGTACGGCCATCACGCATTCCGGCACCATGGGCAGCGTGCCCAGCACTTTCGCCACCGGTTACAAGTACGCCGGCCTGGGCTATACGACGGCTTTTGACGCGGCCGTGCCGCCGCTCTCCGCAAGACACGCGCATGAGGAGTTTGAGGACACGCCCTGCATCGATAAAGGGTTTTATGTTCTCGTCGGCAACAACCATTACATCATGCAGGCGTTGCACGACAACGAACAGCAAAAGCTGACGAACTTTCTCGCCTGGCTGATTGGCGCGGCCAAAGGTTATGCGGCCAAGATTGTGAACCCCGGCGGCGTGGAAGTCTGGAAGTCGCACGCGTCCGGCAACGTGCATTCCCTGGATGAGAAGGTGGATCACTTTGACGTGACGCCGCGGCAGATCATTCAAGGCATTTCGGCCGCGGCCGATGAGTTGGGCACGCCGCACCCGGTGCACATTCATTGCAACAACTTGGGCATGCCAGGCAACTGGACCACAACGCTTGAGACCATGCGAACGCTGGAAGGCCGCCGCGGCCATCTGACGCACATTCAGTTTCACAGCTATGCCGGAGGCGATGCCGACGAAGAGACGTTTGGCTCGCAAGTGGCTCCGCTGGCCGATTATGTGAACAACAACTCGAACGTGACTGTGGATGTTGGGCAAGTGCTCTTTGGCGAGACCACGAGCATGACCGGCGACGGGCCGTTGGGTTATTACCTTTCCAAGGTCTATAAATCGAAGTGGTTCAGTGCGGACACGGAGTTGGAAGCCGGCTGTGGGATTGCGCCGATCACGTACAAGAACAAGAGCCTTGTGCATGCCTTTCAATGGGCGATTGGCCTGGAGTGGTTCTTGCTGGTGGACGATCCCTGGCGCGTGGCGATGAGCACGGATCATCCCAACGGCGGATCATTCCTGGCGTATCCTCAGATCATTCGCTTGTTGATGGATCGCAGTTTTCGCGAAGCGGCGCTGCAGAGCGTTCATCCGCAGGTTCGCGAGCGGAGCGTGCTGGCGGATCTCAAGCGCGAGTATTCGCTGAATGAGATTTGTATTATCACGCGAGCAGGGCCTGCCAGGATGCTGGGTCTGACGCACAAAGGACACTTGGGGCCGGGGGCTGACGCGGACATCACCATTTATCTGCCGGATGATGACAAGCAGAAGATGTTTGAATTGCCGCGATATCTGATTAAGTCCGGGCGGGTTTTGGTGGACAACGGCGAGATCCTGGAGGACTTCTATGGCAGAACGCTGCACATCTCGCCAGGCTACGATTCCGCGATTGAAACGGACATTTCCGCCTGGTTTGAGAAGTATTATTCGATCCGCTTTCGCAACTATCCCGTAGGAAAGGAATATCTGCACGATTCCGTGGTCATCCCTTGTGGGAGCTGAGGAAGTTGGGAACAGGTGAGATGGCCAACTTTTGCCTAAGTTCTTTGCTGGGGTGAGATTGCACCCGCTTGACTTGCCCAGTTGGCAATGTCAGGATAAATCTCGCGTGTGCCCCCGCAGCAGAGGGGGCTGGGGTAACGAGGGGCTGGGCTTTGGGATGGAACTCTTGGCTGGGTATTGGGGGCATGGCATTCGAGGCTGGGTATTTGAGGCTGAGTGATTGAGGCTTGGTCTTCGAGGCCGGAGTTTTCGAAGCTGGGCCAAGCATGAAGCTGAGCGTGGTGTTGAGTTTGTGCGAAGAGCGCGAGAGTATCGACAATCGCGTTGAACTCAGCACGTTTAGAATTCAACCTTAGGAATCCAATGGTGCGGCGGCGAACGGCCGTCCCTTTCTTGCAATTAGTTTTGAGGTGGGTCCATGCAGAAGCGAAGTGAATCTCAGGGGCGGCGCGGAGTATCCGCAGTGCGGATCGTAATGATTGTGATCCTGCTTGCCGTGGTTGGCGCAGGCGTGTTTGAGGTTGTGCAGTGGAATCGTCGCAACAGTGCCGAAGCCGCGCTGGAGAAATTCAACCTCAACCCCAAGCGCGATCCGAACGATCCCAAGAAGATCATTGAAGTTCCGGAAGGCGAGCCGGCGACACGCTCGAAGATTCACGAAGAGGTCTTTGGCGGCGCGAAGCCGACCGAGACTTCCGAGGAAGGCCGGCTGATGCTCAAGGAATCGTGGGCGTTCCCCGGCGTCTTCACGAACTATGTTGTGGACGTCAACTACAACCTGGTGACACAGAATGTTGTCGACCCGACGACAGACGAAGGCAAAGGTCAAGAATACGAATACAACTTCAACAATTCCGAAACCCGCAATGTCTCGCACTTTGCGTCCGGACCGCTGATCGCCAACAAGGTTTTCTCTGGCGTGCCTGATTACTCGCCGCGTCAAGCCGTCGGTGATGGTGGTGGCGGGGGCGGAGGAGGTGGTGGACAAGGTGGAGATGGAAACCGCGGAGGCGGCGGGCGAGGTTCGCGGATGCGGGCAAACGATGATGGTGGTGATGGAAACTCGGACGATGGAAATTCCGGCGACGGAAACTCGGACGATGGCCAAGGTGGCGATGATGAGCCGCCGATCACCGCCCCGCCAACTGGTGATGGCAAGTCCGGTGATGGAAACTCGGGCGATTCCGGATCAGGTGATGCTGGCTCGGGAAGTTCGGGCTCCGGCTCCGGAAGCGGTGGATCGGGCGATGGTGGAAACTCCGACGCTGGAACTTCCGGCGGTGGTCAATAACCGCTGAGACAATTCTCGCACGCAAGACATCGCGAGCGAACCTACCTCAATATTTGCGCTGCGACCGCGTCGAAGTCTGGCGTGGTCGCTGTTTTTTTGCGCCCGGCGTAATCCAAAGAAACAACAGCGCAAATACGCATCCGCGCCGCCACCGCGCATTCCAACAACCTTTCGCGCCATCAGCAGCACCATGCGCGCACCGCGCACTCGGACAAGCGCCGCTCCCGCGCACACCCAACAAGCGCCGCGGCCGCGCACTCCAACAACCTTTCGCGCCATCAGCAGCACCATGCGCGCACCGCGCACTCCAACAAACGCCGCCACAGCACACTCCAACAAGCGCCGCCTCCGCGCACACCTACAACCAACCCTACGCGCCATCTCAACAAACAACACCCACTACTGCCCCGCATGCTCCGCAATAATCTTCAACGCGGCGGCGGCCATGCGTCGGCCGAACTCTTTGTAGCCTTCGCCGGAGTAGTGCAGGTCGTTGGAGATGTCCTTGCCGTTGCGGTTCTGGCCGTCGTTGAGGTCATCCGTATCCACCCAGGCGAAGCGAGAATTTGACTCGCCAAGTTTCACCTGAATATCGCGGATCATCGTCCAGTGGGGATACCGCGCGTTGTCCATGTCAAAGTCGCTGAGCCGGCCAATCACAAAGCCCACATCGTCACGGCCCAAGTCCTTGCTCAGCTGCTCATGCAAGCCCAGCAGGCTTTGCTCATAAACGGTGCCCCACTTCCCGCGAGCATCGCGTTCGCCCTGCATCCAGAAGAAGGTGACGGTGGCAAACTCCTTGCCTTGCGTGGCCGGCTTCACTTTCGCCATCAGCCGATCATAAAGGTCGCCAGTCTTCTCCGGCGCTTCGCCCTCCGGCGATTTCCACTCGCGGTACCATCGCTGAATCGGCTGTCCGCCCTGGGCGTCTTGAATGACCAGCACATTCTCTTTTCCCAAAGCTTCCTCCACCGCCGGCGTGAACGCCTCGGCCGGCCGATGCCCAGCCATGTTGGACTGCCCGGAAAGAATGAACAGGTGCATTCCCTCTGGATAGGAGGACTGCGCCTGCGACGTGCTAACAACCGCGAAGAATACGCCGACGAACGAAAGTGCAATCGTTTTGGACCGCATAGGAATAGCCTTCTTTCTGAGTTTCATTCGACCTGTTGCACAAAGCAAGCAGGGTTGCAATACCGCAATCAAATGATGCCGTAGCCAATTTCTTCCTGCATCGTTGACCAACAGGCTTCCGGGTCACGAAACAGATTCTCGTCGATCTCCAACATTTTCTCTCCGAAGATTCGAGCTCGCTCCGGGTCTGGAATGTCGTCAGGGATATCCCAGCCATTCACGAAATCAAACGCGGCAAGCAACTGAGGAAAGGAAGAGTTAATGAAGGACAAACCGCGACCCGAGTCAAGGAAAAAGATGTGTCCAGAATCTGCATCAACGACAATCGGAATGTCCACGTCGTTTCGACCGATCTCGTAGACAGTCTTGCCACCGGCCGTGAGGGCGTTCAAGTTGAAATCGAATCTGTACTCGACCCCAAAACATTCGAGCGTGATGATGTCTCCATCGACTTGCAGAATGCGTAAGAGTTCTCTTCGTTTCAACATTGCACAATGAACAATTCTCTGCCCGGAACGCATTGGAGGCTGCGGGAACTTTCCTTGGTTGCTTATGCCCTCCTTAGAATTCTCCACAGCGCTGAACGTGTTTCACACGAAGCGGCATCAAGATACAACGCATGACGGCGGCTTTCATTTGGGGGAGTTGATGTTGGGGTGTTGTAGGCTCAGTCCTTGGATCCAGTTTGATCCTTCCAGCATTGCACATCGAAAAGTGTCACGCTGCAAGGACGATTAGGTGGCTTCCTTCTGGGACGTGATGTAGAAGGAGCGACGGGCGAGTTTACAAGTCCATGTCCAACACATTTGTTCGGGTTCCGCATCTCAGACAGCGACCTGCGAAGATGATGTTGCAGAAATAGTCTTGAACTGCCAATTCGGGTTCATCTTCCCATAGATCGTCGCAAGCATCCCAGTAGTCGAATTGCACAACGACTTGGAATTCGTTGTGATTGCATTCCGGGCACTTGAACTCTTTCGGTGGTCCTTTGCCATGTAGCTTCGCAGACGAATCCATCTCTCCGTGATAGCCGTGCAGATCGCTGTCGAAGACGAGATTCTCCGTGCCATCTGGCCAAAGCAGGATCAATGGCGAAATGAAGTCAGGGTCATTTCTGCAATCAGGATTGTAGTCGACGAGTGGATAGCCAAGAATCTTCGCGAAATCATTCGCCACACCCTTCTGTGAAAGGGCGAATGCAACTACGGTGCAATCCCTTCGATCAATTGGCACTGCCAAAGTTGCGATCACTTCTGCTATGCAACGTGGAGGGTGCTTCAGGATGTGGGCGTGGAGGTCATTCATGAGTTCCCTTGGTTGCTGCGACCCTCCATTAGAAATTCTCACAGCACTGAACGTGTTTCACACGAAGCGGCATCAAGATACAACGCATAACGGCGGCTTTCATTTGGAGAGTTGATGTTGGGTTGTTGTAGGCGCAGTCTCTGGATCCGGTTTGAAGCCTGCCAGCATTGCACATCCAAAAGTGTCACGCTGCAAGAAACTTTCGCCGGTGTGTGCCCAATCGAAGTATTTGAATCTTGGCTTTCGTAGTCGCAAACCATGATCGAATCGGCCCGCGCGAAGTGATCCAAGAAAGTGTCCTATTGCGTGCGGTAGGTGGCACTGGCAAGCGTAGTCTGCCAGTGTTCTTGCAGTTGAGGTTGAATGGCAATGGATCGAAGCATGTGCAGGGCGGGCGTAACTCTCACGTCGCGTATCGACAAGCTGTGTGATTTGACGCTTGCTTGTCGTTCACAAAAGCACTGGCAGACTTCGCTTGCCAGTGGCACCCATTTATTTTTCCGCAACGTTCCATGGCAACCGAACACGTTCTTGTATGAGCGCCGCGAGTGGCGCCGGCCATCCCACCGAAAGCGCGGCATCCGAGCCGTCTGGTACAAGTCAACTATCCCGCGATCAACAACCGTCTTGGGCAAGATATCGAATCCATCTTCCCCGTTGCACTTGACCGGCTTGCAGATTCTGTTTTCGACAAACGCCGGATTGAACTGCGCCGCACGTTGGGTGGCACTGGCAAGCGAAGGCTGCCAGTGCTTCTTGCGGTTGAGGTTGAATGGCAATGGATCGAAGCATGTGCAGGACGCCGTAACTCTCAAGTCGTGTATCGACAAGCTGTGTGATTTAACGCTTGCGTGTCGTTCACAAAAGCACTGGCAGACTGCGTTTGCCAGCGGCACCCAATTATTCTTCCACAACGTCCGTAGAACCCAAGCATGTCGTGCATGAGCGCCGCGAGCAGGGATCATGCCTCCAGGATGATTTCGACTTCGTTGCCGCTTGGAATCATCCAGGCCGAGGGTAAGGACGTAGCCTGAAGTCGCGAGGTTACCCTCGCTTGCGTTCAGTCCAGCCCCGGCACCCGGCGCGTTAAACGTAGCTGGCAATGGCCAAGCCTTCTTGAAGTGCCCAGCGACGGAGAACGTTCCGGGATTTGTCGTCAGGCAGGGCGTTACCCTTTCCGCGGGCCTGGCAGATCAAGCGTTGACCCAGCCGTACTTCAATGGTGAGGACCTTTTTCTGGCCTTCAAAGCTTTCTACTTCCAGCGACCAAATCGAGGTGACGCGGCGAGAGCACGAATTGGAATAACTTGCGACACAATGCCGCATGGTCCTTCCTTCGCGGGCTAGGGCCTTTGCGCTCAGGAGCTCGCGGATCGTCCAACGCTTTTGATTGCGGGCGCGCTCGTCCCCTTCAATGAACTCGAAGCCGCCGATCCTGGAAGGTTGCCACTGTAACGAGCCGCCAGTTTCGTAGCTCAACTGGCGATGCCACCTTTGAACCTGCTCCAACAGACTATGCGCGGTTCGCCCTTTCATAGAAAGGTTGGGTTGCGGCGGCGACTGTCGTTCGATCACGCCAGGCTCCACAAAAACTTCGCGGTCGTCAAAACGCTGATCGGCGAGGTAGTCGATGATCGGACCAACATGTGCCGTATCCAACATCGGATTATCGATAAAGAACCGAATGACAGTGATCCAAAAATCTTCGTGAGAAAAACCTTCTGCCAAACGCGTTCCACTGATTGCATCGACGAGTCGCGCATTGCCGCCTAAGGCATGAATCTGACCCCAGCGCAATGCGGCTTCTACGCTGTAGTTCTTAGGGGCCTGCATAAAGTAATGGGCCATCCGCTTTGTGTAGGAGATCGGAAGATCGGCAGTGCGGATGTTGTTACCACGGGCAACATGAATGAACCATTGCTGGGGTTTGAATCCAACTCCCCGAAACCACACCTGGTCGAAGAATGTCGGCACTTCGTATTTCGCCAAGAGGTGTCTTAGCAGCGATGAGAATCGACGTTGGGTGTTGTGCGAGTTCGGCTGCCAGGTTTCGATCGAGCGAATCCAGCAATGACCGTGTAACGCCAGTGATGCCAAGGCATCGGGGAATTGATTGCCTGGTTGCATTCCCAAATGGGCAAGGGCAGGCTGATGACCGAGGAAGTGTGGTTCGATGCGCTGGAGATGTAGCAGAAGTGAACGGAGTGTGTTGCTGGCCCGCCGGTTTTTTTTTTTGACTCGCTCATATGCGTGGCAAAGAGCGCGAAGCTGTGGGTCAGAGGTTGTAGCGGCGATGACTTCTTGATTGAAGACTTTGGCGATCGCTTCCGAAGGGCGTTTCTTCTGCCGCTTGGATCGCTTGAGTTGAAGCTTCGCACGCTGTCGGACAACGACGAGTCGCTCGCGTGCTCTTTGCGCTGGGCCTTTGTCTTTCTTCAGGCTGAATCCCTGCGCTCTGCACCATTCCCGGTATTCGTCAGTCGAGGCAATGCCCAATTCCTGAAGGTGCCACTTGAACTCCCGCTCTGCTTGCTCGGGAGACTCGTCTTTTCTCGGGGGCTTTTTCTTGGATCGAGCCATCTATTTTGGCGTGCAAGGCGCGATTGCGAGTTTCAGGCGCATGCCTGCAGTTGTGAACCGAACTGGTAGATGCCTTGTCATTGGTGTCCGACGAATCATGTCTTTGCTGTGTGAAGAGCTTCAGGCTTGGATGCACCAAAGACACATTGGCTTCGTCAGGGTTCGCGGGCTGAAACTATTGTCAGATGGATCTGTCGAAACGTTGGTATCCCCATGCAAGCTGTCATCTTCACAGGTATTCCTGCTGCGGGGAAATCAACGTTCTATCAGCGGAACTTCTTTCGCACGCACGTCCGCATCAACCTGGACATGCTCAGGACTCGGCACCGGGAGAGTGTGCTGCTGCAAGCGTGTTTGGAGTCCAGGCAGCCGTTTGTTGTGGATAACACGAACCTTACGGCGGCTGAGCGGTCTCGTTATGTGACGCTGGCCCGAGCGCGGGGCTTTGAGGTCGTTGGCTATTACTTTCGCTCTCAGGCGGCCGAGAGTCTGACGAGGAACGCAACGCGGCCTGTGGCTGATCAGGTTCCCAAGGCAGGAGTGCTGGGAGCTTGCGGCAGGCTGGAGCTTCCTTCGATTGAGGAAGGCTTTGCGAAATTGTGGTACGTGCGAATCGCAGCTGCGAAGTCTGCGAAATACCGTCTTTCAATTGGCGAGGATTCTGTTGTGGCGGAGGATTCTGTTGTGGCGGAGGATTTTGTTGTGGCGGAGGATTTTGTTGTCGAGGAGTGGCGAGATGAAGCTTGACGAACTTGACAAGAAAATGCGGGTTTATGAAACGGCCCACGACTTGTGCGCGCTGCCGGGGCTTTATCTGATCGCGCGACTTGATGGCCGCTGCTTCACTCGGCTGACGAAGGAGGTTTGCCAGTTTGAAGCGCCGTTTGACCGCAGGTTTTGCGACTTGATGGTGAACACGGCCGAAGCGTTGATGAACTGCGGCTTTCAAGTGCAATACGCCTACACGGAAAGCGATGAGATTTCGCTGTTGTTGGCGAGTGAGGAAGCCCTCTTTGGCCGCAAGCTGCGGAAATACAATTCCACGTTGGCAGGCGAAGCGAGCGCGGCTTTCAGCTTGCGGCTGGGGCAAGCGGCATCATTTGATTGTCGTCTATCCCAGTTGCCCAGTGCGGAGCTTGTAGTGGACTACTTTCGTTGGCGGAATGAAGATGCCGCACGCAATGCGCTCAATGCGTGGTGCTATTGGACACTGCGCAAAAGCGGGATGGACGAGCAGGCGGCAACCCGGCGGCTGCTGGGATTGTCTGTCGCCGAGAGCAACGAGCTTTTGTTTCAATACGGGATCAACTTCAATGACCTGCCTGCCTGGCAGAAGCGCGGCGTTGGTTTGTATTGGGAAGATTACCAGAAGCAAGGTACAAACCCGCTGACCGGCGCTGCCACAAAGGCGACTCGCCGGCGAGTGCGGAGAGAGTTTGAGCTGCCGATGCGGGAAGCTTACTCTGCGTTCATCGAGCGGCTGATTGGTGTGAAAAGAAACGGCTGAGGCATCTCTCATGAGTGTGGAACAACCCGTCAAGCAGGTCATTGTGATGCGGCGGCGAACGCACTGGCAAGCGCAGTCTGCCAGTGTTTCTTGCAGTTGAGGTTGAATGGCAATGGATCGAAGCATGTGCAGGGCGGCGTAACTCTCAAGTCGCGCATCGACAAGTTGTGTGATTTAACGCTTGCGTGTCGTTCACAAAAGCACCGGCAGACTGCGCTTGCCAGCGGCACCCAATTATTCTTCCGCAACGTTCCATGGCACCGAACATGTTCTTGTATGAGCGCCGCGAGTGGCGCCGGCCATCCCACCGAAAGCCGACTGTCATCAACGGGCTAAAGATGCCTTCCTTCCGGTTTCTCCATTGCGTTGAGCATGTTTCGCACAAGCGTCGCGCGCAGGTTGTTTCCAGCCAACTGGAAAAGCTCAGCGAGTCGATTGCCGAAGGTCAGCGGATTGAGGTTGTAGCGTTCACGAAAACTGGTCGTCTCCATTGCGGCTCGACCTCCGATCAGGTTCCAAATCCGAGTCGCGTCCGAGTAAGCACCGGCAGTTGCATACTCTTCGACGATCTGTTGAAGAACGTCCAGGTCGGGGTTCTCTGCCAATCCTGTTTCGAACGTCAATTCGTTGATTCGCTTTGCGAAGGGGTCATCGACCAGCGACTCGTGGAGCGTTTTGGATTGTTGGAGCCATAAGACGGCCTTGCGATTCCAGTCGTTCCGAAACTTGCCAGGCAGTGATGTGTCTGACCAGAAGGAACCGCCGTAAAAGGCCAAAGGACCGATGAGAGCCTCGCGCAAATGAATGGTGGCTTCCTCTGGACGACGTTGGCGTCGAAGGACGCAAGCCAGGCCGAAATGGGCGGCAACGTATTCGGGCAGGCGGTCGAGCGACTCACGATACTTTTGTTCGGCGGCTTCGACATTGTTCTGGCTCAAAACAACATCCCCGGCCGCGCAAAGGTAATACGGGGAGTCCGGGTCTAGGGAGAGTAGCCGGTCGTAATCGTCGGAAGAAACACCGCGAAGGTCATGGTCGATCGGTGATTTTCCGGTCGCCTTTGTCACCAACTCGCGGTAGTGGTCGTGGCGATCCTCATCGTCATCGGTGCGTGCGAGTTCGCAGGCATAGAGCATCTCCACGTTAGAATGCTCTGGGATCAGCGACCACGCATCGTGGCTGCTGAACGCGACAATCGGAGGCGCTTCCTCCTGGCCGATCGGCCAATAGAAGCCGTGGTAGTCTCCGTTGCCGATGCCGTAGAAAGGGAAGAAGCCAATCGGAGGAAACACCAACGAGTAGACTTTCGACCCAACGGGCGAGCCGTCCGGGTATAGCCCGTCCTCATAGCCGAGAATGTCATCGTCGTATGTGGTGGGGAGTTTCATGCGCTGCCGTTGGTATCCTGGTTTCGGAATTTCGCCACAACGAATGAAATACCAACGCGATCCACTGATTGCAAATCGTGCTTGCTTGAGTGTCAATGTATCTGATGAGCTGACCGAGCATGCCTGGTGCTTTCGTCAGATATCAATCCCCGACTAGCGGCGGGTGGCACTGTCAAGCGAAGTCTGCCAGTGTGTCTTCTTTACTTGCACGCAACCAATCGGGTGCCACTGCTGGCTTGTCCAGCAGTGCTCAACCTAGACCGCTCGGCAACGGTTAAAGATGGACCTCGCAAGCGACGTGAAGGACCAACGGCTTAGGAAGAAACATAGCGGATTCACTGCTGGACAAGCCAGCAGTGGCACCCCGGCGAGCCGGTGGATCTACGGTTGTGAACGCCGATGCAATTTGTTGGAGCCAGAAGTTGTTCGTGGGCTCACGACTCCTCATCGTCTCCATCAACGTCTTCGTGGCTATACAAAATCTCAATTCCTATCGCTCTGCCATGAACATCGAAATCAATGCCAATTCCAGGGCCATCGTAGCCCTCAATCAAGTTGTGTACCCGTTCTGTTCTTACAACCACGCCTGTTACGAGGGTGTGTGGACGGTCGGCCAATTCGACGTATGATTGGTGGTAATCACCGTAAGTCCTAAGACGGATATGCTTCTTTCTCGAATCGTTCATATTCCAGTTCTCTCCTTGAGGTGATTCAAAGAGGCTCGCGATGTGGATGAATCTATTCAAACCAGCGTTTGTTATTCTAACGTTGCTGTGTTCCTGCACACCCGTTGCCGAACCGGAACAAACTATGAACGATAACGCCGCTGATCGCCCAACTGACGCTGAGCCGCGTGCATACGTACTTGGTGAAGAACTTCGCAGTGCCACAGAGAAAGAGAAGCGCTGGGAGGAACAGCAAGGCGGTCACCATCCCCGAGTAATTGACGGAGAATATAGTTTTGAGGACGGCGATCTCAATCTCCTCGCTCCAGCGCAGAGCGACGTCGATGGGGAAGTCCGCGCGCTTTGCCAGAGGTTCGCGAAATCAAGCGCGACGGAACGCACTGCGATTAGTAATTCACTTAGCATGGACGAGTTCTACGTTTTGATTGGCTTCGGAAAACGTGCGGCTGTATTCGGCCTGCGTCGAGAGGAAACTGAGATCGTTCGGGATGGGGTGATCGCTCTTGCAATGATCGAGCGTGAACGAGTGGATTATCGAGACATCCTGGTGAGTTTGTCTTTGCTTTACCATTGCGCAACAAAGTTGAGCGATGATCCGAACGCAATGTTCGCTAAGGTCGCAACTCTTGCACAGCCTGATGTTGCAGAGCTGTTTCTTGTTTTCGTTAATGGTTCGCCCGAGCATCGGAGCATTCGAGCGTCGTGGGGCTATGACGAGGTTGAGACCAAGCACGGACGAGGTTTCATCGGCTGGCGATTTGCTAAGTACGAACCGAAAGCGGACCTTGCACGGATTGCCATCGAGATTTCGGAGTTGGTTTCCAATGACAAGTACATTGCGGACAACATTGAGATAGCATCGGAATTACCCCCCGTCTGGCTGTCCGCAGCGAATGATCCAGAGGTAAGCCGAGTGCTGTCGACGGTTCGAGGCGGCGCATCCGTTGCTGGGAGTTTGCGTTCAGGCGAACATCCCGAACATCACAGCCAACAATTCAGCGTTTTCTTGGTCGAGACTGTTGATCCTGCTGACGCTCAGACTTTGGTGCGGGCATCTGCGATTAATGCAAAAGATCACTTCAAGATCGGCGTGGGAGAAGGAAGCTTGTTTTGCCTGATCGTTGCGAGATCAGTTGTTGTTGGAGTTGAGGCTTTTGAATCACAGGAAAGTCTCATGCGATTCTCGGGCGGCATCTCCGAGATTCTCAAACAATATGCGGATGAGGGCCGTTAGCTGGCGCTACGCAGCGAATTCTCGAAGGCTTACCGACGAACTCGTTCACAAAAAAAGCCACGCTGCGAATCAATCGCAACGTGGCTCTTGAAGTGGAGGATAGGGGACTCGAACCCCTGACCTTCTGGCTGCCAGCCAGACGCTC
>CALJLD010000010.1 GCA_937982665.1 uncultured Planctomycetales bacterium
TGGCGGACAAGATTGATCGCCACATCGCTGACGGCTGGCAAGCGAACAACGTTTCGCCCTCGGAGCCGGCGAGCGATGCCGAATATATTCGGCGCGTGTATCTGGACATCGCCGGGCGAATTCCGCCAGCTTCGGTTGTGCGTGAATTCTTGAATGACGATTCGTCCGACAAGCGGCGTGTGCTTGTTGACAAATTGTTGGACAGCCCCGGCTACGCGCGGCATTGGACCAACGTTTGGCGAGATGCACTTGTGCCCGAAGCCAAGGGCAATTTCCAATCGCAATTTGCCATGCCGAGTTTCAACGGTTGGGTGCGCGAGAAACTACTCAATGACACGCCCTACGATGAGATTGTGCAGGAATTGTTGACGGCAAATCTTGGTCAGCGCGGCGGTAACGCCAGCGTTGTAATTAGTTCCAATCAAGGGCCTTCGCCCAACGCGTTCTATCAACTCAAGGAAAACAAACCGGAAAACCTGGCCGCCGCCACCACACGGTTGTTCCTGGGAGTGCGCGTGGAATGTGCGCAATGTCATGACCACCCGTTTGCCAAGTGGAAGCAAGAAGAGTTTTGGAGCACGGCTGCGTTCTTCTCGGCAAACCAGCCGGCGGAGAACTTCTTTCAAGCCGCGCGTGAGGTCTTCACCGGCGAATCCCGCATTCAAATCCCTGATACAGAAACGTATGTTTCGGCAAAGTTCCTGGATGGCTCCGAGCCCGAAAGCAAATCGTCCGATGAAGCGCGCAAGGCGCTCGCGGAATGGGTGACCGCCGACGCAAACCCGTACTTTGCCCAGGCGCTCACCAACCGGATGTGGGGACACTTTTTTGGGACGGGCATTGTTGATCCAATCGATGACTTTGACGAAGCCAATCCGGCCAGCCACCCTGACTTGCTTGCGGATCTGGCCCAAGGGTTTATTGAGCAGGAGTACGACCTGAAGTTCGTCATTCGCGCAATCACCGCCAGCAAGACCTATCAACTCTCCAGCAAGCAAACACATGACAGCCAGGAAGATCCACGGTTGTTTGCCAAAGCGGCCGTCCGCGGTCTCAGCGGCGAACAGCTTTGGGACAGTCTTGTGGCATCAACCGGAATTTCCGAAGCCCAAGCCTCGCCTGGCATTGTGATTGGAGGTCGCGGAGGAGGCCGTGCGGACTTTGTGCAGAAGTTTGAAGACGCGGCGGAGAATCCCACGGAACGCCGCACTTCAATTGTGCAAGCCTTGGCGTTGATGAACGGTGAAGCCACGGCTTCGGCCACAAGCTTGGAACAAAGCGAAACGTTGTTGGCGATCATCGAAAGCCCCTTCTTCAACAACAAGCAACGTTTGGAGGCGCTGTACCTGGCCTCGCTTTCACGCAAACCCACAGCAGACGAAGAACAAAAAATGCTGGCCTATGTGGAATCGGGCGGACCCGCTGGCGATTGGAAAGCCGCCCTGTCTGACGTCTATTGGGCCCTGTTGAATTCCAGTGAATTCATCTCCAACCATTAGTCGTTGTGTCGTTCCCGGCATTTGCATTCTTCTCCATTCAAAAACAACTCACTTGAGGTGACATATGTCTATCTTCCGCAGACGAACGAATGACTTGGGCTTGTCTCGCCGCGAAATGCTCAAGTTGGCAGCCGCCGGAGTTGGCGTTTCCATGGCGCCGTGGTTCCGTTCCTTGGCCAAAGCCGGATCGATCGATCCCAAACGCCAGCGGTCGTGCATCTTGTTGTGGATGTCCGGCGGTCCCAGCCAGATGGATACGTTTGATCTCAAGCCCGGCCATGACAACGGTGGCCCTTTCAAAGAAATTGATACCAACGTGTCAGGCATTCGCATCAGCGAGCACCTGCCGCAGTTGGCCAAACAGATGGATAACATGGCGCTGATCCGCTCCATGAGCACCAAAGAAGGCGATCACAGCCGCGGAACGTTCTTGATGCGGACGGGTTATCTTCCGCAAGGACCCGTGCAATATCCCACGATGGGTTCTGTGATCAGCAAAGAGCTTGGCGATCCTGATGCCGAGTTGCCCAACTTCGTCAGCGTTTCGCCGTATCGCTTCTTGGCGCCAGGCGCCTTTGGGCCGGGATTCCTGGGTCCGGAATACGCTCCGCTGGTGGTTGGCTCCGCCAATCCTGGACCTGTTCCGCAGCCCAATGCCGGCGGCGGTGACTATTCGCTGGAAGTGCAGAACATGTCGCCCCCCAGCGGCGTGACTGACGATCAGTTTGACGCCCGGCTTGATCTGCTTTCCAACCTGGAAGAAGGCTTCCGCAACTCGCGGCAAGCGGTGGGACCGGAGAGCCATCATTCGACATATCGCCAGGCGGTGAAGATGATGCGCAGCGAAGCCCGCAAGGCTTTCAACCTGGAAGAAGAACCGGCCGAGTTGCGGGAAAAATATGGCGAAAGCCAGTTTGGCCAGGGGTGTTTGTTGGCCCGCCGATTGGTGGAGCGCGGCGTGCCGTTTGTCGAGGTTTCGCTCTCCGGCACCAACGGCAATCAAGCCTTGGGCTGGGATACCCACATCAACAACTTTGATGCGGTGAAGAATCTCTCCAACGTGCTGGACCCCGGTTGGGCAACATTAATGTCCGACTTGAAAGAACGCGGCATGTTGGATTCCACGTTGATTGTGTGGATGGGCGAGTTTGGCCGCACGCCGCGCATCAACGCCAACACTGGCCGTGATCACTTCCCGGCCGCGTGGACAACCGTCCTGGCCGGTGGCGGCATCAAGGGCGGTCAGGTGGTCGGCCGGACTTCGCCAGATGGCATGACTGTCGAAGAGCGGCCTGTTGTCGTTTCTGATTTGCTGGCGACAATCTGCATGGCCCTGGGCTTGGATCCGCTCAAGCAAAACATGTCGAACGTTGGCCGCCCGATCCGATTAGCCGATCCAGAAGCCAACCCGATCAGCGAAGTGCTGGCGTAAACGCACCTCGCGTGAATTCACGTTGAAGACGGGTGAGCGGTTGTGGGGGCCGCTCGCCCGTTTTGCTTTTGAGCAAGACTAAAAACCGCCGCCCCCAAAGACTTGGAACAGGTTCAGCAACTCTCCAATCGCCGACTCAGGAATTGTTGCACTTCCATCCACATTGGCGCCGTTGGCGGAAACTTGTATCGATCCAATTGCCTGCATGATGCCTGGCAATTTCATACCGGGAATCGGAATGCCATCTCCTTGCAGCATTGCAAGGCCTTGATTGGCTTGCGCGGCAGTGTTTTGCGCGGCTTCGGCACTGGAAAGGCTGGCCAAGACTTCCACTTGCACATCGTTTGAAGCATTCAATTGAATGAGGAAACCGCGAACCTCATTGAGTGCCGCTTGCGCTTGCTCAGCTCCGGTTTCGGCGACGCTCTGTCGGAAATTGTCGTCCGCATCGCTGACGATTGTGATATGGCTGCTTAAGTCGGCTTGGCCGATCAACTCATCGACGACAGGAGAGAATGGCCTGCGGGCTTCGTTTTGCAATGCCGAGGAAAGCAGCGTGTCTTGCCCAAAGACCAATGTGCGGGCGTCTACCAGCGCCATCGAATCTCGGTCTTGAGCGTTCTGCTTGTACACCGTTACCCCCGACATGGAGTTGCGCTGGAAGCTATCGATTTGTGCTTGCTCAAACAACTCTTCAAGTTTGTAATCACGATTGAAGCGAACAACAAAAATGCCAGACACCTGTTGAGTTTCCGCACCTGTTGGGACACCCCAAGTCAAGGAATCAACGGTGCGTAAGATATCCTCAAGACTCTTGTTCTCTGCAAAATTCAATTCCCGATTGGCAGAGGCAAACATCGAACCCAACATCGATGTTGAATTCAGTTGCCGATAGACGCCGGATTGCATGAACGATGCAGGTCGCGCCTGAACAATCGCCGCGGCATTCGCCGGCATGTAGGTCAGCGGATCACGCTGCCCGCCGCCGGCAGTCAAAGTGATGGCCAGAATCGTTACGGCAGCTACAAGCACAAGCGCGCCCATACCGATACCGGCGAACAGCATCGTCTTGTTCTTGCGGCGGCGTGGCGCTGCGTATTGTTGACCGCCGAATCCTTGACCCGCGAAGCCCTGCCCTCCATATCCCTGTCCCCCATATCCTTGCTGGGCTGGTGTTCCAAACGCTTGGGGACTTCCAGACTGACCATAGCCGGGCATGGGTTGGCTCGGCGCTTGCTGACTGCCGAAGTTGGCAAGGTCTCCAAGCGGATCGTTCGCCGGCTCCGAAATCGGCTCTAAATCGGCCAGGTCCGAGACCAGCGGCACGGCGACCGCTTGTTGGCATTTGGGGCAAGGGACGGATTTGCCTTGCAGTTCGTCCGGCGCTTTGAGAGCAGCGCCACAAGTTGTGCAGGAAATCTTGATCGGCATGGTTGGTTCTGGCTCGGAATTGGGTGGCGGGATTTTGGCGAAGCGTTCAATTCCGTTTTCTTACGCAGACCGGGTTTTCTTTGCTTTTTTCTTGGTTGGTTTTGCCGAGGACTTCTTAGCGGCCTTCTTCTTGGCGCTCTTCTTACTTGTTGCGGAAGTTGTTTTTGCGGGGGTACTCTTCTTCCCGGCGGGTTTTCCAAAGATGCGATCCCAGTTCTCGGAGAACTCTGGCGACGCGCCGGAACGGACAATCGGACCACTCATTTGTTGCAAATTCCTCAATGGTAAGAGTTTATTGACAGCCGCCATTGTTGATGCGGCAACCTTGCACCGTCAAGCGGCAGCCAACTGCCGGCGTCGGTTCGCTGAGTTGAATCGGTGAACGAAATCATTTCGTGGAAAATCATGCGGTCAGGCCGACCAAAATGCTCGTCGGCAATCGCACTCCCTCAAGCGTCTAACGCTGGCAAAGCCGCGATGGTCCCGCAGAATTGCGAATATTGTCACAACGTGCGAGGCCAAAAATCCGCAAGAAAATGCGCTGGAAGATCGATCAATCTCTCATCGCAATTCATCGATATTGCCATGAATCCATCGCCGGTTTTTCGCAATTGGGGTGAGCCATGGCCGAATATCAAGCGAGCACATCAATCCGTGACCAAAAGCCCTTCGGAGAAAACATCACGAAGCCTTTCGGAGAAAAATATCACGCAACCACAATGACGGAAGCGAATGAACAACTCCCCAGCAAAAAGATGGCAATTCAGCGTGCGAACGATTTTGTTGGTGACGCTGCTCATTGCCGGACTGATCTCCAGCATCAGCCAATACGGCGCCAGCGGTCTGGTGCTGTTTGTGTTGGGGTTGGGCGTGGTTCTCCTGATCAGCGGCGTTTGGAATCGAGAACTCAATCGCGGCATCGTCGGCGTGATGCTGGTGTTGGTCACGGCGCCGTTCTTTGGTTCGGCAACGCGCTATGTGCACGAGGTCGCGCATCCGGTGCATGTCACGGTGACAGATTCCCAAAGCGGCCAGCCCATTCGCCGCGCGAAGGTCTTTATCTACAAAGCTTCGCAACATGTGCCGCCTTATTATGTCGCCACCAATCGTGACGGCGCCGCCACGCTGCAATCCAAGTTTCGCGCCAGCACTTGCGAGTTTGGCATCACCAAGGACGGCCACATGTGGCTTTGGGAACACATGATCCTGGTGGAGAAAGACGGCTATCAATCACGCGCTCTGCCGTTGTACGAACTGACAGGCAAGACGCACGAACTCTACCAAGACCCGTTGCCGCCGGTGCGGATTGAACTGGCCAAAGGACAGTAGCGTCAACTTGTCCCGCGGTTGCGCTTTTCTTCCAGACCGGAAACGCCAAACCGCCGCGCCAGTTCCTGGGCGACATCTCCGGCGTCCGCATCCCGGACGGCCAGCATCACCAGCAAATGATAAACAAGATCGGCCGCCTCGCGGATCAAATGTTGGCGACCTTCCTCGCCGGGCTCCTCGGCCGCTTCAATGACTTCGGCCGCTTCCTCAGTGATTTTGGGAGCGACTTTAGCCACTCCGCCAGCCAGCAATTTGCATGTGTACGAATCGTCGCGCGGCTGGGCCTTTCGCTCTGCAATCACTCGCGATAACTCAGCAAACACAGCATCCGCGGTCATGAACGGTCTCCCGGCTGGAATTCAAAGACAAGCTGCGAGTGTATTTGCACGCGGGTTGCTTTTCCAGGCGTAGAAACCCAAGCAATCAGCACGTTGCTTGCGTTGTCAATTTCACGAAGCCCTGTGAGTGGCATTAAGTCGAGGCGTTGAGTGAAGTTTCATCTCGATGTGAAATCGAGAACCGACGCAAAGTAGCGCTTCGGTGTGAACGCCCAAGAACTAGATGGAGATAAATACTTGAGTCCTTGTCTGGATACGGTTCCAGACATCCCTCGGCAAGGTCCGCGCTGTCTTGCCAGTTTCTTGTTGCGCCGCGTGTAACTTGCTGGACTACACAAACGCTTTTTTTCGTGGATTACTGGCCCAGTGATTTCCCGCGTCTCTGACTACTTGAGACTACGATTTAGGCAATTCAATCTTGGCTTCTTCGGACATTTTTGTCCGTAGAACTGGTGCAACTCGCTCGGCTACAATGGACAGTTTCTGTACTAGCGAAAAGGACAACTGTTGATGAACATAACTCCCGGCCAGTGGGCACTTATCATTTGCGTGGTTGTTTTGTTTTGCCTTCATGCTGGAGTATTCATAACCTTGCGAAAGTTGAGTCAAAAAGTGAAAGAACTGGAGGGCAACGACAACAGGTAAAGATCCAACCGAAGTGTCGCTGCAATACAGGCGTGATGGTTTTGTTGGTCAAGACCGTCCTTTGACAATGCAGTTTGTCCGCCCGGAATGACCGCGACCAAGAGAGTCGCCCCTAACGCTCGGTCGGCTCCAATGCCCCCGCATCGCCGGGTTTGTTGTTGCTTCCCCGCTCAGACCCGATACCATCTACTCCACCCCGGTTGCGATTGAGGTGAGCCGTGCACAGCGGCACGCAGTCGGGGTTTCTTTGTGCGCCGCTAGCAGTGAAGCAGGCTTGCGCATTGGTGTGCGGAGCGACGATAGTGATACAAGGTCGTCTACCTTCTGGCCTGTTCTGGCGCAATGGAATTGGCCAATTTCCCGGCATGGTGCGCCATGCCGGTTATTTGAAACTTCGCCGGCGCTTCGCCGGTAGCATTAGGAATGCGGGGCACCAGCAGTCGGGGAAACTCCCATGTTCCGTGTGACTGACTCGTTCCAAGTCGTCACGGATGACGGCAACGAAATAGTTATCAAAGAGCACACATTCTTCCAGGGCGATACCCCTGGAATGCGGCAGTACCGCGCCTCCAATGGAGCTGCTGCCACGCGCATTTCGGATGATGAATTCGAGATTGCTGGCTTCGCCGGTGTGGTTCGTGCAAGACGCATTAAGGCTGCTTGACCGTGCAGATCGTTCAAATCGGCACGAAAGGCATGCGTCATCGGTCGGTCAATGCGCTTTTCTGCAAACTATGTTTGTTTGGGCAGCGCGATAACAGAACCGAATCGCTAAGCTCTTCAATTCATGAATCGTCGAACCAACCAGCGCTCGGCGCGCTATGAAATAGTGAACGCCGATGGATTGGCGGTCAAGTTCGCACAGCCAAACGCCAACAGCAGCGCGCCCATTTCCGCGGCGTTGACCCAAATCTCGCTTGGCGGCGCACGCTTTACCGCATCACACGCATTTCCGCTTTCCGATGCAATTCAAATCAGCATCGCACTTCAGCACGTCAACGTGGAATGCGAGATTAGCGCAAGAGTTGTCTGGGCGCGACCTCTGGAAGGGGACGAATAGGTATACGGCTGTACCTTTGCCCCCCGTTTGGCCCGAGAATTCCCAGACATGCTCGCGGACGGAGGGTTCATCGAACGGCGCAAAGATGAACGCATAAGCACCCGTTATCCTGCGGACGTTTTGAAGCAAGGAAAAGACCAGAGTCTCGCCGCAACAATTATCGACTATTCGGAAGGCGGGCTGTGCTTGGAGACTCCCGAAGCTCAGCACATCGGCGAAAAAATTCGGATAGTCATCAATAGCAACCTTGGTAAGCAAGGTGCGATGCTACGCGTTCGATGGACTATTCGTCGCTCAGAAGACGTCCAACTAGCTGGATGCGAGTTCCTCAGCATGCGTGATTCTGCGGGATTCCTAAACGCACTCGGGAATAATACCTCTGGCAATGAATGACGCTTCCACGCCGCAGCGTTCTTGAGTTGTGTCCTGGCGCTTGCGAATGCTACCAGCAAATCTTCTCAACAAAATCTCAGTCTTGCCGCCAAGGCAGCGGATTCGGCTTGCCAGCACACGAATCGTGCGCCAAGCTATCCTTCTCAAGAGCCGCAGAAATCCCAAGAGTTGTCTGGGGCAACCCCAAACCGCCAACACCCAATTCCTCTCCCACAGCAAGAAACATGACACTCAAAGCCCACCGCCAGAATATTTTCGGCCTGATTGCAATGTCTCTGTTGGCGACAACCGCCCTGACCGACATGATGCAAGCGCAGGAGCAACGACAATCACGCGACAGCATTCGAGCCCAAGCGGAGGATTCCGTGCAGCAGTTTCCCGTCTTGCCGCAAGCCATCACCAGTTTTGGCGCAGCCGTGGTTGGCGATTACGCCTATGTGTACGGCGGCAACCATGGCGAGGCTCACGAGTATTCTCGGTTGGGCCAATCCAATGAACTGTTGAGGGTGAACATTCAAGACCCGTCCGAATGGGAGAAGTTGCCCGAGAGCGATCGCCTGCAAGGTCTGGCGATGGTGGCCTACGACGGCAACCTGTATCGCGTTGGCGGATTTGCCGCGCGGAACGAAGCGGGAGAAGATCAAGACCTGTGGTCCACGGACAGCTTCGCCCGCTTCAACATTGCGGACAACAAGTGGGAAGAGTTGCCGCCGCTGCCGGCGCCGCGGTCAAGCCATGATGCAACCATGTTGGGTAGCGTGCTCTACGTTGTTGGCGGCTGGTCCATGCAGGGCGATGCACAAACGAAGTGGCACGATACGGCCTATGCCATTGACCTGGCGGCCGATGAACTGGAATGGCGCGAGTTGCCGGCGCCGCCTTTCCAACGTCGCGCGATTTCTATGGCTGCCGCAGGCGGCAAGATGTACGTCATCGGCGGAATGGAGCCGAATGGCACCACCGTGGAAGTCGCTTGCTTCGATACCGGCTCGAACAAATGGGAGACAGGCCCTTCGCTGCCAGGCGAAGGCATGGAAGGCTTTGGTTCTTCCGCGTGCGCCATGGATGATCAACTTTTTGTCAGCACGTACGGTGGCAACGTTTACAAGCTGGACCAGGATGCCAACGCCTGGGCCAAAGTCACAACCTTGCAGCCAGGCCGGTTCTTCCATCGCATGGTCCCGGCGAGCAACTCCCTGCTGCTGATCGGTGGAGCCAACATGGACATCGGCCGCTTTCGTGAGACTGACGTTGTTTCAATCAGCGAAGAGTAAGCCGGCTGGAAGCGAGGAATGAGGACGCCATGGATTGTCCTCATTCCACTCTGGCGATGCACATGCTGGCTTTGTTGTCAGCAGACGCAGGGTGCGTGCAACAAACATGCGCAGGGTTGATCGCCGTTCTTGGCTGGGAAGATCGCATGAG
>CALJLD010000011.1 GCA_937982665.1 uncultured Planctomycetales bacterium
CCTGTGGCCGATGCCCTTTGCCACGGCTTGCTGTGGGATTGAACTCATGGCCACCGGCGCAAGTCGCCATGACTTGGCTCGTTTTGGCGCGGAAGTTTTCCGCTTCAGCCCTCGGCAGTGTGACTTGATGATTGTTGCCGGCCGCGTGGTGATGAAGATGCTGCCGGTCCTGCAACGAATCTGGCAGCAGATGCTGGAGCCCAAGTGGTGTATCTCAATGGGAGCCTGCGCTTCCACCGGCGGCGTGTTTGACACTTACTGCGTTGTGCAAGGTGTGGACCGCTTCATCCCCGTGGACATGTACGTCCCTGGTTGCCCACCACGTCCCGAGCAATTGATCCAGGCGATCATGGACTTGCAGGACAAGATTCAGCGCGAAGGCACAATCACCGGTAAAGAATTCAATTTGCCGCAACGGCAAACCCGCAACAGAGCGTTGCTGGAACTGCCGGTGATTCAGCCGAATGGCTGATTGACGCTTCTTTGGAGTAAGTCATGTTACGGATCCAGCTGGTGTGGCTACCGCTGTGCGCGTGCGCGATGCTATTTCCTGCGAACTTAGCCGCTGCGCAATTCAGCGGTGGGCAACTTTCCGCGGATGTAAGCGATGACCGTCACGCGATTGATGACGTCTTTTCGCAGCGTGTGGCAACTTTCAACGCACGTGATTTGAAAGGGCAACTGGCCCTCTTCACTAATGACGCCACATACTACTCGTCAACTGGCAAACTTTCCGTGCGCGGCCAAGAGGACATCGGCTTGTTGTTTCTTGCTGCCTGGAATGGGCCGATGCAAGACACAACCTTGAGCGAAGACATCGTGCGGGTGCAGTTTTTGAGCGATGATGGCTTGCCGGCTGATGACACGGGAGAATCCACAGCAAAAGTCGCCGTCGTCGAGTTCAAGATCGCTTTCCACGCACCTGCAGACAGCGAACTTTCTTACAGCGAACTCCGCGGCGTGCGGGTGCTGGTTAAGCGGGAAGACCGCTGGTTGATCCACACTTCTTGCCAGACGCCATATGACGAAGACGCAACGCTGACGCCTGAGCGATTCGCGGAAATCAAAGAGAATTACCGCGCGGAGTACAATCGGCAGATCAACAGAGATGGTGATCGCCCCCGGCAATGACTACTAACGGCGCCGCGCTCGCTACAGATTCCATTCGCTAAACAGCGAAGTGCGGAAGTGGCTCCATTCGTGCTTTTGGCGACCATTGCCGGAAACCAGCATCGCCACCCATTCGTCCATTTTTCGCAGCCGGTCCGCCATGGTTTCCACGGCAGCCAGAGCAAGCTTGTAGGCGGAAGTTGCGCCGTTCTCGATCAGTTCGTCGTAGGATTCTCGCTTCAGGCGGAGAATCTCCACATTGCCTTTGGCGCGGACGCCGGCGGAATGCGGGGCTTCGTGAAAGAACGACATCTCGCCAAAGGTGCTATACGGCGAAAGTGTGGCCAGCACCAATTCGTCGGAGTCATCTTCGCTATTCTGACGAATGACCTGGCATTCGCCACGGAGCAACACCCAAAGGTTTTGGCTGCGCTTGCCTTGGCGAATGACGACTTCGCCTGAGGTGAATTGCTGGATGCTCGAAGCATCGCACAATTGCCGACGTTCATCCGGCTCCAGGTAACGGAACACGGGGATTTCCGCCAGAACATCATTGGAGATTTCCGCCGCCTTCATACGCTACCTCCCAAGATCGTCGCTCGTCCCACTCGGCCAATGCCCAGGATGTAGGCAGCCGTACGCAGCGAGACTTTTCTCTGTGCCGCAAGTTCCCAAACGCGTTCAAAGCTGTCAGACATCACGCGGTCCAGCTCTTGCCGAACACGATTGACGCCCCAGCGATAATGTTGCCGGTTTTGCACCCATTCAAAATAACTGGCCGTTACGCCTCCGGCATTCACAAGAATATCCGGAACAATGATTGTGCCTTTGGGGTCGAGGATGTCGTCCGCGTGCGGATGGACTGGTGCGTTGGCCGCCTCGATGATGATGCCAGCTTTGATGTCATTGGCATTTTCTGCCGTAATCACGCCGCCCAGTGCCGCGGGGATCAGGACTTCCACGTCCAGCCCCAACAGTTCCGCATTGCTGATGGAATCCGCTCCGGAGAACCCGGAAAGCGAATAGTTGTTGGTCAGCGAATAGTGCAAAGCATCTGCAATATTGATGCCATCAGCCCGATAATACGCACCGGAAACATCACTGATGGCCACCACTTTGCAGTCGGCTTCACTCAGGAACTTCGCCGCGTGCGAGCCGACATTGCCAAAACCCTGGATGGCAACTCGCGTTTGGTTGATCTTCCTGCCTAAGCGGCCGACGAGCTTGATGGTCACAATGCCCACGCCGCGACCGGTGGCTTCTTCACGACCAGGCAGACCATGCATTTCGACCGGCTTACCTGTCACGCAAGCAGGCGAAAACCCGTGATACTTGGAATATTGATTGGTGATCCAGGCCATGACTTCGGCATTACTGCCCATGTCCGGGGCCGGAATGTCCCGGTCAGGCCCAATCAGGTCATGGATTTCATCCACGAACTTCCGCGTCACGCGTTCCAGCTCGCGGTGCGAATGTGCACGCGGATCAATGGAAATCCCGCCTTTGGCGCCGCCGTAAGGCAAATCCACAACGGCCGTTTTCCAGGTCATCAGCGCCGCCAGCGAGCGGACCTCGTCCAGGTCCACATCATGGTGATACCGCAGGCCGCCTTTCATGGGGCCACGGCTGTCATCATGCTGAACGCGATAGCCTAAATAGGTGGCAATCTCGCCGTTGTCGCGCTCGATGGAAACCTGAACCTGGACCTCACGCTTTGCTGTCAGCAACAGCGTGCGAATATTCGGTGAAAGATCGAGATGATCAGCGGCGCGATTGAAATACATCTGCGTCGCTTCAAAGGCTCGCATCGTGGCGTTCCTGCGTCTGACAAATGAATCAGGGCATCTCCACCCCAGGCATTTCAGTCATGGCAATTCCAACCCGCGGAGGGGTGCTCATCAATTGTGCTATCGCATCGGGGGCGCGTCGCAATTGAGCACGAAAAGTTGCGCGGGGACGCAGATTGGAAGGCGCGATTGAGACAGTTAGGCGGAATTTCCCGAGCTTGAGGTGGGCAAAAAGCAAATCATATCGCTCCCCGGAAGTTGACACAAGTTGGGCCATCAGTCTGGAAAACGCGAGAATTCGAGCTTTTTTGCTCTGAGTTCCTCTTTGCAAGTCAATCACAATCCACGATCCCCACTCCGCAAACGGACGAGCCGCGCCGGCGAAGCGTACTCCGTCCGTCTGGGAGAATGCGTCGGTGTTCACTTTCCAAATTGCCAAAGAGCGAAACGGCAAATTCCCACGAAGGCTGCGCAGTGGGCAACACGAGTTTTGAAAAAATCTCCGGCTTGCGGATCTCGCACGAAGAAATGCTGATCGGCCGAAATCCAAATCCGGGATTACGCCCTGGATTACACCCGGGGTTACCATCCGCCATTGCACCCGGTGTTGCGCCCGGCGTTACATCCTGGGTCACGGGCCATTTTGCCGGGGTTACACCCGGCATTGCGGACGACTTGAGAGCCCGAGACCAGGAGTGCACGCGGAGATCCTTTTTTTCGCGCGAAAGGTAACGCCTCGCGCGGCGGCGAAAATTGCGCGCGCCAAGAACTGTTTCGCTGTTTCGGAAATTGCTCTTTGCAAGTGAACAGCTTTTGTGGCAAGCGCGCCTTCCATCATTCCCGTGCTGACGGGAATCCAGTCAATGGCGCGGCATGCCACCCAGTCGGGCATAACCCGGTTTGGCATCGTTGAGCCCAGCCCGTCGTCATTCGCAAGCAGGTGGGGATCCCCCGGGCTGTTGCCAACGGGATCCCCGCGTGCGCGTCGGGTGTCATCCATGAGGAAGTCACCGTCAAGTTCGGGAGCGAGTTGAGTGCAGGAATGCCCAACCATCCATTCGCAGCGGCCAGGACGCGCCAGGCTAATTGCGGTGACTCCCATTCACTGGCTCGGCGTTTTGCACGGCGCCGTGGGACGGGCCAACGTGTCACCCTTCGGGATTCACCACGCACACGTGCACGGATTCCTCGTGATAGTCCAAGCCCACAAAAAGTGCTAAAACCGACCCGCTCCCCGCTCCTTCTGGTTATGGGTTAGTGGCACGTGTGCGCTTTGGGCGGAGTGGTGATAATGCATCCACAGAAAGAGCTTGCGAAATATGTTTCGTTCTTCGAACAAGGAGTCCTGGGGCAAATCCACGTGGCAAATGGAGCCCTATTCCTGATGACAACGGTGGAAGGCGAGGAGCAAGTGGCGGCACTCTTCGAGTTGCTTCCGAGTGAGGTCAAAGAGACTGTTCTAGACAGATTAGAGAAACTGAAGACGTCTCAATTTCAATGGTGCCCATTCAGGATTGGCGCAGAGTGGAGCGAAGAAGAGTTGGAACAGATTCAACGCGGGTTACGTTTTGCATATAGCGTGATTTGCGGGTCAAGTTAAGCGGTGGCACCCGTGGCCTGTACGGTGCGACCAACGACAACCTGCGTGTTACATGAGGACAGAGTTTTAAGCCCGACAACTCAGGTTCCACGTACAACCGCGCTAATTCATTGCTATACTCTCGCTAACGTCAAAGCGGCGCTGCTTGGTATTGGTCTAGCGTTCCGCGATAGGACCCTTAACTGGGGTGGCCGCCAACGCAGTTGGCGCACCCCATCGCCGGGAGGAAGCTCTCGCGTGCATGCCTCGGCATGTCTCGGACTTGAGTCTTGCGAGTGCGGGGATACCTGTTCGTTGGTCCGATGGCATCCGTCATCACCAGCGAGCATCAACCGGACTCCCACTCTTGACTGTGTGCGAGGCGATTTGACCTTCGGTCTGATCGTTATTTCCTCTCGGTTCGCAGTTCAACCTACGGCGCAAATATTCGCCGTCGGACAACCATAAGTCTTCCAGCCAAAGCGAGCTTGAATCATGCCGAAGTGGACGGTTCGCGAGTATCAACGCGGATTGCTGTACGAAAGCGGAAGATTTGTTGAGTTGCTGGAACCCGGCCGGTATGCGTATTGGTGGTGGCAACAGCGGCACATCGAATTGATTGACATCCGGGAAACCAGTCAGACGATCGAGGCGCAAGAAATCCTGACAAGCGACAAGATTGGGATCAGGGTGACGTTGATCGCCCAATTCCAGGTCGCTGATCCCGTCGCCGCTGTCCACTCAGTCGAGAACTATGTCTCCCAACTCTACCAAGATCTTCAATTGACCTTGCGCGAGTCTGTGACGTCGAAAGACCTTGAAACACTGCTGAAAGATCGTGATCCGCTGGCGAATGAGGTCTTGGAATCAGTTGCACCTCGCGCAAGAGGCTACGGTGTCGAGCTACAACGAGTTGGCGTGAAAGATATAGTCTTGCCCGGTGCTGTGCGGTCAGTCTTCTTGCAGGAAGTCGAGGCAGAGTTGAAAGGCCGCACAAGCCTTGTTGCCGCCAGACACGAGGTGGCGGCTGCGCGTGCGCGGGCGAACACAGCAAGAATGCTTCAGGAAAACCCAAACTTGATGCGCATGCGCGAACTCGAACTGCTGTCAGAGTTGGCCTCAAAATCAGGCAACGTCATCGTTCTGCCTGGCCTGGAACGTATGCTGACTGGCAACAATGAGGCGCATGATGCCAAACGCAGCCCCAAAGACTCATGAGCGCAATTACGGACATTTGGCGCAATCTGGCTGGTCACAGCACATCCGATTTCGGACGATTGGCCGACGTCTTGCAATTGTCGACGCAACAAGTGGGGCAGATTCCAGCTGATCCTCGACTTTGCTACCGCAATTATACGATTAAGAAGCGAAGCGGCATGTCTCGCCAGATCAGCGAGCCTTCGGGCGCTCTTAAGTTGCTTCAACGGAGATTGTTATCCAACTATCTCTCGGCCATTCCTGTTTCGACAGCAGCCATTGCCTTTCGGCGAGGAATGTCGATCGCGACACACGCGCGGCGTCATCTCAACCAGTCGATTGTGTTGACTGTCGATCTCGCCGGGTTCTTTCCAGCGACATCCAGCCAACGTATCCGTAGTTGGTTTCGCGAACAGGGCTGGTGCGGTGAGTCATTACGCGTGCTCATGCGGTTGACCACCTACCGTGGCTCGCTACCACAGGGGGCTCCCACCAGTCCCGTGCTCAGCAATCTCGTGAATGACGATCTGGATCGGCAGTTGTTGGAAATCACGCAGATGAGCCTCGGAGGGTATTCCCGCTACTGCGATGATCTGGCTTTCTCATGGAGCACAGACCGTGAGCCGACGGCCTGGCGAAATCAGGTCGAAGAGATCTTGCAGCGCTTTGGCTACGCCGTCAACAAACAGAAAGGATGGAATCTGCAGAGGGCGAGAGAACACCCGGAATTGACGGGTATCGCGATTCATGGCGCGCATCTGCGGCCAAGTCAGGAGAACGTCCGCAAGATTCGTCGCGCTCGCAGGAGCCGAAAATCGGCCCAGCAGCAATGGCAAGGCTATCGAGGTTTCCTGCGAATGCTGCGATTACGGCGAGGCTGAGTCCCGTCGAGCAATTTGATCTTCAGCTTAATCGCCCCACCTACCATCGCCTCGACAACCGGCTTGAGTTCTGGAACTTCTCCTCTCGCCGCGCAAATCCAAGTCCAGCGGCGTTTCCGAGGCGTCGACTGATCCCGGCCAACAGTTGGCAATGCAAAATTCTCAACCATATTGCCGCCGTCACTCGTTGGGCGTTTTGCTCTTTGGATCGAGAGCGCCTAGCGCTTGAACTTCGGGCGGAGTGAGCAGAAGCGGCGGCTGCGCGGCGGAATCCGAAGTTGGACTGACTTCCGCTGTGAGATCGTCCGGCCGGACGCTGGGTTGGATTTCCGGCAGTCTGGCTTCGGCGTCTTCCGCGGAACCATTTTCGTGCTGGAGATCTTCCGGCACCAGATCAAACCATTCCAGCGGAATCTCCGGCGGCATGGCGTGACTTTCCAACTCCATTTGACGCATCTCTTCGACCGTGGCGAACTCCAGCGGACGTTCAATCCACATGCCGTTTTCGTCCAGTTCCATCAAGCCCAGGTCACGAACCAACTGCATCCGCAACGCATATTGATTGAGCCAAACGCTCATGAACTGGTTTTGAGCATTGCCCAAGTCCGTGATCGCATCGCCTAAGCGTTGGGCGGCGGTGGGATCGGTGGCGGGCGCGGCACCCGGCTCCGTGGGCGCTGGCGGCCGATTCAAGTCTTCTCGCGTCAAATCAACACGACGAATGGCGATCACCGCCGCTCTGCGTTGAATCTCCATGTTGAGTTGGAGTTGCTCAAGCTGCCGTGCCGCGGCTCGCATGGTGGTGTGAACTCCATCCTCGAATTGAATCAAGCTTCGGCGAGCTTGCTGATAATCAATCAACGACTGGCGGAAGTTGTTGCGTTCCAGCAATCGCGTGAATGGAGCGTCAAACTGGAAGCCAGCCCTCAGCGTGCCAGTGGGTCCGCGGAACGCGATGGGATTGTTCCCTTGCGTGCGGATATCGCCACTGAAGACAACATCGAAGTCCGACTGCAAAGCGTCCGCGTTAAACTGGATCAATCGCCAGGTGTCCACGAGCGCGGCGCGGTTGTTCGCCCAATCCACACGATTGGCTCGAGCGATTTCCAGCGCGACTTCGGCTGCGATATCAAACGGTTCCAGCACGACGGACTCGACCCGAGCGCGAGCTTGGACCAAAGTCGCCCGATTGAGCAGGCCGTTGAGGGCACCCAGCCAGCTGACAAGTTGGTTGAATGTGCCTTCGACGTCGTTCCCAGCCATGGCGAGTTCGACCATTTCCAGCCCTGGCTGAAGCTCCGGGTATTGCTGGACAACGTCTGTCTCCCAGTTCTGGAAAACGTTAGTTTCGATATCGGCTTCAAACGTGGCTTGCTCGTCCGCTGGCATGCTCGTCATTCGTTCGGCCATCGCGGATCGCAAAGTTATGAAGTCTTGTGGAACCGTGACGAGATAGGCATCGACGCGATCCAACAATGCGGCCGCGCGTTGCACCATGGGCTGGACTTCAGCAATGCCGGCTTCTTGCGGCAGATCGCCCAACTCCGAACGGAGGATGGCGAGATCGTTCTGGATTTCGACAGCGCTTCGATCAATGAATTGGAACTGCTGAATGAGCGAATCATCCAAGACAAACTCCACATCCGGCGGAAGCGCGAGCGTATCGGTCTTGAAATCGTCCAAGGTTGATTGGAATGCGTTTTCGCTCTGAATGAGCAACGCGCGATTGGTTTCGATGCGCTGGCGGAATTCTTCGACTTGCGGCAAGTCTATGCGACCGCCTTGCAGCAAAGATTCCAACTGCCCCAACGACTGCAATTGCAGATCCAGGCTGTCGCGTTGGTTTCGCAGGTTTTGCAGCGTTTGCAGCAGACCAATGAAGCCACCGACGTTGCCTTCGCCACCGCCAGCAAACCCGCCCGCGCCGGCGCCTCCCGCTCCTCCAATTCCCCCAAATCCGCCCCCAAACGTTCCACCCCCAACTCCCCCAATTCCGCCTGCTCCTTGGCCCGTGAATCCGGTCAGGCCTGTCCCCCCGAAGAATCCCCCGCGACGCTGGGCTCCGCCGGCTCCTCCGACCCCGACGGCCAAGTCGGTGAAGAAGCCTTCTTGGTAGCGCTGGAAGGCGCGGAGATTTGAAAGCAAGGCGCGCTCGGCGATCGTCAAACGTTCCATGGCGACATCTCGTCCGGCGGAACGCAACAATGGTTGGATGATGCTGAAGTTGATGATCGATGTCGTTGCGCTGGTGTCTGGTCCGGCGAACTGCCATACAAACGAGTTCGCAAAACCAACCAGCAAGGTTCCAGCTGTCGCCAGTCCGCGACGAATCTGAAAGTCGGAGTCCGTGGTTAAGAGGTTTTGCTCGCCAGCTGCGCTGCGGAGGCGGCCATTGTGCGTATAGAACGTGTCATTCCCACCAAAGAACTGCACGTCAAATTGAAATCGCTCCGTGCTGACGTCCAACGCGGAGAGATAGATGGTCTCTAACTGTTCCTGATAATCCGTGTTGTGGACGCGAGCCAAGCGCATGGC
Organism: uncultured Planctomycetales bacterium; assembly: GCA_937982665.1. GTDB lineage: Bacteria > Planctomycetota > Planctomycetia > Pirellulales > S012-138 > CALJLD01. The sequence continues at coordinate 9,090 of CALJLD010000011.1, forward strand.
TGTGTCCAAATCCAGCAGGATCTCCCCTTGTTCGGTCAAATCGACGTAGGTGCCCAACTGGTCACGCCATGAAGCGTTCTCCAATCCCTGGCGTTCCCCGTCGCGATGCCAACAGGGATGCCCCAGCTTGCAATCCACGCAATGCATAATCGCATGCGAATCCGGATCGTCTTCCGGCATGGGCGGGTTGAGTTGGCTATACGTATCGAAGTACCGACTGCGCGGATCAACATCGATTGAAAAGCCCGGCAAAGCCCAACGAGGATCGTAGGACTTCTGCGCAATGATCCGCGAGACTTCGCGATCGGCTTCTTCAAAATAGTGGGCGCGGCTGCATCCCATGACAACGGTGATTGCCACAAGTGCGGCTGGCCATTGCCAGCGCAATGCTCGAATTGGCCTCATCGGCCCCCCCTCCCAACTGTGATGTTCGTGCTGGC
>CALJLD010000012.1 GCA_937982665.1 uncultured Planctomycetales bacterium
AAACTTGCGCTGCGGTTGTTTCCGTCTCTTGAGTCTTTCGCTGAGAATCCAGATGAATGATGGACTTGGCGGTGGTGGCGATCTCGCGTTCGCGCGCCGTTAACTCGCCTTCCAATTGACCATAGGCCGCTTGCTGCCGTGCTAGATTTGCGGCCGTGCGTTGCCGCCGTGTTGCAACAAGCTCAAGATCTCCTTGCGCCTGGGTGAGTTCATCGGTTGTTTCCGCCAGGTTGAGTGCCAACAGTTCTTCCCGTCGCGCACAGTCGGCCAGTGTGGCCTCGGCCTCGCGCTGGGCCAGCATGGCATCATCCAAAGTGGCTTCCGCGGATGTGACCGCCGCGCTGGAAGCCCCGTATTCCGCGTCCAAATCCGCTTGACGGGTTTCCAGCGAACCAATCTTCTCCTGCAGCGAACGCAACTCGCTCCGTCTGGCGATGGGTCCGGCGATCTGAGGATGTCCGCCCAGAATGATCCGGCCATCCGCCGAAAGGACCTCGCCATCAAGCGTGATGAATTGCAGCCTGGCTTCCGCGTGAGGATCCATTCCCTGCTGTTCCGCAATCCGCTCGATCAGGCGGCGGGCGGCGGAGAGAGATTCAACAATCCATGTAGCGCCCAGCAGATCCTCGGCCAGGGGACGCAAATCATCCGCACATTCAACAAAGCGGTCAGCCCGACCGATCACGCCTGGTTCCGAGTCCAATTGCCATTTGGGCGCGGGGCGGCAGCGGTTCAGCGAAATTAACCGCAGGCGGCCAGGCAGTGTCTGGCCTGATTCCGCGAGCGCCGCCAAGAATGGCTCGCCGGCCGGGATGACGACATCGCCCATTCGCTCGCCCAGGGCAATCTCAATGATCGGTGCGACATCCACGTTGACGTGAAGCAGCTCCGCCACTAGTCCGAGTACCTGCGAGAATGCGCCCGTTTGATTCGCCGCTTGCGACAACGCGTATTGGGCGCCGCTATCGATTCCTTCTTGACGTTCTTCGAGTTCGCGCAAGACGTCCGCGCGCTCACGCTGGCGGTTGAGTTCGCCGGCGGCTTCATGTCGGCGGTCCGCGGCCGCACTCAGGTTTTGCCGCGCAGCGGCCAGATCGGCTTTCGCTTGAAAGACGGCTCGTGTCGCGGCATCGGCGGATTCGGCCGCTTCGCGCTTTGTTGTGCCAGCCTGTTGTTGATCGTTTGTAAATTGATTGCGCCGCGCGGTGAGTGCTTCAACGCGTTGCTGCAAACGATCGATCGCCTGTTGGTCGGCAGCGACAGCGGTCTCGGCGGTTGTGATTTCTTGCTGCAGCGCCGCCTGATCACGAATGAGCGTAAGGTAGCCTTCGCGCTTCGATTCGTTCTGACTTCGCAGCGATTCCAGCTCGGTCTGCAGCGCGGCGAGTTTGGATTCCAGCGCTTGCGTCGATTCGCGGTTTTCTTGCAGGGAATCCCTAGCGGCTTGCAGTTGGCGAACGACCGCGAGCCGCGATTGATTCAAATCGGCTGACCGCTCTCGTGTTTCCGCCAGCGTGGCTCGCTGCTCGGCGATTTGCCGCGCCGTGCTGGCCAAACGGCGAAGTTGGTTGTCGACTTCGGCTAGGTCGCGGGCAAGTTGCTCGCGCACATTGGCGGCTTCCGCGGCGGCACGGCGAGAGACATCGTCCGTGGTGGCCAACTGGCTTTGGCAGCGTGTCTGCTCAGCTTCGGCCTCGCCCAGTTCGGCCGACATGCTGCCGATTGAAGCCTTGAGTTGGGCTGTGCGCTCGTCCAGCTGATCCAGCTTGCTGGACCACATCCGCCAATCGACCAAAGCCACCTGCGTGCGCAGGTTCTGCAATCGCGACTTGTATTCCTGGTACTGGCGGGCCCGTTTGGCTTGATTACGAATCGACCTCAACCGACTCTCGACTTCGTCAACGATGTCCTTAAGCCGCTGCAGGTTGATTTCGACGCGCTCCAGCCGGCGCTGGGTTTCCAACTTCTTCATGCGGAAGCGGCTGACGCCTGCGGCTTCTTCAAATATCAAACGCCGGTCGCGAGGCGATGCCTGCAGCAGCGCATCAACCTTGCCTTGCTCGATGATGCTGTATGCTCCGGAAGCAGCTCCGGCAACAAGGTCTCGGATATCACGGCGGCGCACTGCCTGATCATTGATCAGGTACTCGCCTTCTCCGCCGCGATAAACTCGCCGCGTCAGGCGGACTTCGTCTTCCTCCAACGGCAGCACACGCTTCGTGTTATCAAAAATCAGCGTGGCTTCCGCCGCATTCATCGGGTGGCGAGACGCCGAGCCATTGAAGATGACATCCGCCATCTCTTTGCCGCGAAGGCTCTTCACGCTTTGTTCGCCCAACACCCACTTGATCGCATCCACAACGTTGGACTTCCCCGACCCATTCGGCCCGACCACGACGGTAATGCCGGAGTCCAACTCGAAGAGCGTCTTGTCGGCAAAGCTCTTAAAGCCGGCAAGTTGGAGAGCCTTGAGCATTTGGGGTGTAAGTGTCTCGACGTTTGGACGGCGATGCCGCGAAGATTTGGGATCACACGAATGGCAATTTTTGGGCGAAATGTCCTGGATCCGTCCCGCAACGGCCAGACTCCGCCAACAATTGATCATAGGCAAAATGCGGTCCGCCGGACAGAGATGCCCCAAGGCAGAAATGCCGCCGATGGCCCAAATTCTACCTCGCCAGCACTGCCAACGCTGATGGCAGCCTTCGGGCACATTTTCCGCAATGTCCGTGTCTCTCGTGCAGATCTCACATTTGGCCGAAGAGCAGCCAAGAGATTCTCCGAAACAAAAGTGAGCGAACTCCGCTTGGAGCAGGGGGGAGAGATCGCCAATTCAAGCCGTTTCTCCCACTCCAATTGCCATCACGGAGACAGGCTTTTCGAAGATTCACAGGTGGCCGGCCTGTCTCACCGATCCATACGCGAGAGAAAGAAGCGAGCTGAACGATGAAACGCACAATTCATTTTGCTGGGGTCGCTCTCGCGGTTGCGTCTCTGGCCGGGTTTGTTGGTTGTGGTGAACACAGCTCTCTGCATGCATCGTCAGAAGGTGAACATCACCACGACCATGACGGACACGGGCACGATCACGACGAACACGACCATGATCATGACCACGGCGATCATGGTCCCCGTGGCGGTCGCCTGATCGAACTCGGCGCCGATCACGAAATCCACGCGGAAATCGTGACCGAGAAGAACGGCCGCACCGTGCGTCTGTACATCATGGATCACGACATGGAATCGCTGGCCGTGGACGCGAATGGCGCTCAGCTCAACCTGATTGCCGCTGGCAAGCCGCACTTGTTCAAGTTCGATCCGGCTCAGGCAGGCCCTGTTGCCACGGAATTCGTCCTCGAATCCGAAGAGCTCTGGAAGCACATGGAAGACGAATCATTCTCCCTGGCACGCTTGAACGTGATCGCCAACGGAAACTCACATGTTGGCACCGTGACTCATCATGAGCATGCGCATGCCGGCGGAGTGCATCGCCACTAGTTCTCGGCACGGAAAACTAACACAAGAAACCGCGTCACAACTGGATTTGTGACGCGGTTTTTCTTGTTCAGCGCTTCAGGCACGCGTAAGAGCTTGCCGGAATTTAGTTCTTCTTTTTGGCTGCCCGCCAGCCATCGCTGGATTGCTTGGGAGCCGGCTTTTGCGCTGGCTTGGAATCCACAGCCGGAATGACTCGCGGCGTCAACTCATCTTCGTGCGACACAGCCGTGCGGATCCGCCAGCTTGTGTTGGATTGAGCCGTGCGATTGGCCGGATCCTGCAGAATCAACGAGCTTCCTTCGCTGGAGCTGTCCTGAGCACCATTTGTGTTGGCATCCGGAATGGGCTGCAACGGGTTCGTGGATTGGCCCGCGGCATCGGTATTCGGACGAAATGTGTTTTGCGGCGTCGCACTGCTGGACGAGAGCGCAGGCGCTGGTGTGTCGCCAGGCTGCGTTGTGGGATTCGTACTGGGATACGTCGCCGGAGCGCCGGTCGCTGGCGCACTTGTGGCTGGAATCGTCGTGGCAGGCGCCGCGACGTTCGTTTGGCATTGCAGGCGGTACGTCGTCACAGGCCGGTATTGCACCTGTTGCACGTATGAGGTCACAGGGCGATACCGTGTCACTGGCCAACCCGTCAACCAGTTGTAGCGAGTGACGGCGCGATAGCTGGTCACCGGAGTGCTGACCACCTGCTGTTGGTAGCTTGTGGTCGGCACGTAGTTGCAGGTGGTTGTCTGCGGCGCGTAATACGTGGTTGTTGCCTGGGGCGCGTAATAGGTTGTCGTCGGCTGTGGCGCGTAATAAGCCGTGGTTGCTGCTGGGGTGCAGCAGGAACTGGACGGCGCATACAGTGCCGTTGTGGCCGTGGTTGGCGCGTAATAGGTTGTGGTTGGATAGTAAGTGGTTCGCGGCGAGAACCAGTTGTGGAACCAGCAGGCTTCCGCGGTGTTAGCGGCAAAGAACACGCAACACAACGCTGCCAACACGACCAAAGGTCGAGACGACCGAGACATGAACACCTCCGCAAATTGCGGAACCGGCGACGAACAGCTGTGGGTCTTCCGAGGCCAGTTCTTGTGAGGGAATCGCCCCCTACCCCGGCGAGTGAATTTGGGCAGTGGGCGATACCGGCGAAATCAACATTGAAACAATTACATTTAATCTAATACGGGGTAGCCGCCAGACGTCAAGGATTCAGTTCTTTCAGCGAGAATTTGGTGAAAAATTTGCTCTGTAGCGTTTCCGTAAACTCGGTTGAGTTGTGCATTAACGCGGATTGCGTCAGCAGGTTCTGGCAGCGGCGATAGCGACGCCCCCTGGGTGTTTCCAGAGCGCAACTCGTGTTGCCCATAGACGACAGAACACCGTCGCCAACTGGCAACAGCGGGCTCAGCCCCGTGCAGGAAGTATTCGCAATGTCGAACCCTTCCGCCCATCTTGCCCCACCCGTAGAATCAAGGGTTCGGCCCAGACTTGGAGGTTTGGGTTCCCCTAAGAAGCCTTGCCCGATCCGACGGAAATGACGGCCTCAGATATCGAGATTCGCGGCGCGAGAGAACACAATCTTCGCGACGTGGAAGTCGCCATCCCCCGTAATCAACTCGTCTGCCTGACCGGCGTTTCCGGCTCCGGAAAAAGTTCCCTCGCGTTCGACACTTTGTTCGCGGAGGGACAACGGCGGTACGTCGAGAGCCTGTCGACGTTTGCTCGCCAATATCTGGGGCAGATGCCCAAGCCGGATGTCGATTTCATCGCCGGCTTGAGCCCTTCGATTTCGATCTCGCAAAAGACCAGCGGACAAAACCCGCGTTCAACCGTCGGGACCATCACCGAGATCTATGACTATCTGCGCGTGCTGTTCGCGCGAGTCGGCCAGGGGCATTGCCCTAGTTGCTCCCGCCGCATCACTGCTCAATCGCGCGAACAGATCATCGAACAGATTTCGGCGCTTCCCGCCAGCGCCAAGTTCTCGGTGCTCGCGCCCCTGGTTCGCGGACAAAAGGGTGAACACCGCGATTTGTTTGCCGACCTCATCAAGCAGGGTTTCCTTCGCGCGCGGGTTGATGGCGAAATTGTCTCGCTCTCGGATGATCTGCGGCTTGACCGCCAGATGCGGCACAACATTGAAGTGGTCATCGATCGGCTGACGGGCGCGAAGAGTCATGCAACCCGGTTGGCCGAGGCAGTCGAGCTGGCATTGCGGATGGGCGATGGCAATCTGATTGTTGCGCCGAACGACGAAGTCGCCGGCCCCAGCATGCCGGCAGCCATAGAAGCGGAAGAAGGATCGCCAACTCCTCAACGCGGCAAAAATGCGGACATGACGTTCTCCGCTCATTATGCGTGTACGCATTGCCGCAGAAGTTTTGAGCCGCCCAGCCCTCAGCTCTTTAGCTTCAACAGCCCTCGCGGAATGTGTCAGGCATGCGACGGTTTGGGCCAGGTCTATTCGTTTGACATTGAGCGTTTGATCCCGGATGCCACCAAGTCCTTTCAACAAGGCTGCTTTGAGTTGATTGGCGCCTGGCGGGATCTGGGCCGCTGGAGGAAACACATTTATTCCGGCCTCGCCGAGACGCTGGAATACCGAGAGGAATTAGAGCCGGGTACCGTTCTGGAAACGCCTTGGGATGAACTTGATTCCAAGTTGCAAAGAGCGCTGCTTTGGGGAACCGGCGACCTGCACATCACATTCACTTGGAAAGCCGGCGGCGGCCAGCACAAATACGGCGGTACCTGGGATGGAATCATCCCCGAGTTGCTGGAAAAGTACCGCGGCAGCAAGAGCAAGATGCAACGCAGGCAGTTGGAAGCCTATATGCGCGTCGTCCGCTGCGGCGAGTGCGAGGGTCAACGGCTCAACGAGCAGGCTCGCTCAGTGCGAATTGCCTCCGCTCATCGCAAGTTTGCGGACGCTTCGGAAAAGTCCTTGCCGGAAGTCTGCAACCTGGCCGTTTCTGACGCAGCCGATTTCTTCAGCAAAGTCCAGTTGGACGGCACACGCAAGAAGATCGCCGAGGACGCTCTTAAAGAAATCACAGGGCGATTGGGATTTCTGCATGGTGTAGGTCTGGAGTACCTGTCATTGGACCGCACAGCGCCAACACTTTCCGGCGGCGAGTCGCAACGGATTCGGTTGGCTGGGCAAGTCGGTTGTGGCCTTGTCGGCGTGACCTACATCCTGGACGAACCCTCGATTGGTCTGCATCCGCGAGACAACACCCGGCTGTTGGGAACCTTGAAGCAGCTCCGCGACCTGGGGAACACGGTTGTCGTCGTCGAGCATGACGAAGACACCATGAGGGCGGCGGACCACATCATCGACTTCGGACCCGGGCCAGGCATCCGTGGCGGTGAGGTTGTCGCCAAAGGTTCGCCGCGCGATATCGAGCGCGAGGATCGCAGCCTGACTGGCGGCTTTCTGTCCGGAAAGCAAACGATTGCTGTTCCCGAGACCCGCAGATCGCCAACCGACAAGCAACTTCGCGTCGTGGGGGCAACTCACAACAACCTGAAGAACATCGACGTAGCGTTGCCGCTGGGCTTGTTTGTTTGCGTGACGGGTGTTTCCGGCTCCGGCAAGAGTTCGCTGGTCAATGAGATCATTGCCAACACGCTGCATGTGGAGCTCAACCGCGGCGAAGCCGAGCCCGGCGCGTGTGAACGAGTCGAAGGGCTGGAACATCTCGGCAAGTGGCTTGGCATTGATCAATCGCCGATTGGCCGGACTCCCCGATCCAACCCGGCGACCTATATCAAGGTCTTTGACGATATTCGCCGGCTGTTCGCCCAACTGCCGGAAGCCAAGACCCGCGGCTACAAGGAAGGAAGATTCAGCTTCAACGTCAACGGCGGGCGTTGCGAAGCCTGCGAAGGCAACGGGTCCAACAAGTTGGAAATGGATTTCTTGGCGGATGTTTGGGTCACATGCCCCGTTTGCGAAGGACATCGCTTCAACCGCGAGACGCTGCAAGTCCGCTACAAAGGCAAGTCGATTGCCGATGTGCTGGAGATGGACGTGCAGCAGGCGCTCGCACATTTTGAGAACATCCCCAAGATCAAGACCAAGTTGCAGACGTTGCATGACGTTGGACTGGACTACCTCAAGCTTGGTCAGCCTTCGCCCACACTTTCCGGTGGCGAAGCTCAGCGGATCAAACTCGCGCGGGAGCTTGTCAAACGCAGCACCGGACAAACCTTGTATTTGTTGGATGAGCCGACAACTGGTCTGCATTTTGCCGACATCCGCATGTTGCTGTCCGTATTGCATGGCTTTGTTGAAGCTGGCAACACCGTACTGGTGGTGGAACATCAACTGGATGTCATCAAGACCGCCGATTGGGTGATTGATCTTGGGCCGGAAGGGGGAGCTTCAGGCGGGCGAGTGATTGCCGCAGGTCCTCCGGAAGAAGTTGCCCAAGCGGCCAAGTCCCACACAGGCGCGGCATTAGCCGAAGTCCTGCCGAATATTTCCCGCACAAACGGCAAGCCAGCAACTCCGAAAGCTCCCAAGCCAAGCAAGCGAGCCACCAACGGCTTGGCGACAAAGATCAAAGTTCGCGGCGCGAAGCAGCACAACTTGCGGAATGTGGATGTTGAGATTCCCCGCGACGAGATGACCGTTTGCTGCGGACCCAGCGGTTCCGGCAAGACATCTTTGGCGATGGACACGATCTATGCCGAAGGACAACGTCGCTATGTGGAAAGCCTGAGTTCGTACGCGCGGCAATTTGTCAGCCAGATGCAGAAGCCGCGGTTGGAGCACATCGAAGGCTTGTCGCCTGCGATTGCTATCGAGCAAAAAAATGCCGGCAACACTCCGCGTTCCACTGTGGGAACAGTTACGGAGATCTATGACTACCTGCGAATTCTCTTCTCGCGGCGCGGGGTTCCGTATTGCCCTGATTGCGAGCAGCCAATCGGCATCCAAACGGCGGATCAGATTGTCGACAAGATTATGGCCCACGAGGAGGGGACCCGGCTGTACTTGATGGCGCCAGTGGAAATCGCCGTGGGCACCAAGTACGAGAGCTTGTGGGAAGAATGCCGTGCGGCCGGTTATGCGCGCGTGCGGATTGATGGCGAAACGCATTCACTTGACGATGTTCCGAAGATCGATCGTCGCCGCAAACATCGGGTGGAGATCGTCGTTGACCGAATTATTGTCAAGCAAGAAGCCATGCGGCGGATTGCGGAAAGCGTCGAACAGGCGCTTTCCCGTGGCACCGGCCTGATGCATGTCGCCTATCCGGCCGAAGGCCTGGCCGAGCCTAAATGGCAAGTTGTGATTCACAGTCAACACTTCGCCTGCGACGATTGCGGCCGAAGTTTTGAACCGCTCGCCCCGCAACACTTCTCATTCAACAGCTCCTTCGGCTGGTGCGAAGCCTGCGAAGGCTTGGGCACGCAGCGAGGGGCCAACCCTGCGGCTTTAGTCAAAGACGAGAACCTCACGCTCGCCGAAGGTGCCTTGGCGGTCTGGTCCACGCAGCATTCGGCTCTCGGTCAGGCCATGCTGGCCGCTTTCGCCCAACATACCGGCATTCCCACGGACGTGCCTTTTCGCGATTTGAATGCCCGGCAAAAGCGTGTGATTTTTCGGGGATTGCCGGAGGACGAGTGGATCGAAGGCCCGCCAGCCAACGGAAAGTCCAGCTCTCCGGCGTTTCGCTTTCAGTTCAAAGGGCTGTACCCGGCGCTGGAAGAAGCGGCCAACTTGTCCACAACCATCCGCAATCGGCTTTCGCACCTGATGGACGAAGTGGACTGCGCGGAATGCGGCGGTTCCCGGCTGCGGGATGATGCCGCCGCAATGCGGTATCGCAATCGAACAATTGACGAATACTGCCGGATGCCGTTGGGGCGATTGGTCGACGAGGTCCGCGGCTGGGACTTGGACAAGACAGATCAGAAGGTGGCAGGCGAACTCATTCGCGAGGTGCGTGACCGGCTGACGTTCCTTGTCGACGTCGGCCTGGACTATCTGACGCTGCACCGCGCCGCGCCAACGCTTTCCGGTGGTGAAGCCCAGCGAATTCGGCTGGCCAGCCAGGTGGGAAGCGGTCTGACCGGCGTGTTGTACGTATTGGACGAACCAACGATTGGTCTCCACCCACGCGATAACTTACGGCTGATCTCCGCGCTCAAGAAGCTCCGCGACTTGGGAAATACTCTGATCCTTGTCGAGCACGATCGCGAAGTCATCGCCGCGGCTGATCAACTGCTCGACTTTGGACCTGCCGCGGGGCGCAACGGCGGGAAGATCGTTGCGCGCGGCGAGCCGGAACAAGTCGCCAAGAAAAAGGTCTCGCTGACTGGCAACTTCCTTTCCGGCAGGAAGTCGATCCCCGTTCCGACAAATCGCCGTATCGCGCCGGGCGATTCTGCCGCCGAAGCGGCGACCGCCAAGAAAAAGTCCGCCCGTACAAGAAAGAGACCGGTCAAGAAGACCGCCAAGAATCAGGCAATCTCAACTCCACGCGAACGCTTTAACTGGCTCAAGATCATCGGGGCCCGCCACAACAACTTGCGTGATATCTCCACGGCCCTCCCGCTGGCGGCGTTCACCGCCATCACCGGACCAAGCGGCAGCGGAAAGAGCACGCTGATTGAAGAGATTCTCTACAAGTCTTTGTCCCGCACGCTGCACAGGGCCACCGCCATCCCGGGTGCGCACGATGCCATTAAAGGCTTGGAGTTTGTCAACAAGGTGATCCGCGTTGACCAACAACCACTAGGGAATTCTCCCAGTTCCAACCCGGCCACGTACACAGGCGCTTTTGAGCTGATTCGCCAGCTCTTTGCTCAACTGCCGGATGCCAAGATTCGCGGCTACACTCCTCGGCGTTTCAGTTTCAACGTTCCCGGTGGGCGCTGTGAAAGTTGCGAAGGGCAAGGCCAGCTGCGGATTGAAATGCATTTTCTGCCGGACGTTTGGGTGGAGTGCGATACCTGCCGCGGCCAGCGCTACAATGCCGAGACTTTGGCCGTGCGCTACAAGGAACACAATGTTTCGGATGTGCTGAACCTTGAGATCGCCAAAGCGGTGGAACTGTTCCAGAACATTCCCAAGATCCGCCGCATCTTGCAGACGTTGTGCGATGTTGGACTGGAATACCTCACGCTTGGCCAACCGGCGCCCACACTCTCCGGTGGCGAAGCCCAGCGCGTGAAGCTGGCCGCCGAACTTTCCCGCCCGGACACAGGTCGCACGCTCTATCTGCTGGACGAACCCACAACCGGTTTGCACTTTGATGATTTGCGCAAACTGCTGGACCTACTCAACCGCCTGGTGGACTTGGGCAACACGGTCGTCGTTATCGAACACAACCTGGATGTCATCAAGAACGCGGACTGGGTGATCGACCTGGGGCCCGAGGCTGGAAACTCCGGCGGGCAAATTGTTTTCGCCGGTACGCCTGAGGAACTCGTCGCGCATGCGGCACTCGCCAGCGAGCCGCAAAACGGCAAGCGGGCCACCAAGAAGAGCGCCACAAAGAAACGGCCAACAAAGAAAACCGCGGCGAAAAAAAAAGCCCAGCCTGCGGGCAATCTCTTGCGCTCGCACACGGGCGAAGCTCTCGCCCCAGTATTGACCGCCGGGCCGCATGAGCCGCGGATAGCTCATGACTTTGCGGCCGAAGCGTCCAAGCTCAGCGATGGGCTGGACATCACGGCCGTCGGCCAAGGTGTGAAGATGCCTTGGGAAGAAGATGGCCGTCGGTGGCACACTGTGGATCGTGTTGGCCGTAAAGGCGAACCGTGCAAGTGGGAAGGCGAAGCGCTGGCCGCCGTCATTGATCGCATTTACGAATTGGGTGAATTCAGCGAAACAGATTGGAGCCAACGGACGGTTGTGGAAATCGCGGCCGAAAAGAAATCCGACGGCTGGTTCTTTCATGCCATCACCGGTGAACCTTGGCTGGTGAAGCTCAAGTTTCGCGTCGCTTCGCGAACCTTCAAGCGCGAAGAACTGTTGAATCGTCTGGCGCTTACGCCGCTAGATGACATGCCGGATTTGCCTGTTTACGGGGGTGAGCCGCGTGTCAAATGCAAGAACTTGCGGGGGCCATGGCAGGAAGTGCAACTGGCCGTGCATACACTTGCCGAGATTGATCACGACGAATTCTGGGCGTTCCTCAAAGAAGCCGTCGAAAGTTTCGAGAAGGCAACCAATCGCTTCAACGAGTCGCCCGAAGTTGTGATGCCATGGAAGAAGCTCGGACAGAAATGGCACTTCAATCGCCGCGGGTTTCCGCCAGGCAAGAAAGTGCAATGGTCCATGGATACGTTGCAGGACCTGTATGATTTGCTGGTCGATACAGCTGCCGAAGGGCAATTCTTGTGGAACAACCAGCAAGTGGTGCATTTGTTTGTGCCTGAGCAAAAGGAGCCCTGGGCAACGCTACATACCAAGCGAGTTGATTCCTTGCACCTCACGCTGACCGGGCCGAAGGACCGCTTCGCAATGGGTCGGATTGCCAAATTGGGGGCCGGTCGGGAATTCAAGGCCGACCTCGCCGATGTTGATCAAGTGAAGATCAAATTCCGCAATCCGGATGACGTGCACAGCAAGGCTTTGGAAGATTTCCTGCAGGAACATTTGCAGACAGTCATTGAATCCCAAGCCGCCAAGTAGGAGTACAAGAGAACGGCCAAGGCAGAAAGGAACGCGAAATGACGGCTAGCGACGCCATGCGCCAAATCGACGTTCAACTTTCCCATGTCTGGATGGTGCGGACGTTTCTCAAACATTCGGAGGAAGCGGAGGAAGACGAGGACGTGCGAGAAGTCCATCGGGCGTTGTACGACTACGCGCTCGCTCTGGGTGGTCCACTCAAAGCTGACGATGCGGAAGCTTATATGAAGACCGCATCCAAGAAGTTAACTCGCCTCAAGAAAGCGGTTGAGTTGTTTCGTGAGATCCAGCCTGAGGTTTCGACGCATACCAACTTCGAGATGGCTGCCGTCTCGCTGGCCAAGGCAGTGAGCGAAATCGAACAGATCGTCATGGCGGCGAAAGCCGCGAAAAACACATAGCAACGCAGGAGCAGCATCGAAATCAGCACGCCCCTTCGCGAATCGAATTTGCAATGTTGGCAAGAATTGCTCGTCGTGAGCGAATGACGTGAACGAATGACCGGTGAATCGCCGGACCGAGAGGAAATGTCGGCGAATCCACCCATCCGGTTCGGTGCAGATTCTTGTTTCCGGGATTCGAACTGACTAGGTTTAAGCGGGAATTCACGGATATCCGCCGCCCCTCGCTTATAGGAACTTGGGAACCCAAAATGCCGCAATGGTACGTCCATACACACGGGGGAGAACGGCACGGGCCAATCGAGCGCGAGGAACTCGATCAATGGGTTGCCGCAGGCCGGGTCACCGCGGAGTGCCAGGTATGGATGGAGGGGTGGCCAGAGTGGCGACAAGCGCCAGAAGTTTTTCCTGAACTCAAGAGTTCAGAACCAGCGCAGCCACAACAGACAGCCGGTGATGCGCTAAGTGGTGGGCAAGCCCCGGCAGGTCCAGCTGGATCGCCGTTTGCGGGAACACCACAGCCAGGCCAACCCCAACCGGTGTATGCCGGAGGTGGGGGAGCTATGCTCCCGGACCGTAGCGTTACGGTCTTTGTATTGGGACTTATCGGCATTCTACTTTGCCAGATTCTTTGTATTCCGGCATGGATCATGGGTTCATCAGATTTGAAAGAGATTGATGCCGGCCGTCGTGATCCTTCCGGGCGCGGTATGACGTTGGCCGGAATGATCTTGGGAATCGTCGGCTCGATCATGTTGATCATCTCCGTGTTGGGCGTGTGCTTGTGGTTTGCGTTTTTCGGAGCGATCGTTGGCGGCTTAGCTTGATGCGCTAGTTTGAACCGTGTGCGGCTTCAGAGAGTCGCTCAGTTTGGCAAAGAGAAACGTCCTGGGGAACGACAACAATGGCGCAATGGTACATCCAGACACAGGCGGGACAGCGATACGGGCCCGTCGCGCGCGAGGAGTTGGATCGCTGGGTTGAGGAAGGCCGCGTGACCGCGCAGTGCCAGGTTTGGATGGAAGGCTGGCCAGAATGGCGTTTAGCGCCGGAGATCTTTCCACAGATACGGGATTCCTCGCAACAGTTTCAACAGCCGACGGGCCAGCAGCCTTCCGCCGGCGATGTTTTGGGTGGCGGCGGACAGCAGGCAGGGAGTCCGTTCAATCCGGCCAGCCCCACACCTTTTGGAGTGCCTCAAGGGAGGCCGCGCGTCGGTCAATATTCTGGTGGCGGGGGTGGTGGAATGCTCCCGGACCGCAGCGTGACTGTATTTGTGTTTGGACTTATCGGCCTGATCATCTGGTGTTCATTCTTGGGTATTCCCGCATGGATCATGGGCTCCGCGGATTTGAAGGAAATTGATGCGGGGCGACGCGACCCCAGTGGCCGCGGTTTGACACTCGCCGGGATGATCTTGGGGATCATTGCCAGCATCCTGACGATCCTCATTGTGGGCTTTTACGCACTCGCTATTTGCGCCGCGTTACTTTGATAAGAAGTGGCATTCGTCGCAATTTGAATGTCATCTGGTGAATGGCCGCGCAGTGATCGCCAAGTTAATGTAGACCGTGTGGGATCCGCATTGACCCAACTGGTTGCGAACAAGGATCAACGATGGCGAAATGGTTTGTTCACGCGCATAGCGGCCACCGTTATGGCCCCGTTGAACGTGAGGAATTGGATCGCTGGGCTGCGGAAGGGCGCGTCACGGCGCGGTGCCAGATTTGGATGGAAGGGTGGCCAGAATGGCGTCCGGCGGCGGAGATCTTTCCGCAGTTGCAAGCTTCGCTGCAACAACCCATGGCCGGCAACGCTCCGACAGCCGGACAACAGACTTCGCCTGGAGCGCAGCAAGCTCAACAATCGGGCACAGTCGGCTCGCCCTTTGCCGCTGGTTCCTCAGTGCAATCGCCAGTGGGACAGTATCAGGCGCCAGCGGGACAAAGCCCTTACGGCGCCGCGGGCGGTACGCCGCTTCTGCCTGACCGCGGAGCGATGATTTTCGTGTTCGGACTGTTGAGCTTTATCTTTGGGTGCCTTTTCTTGGCAATCCCTGCCTGGCTGATGGGTGCGAGCGACCTCAAACAGATTGAGGCCGGACGCCGCGACCCGGCCGGACGAGGCATGACGATGGCCGGAATGATTCTCGGGATCGTCGCGCTCGTCGTTTCGATTCTGGCTTACATCATCTTATTCTTCATGTTCGCCGAAGAATCGGGCATGTTCTAAGCCGCATGCAGCATGGCAACCAGCAGCCGCCGTGCTTTTGCCGTGGCTACTTGCTCTTCGGTGTTACTTGTTCTTCGGTGGTGGCAGGGGACCGTTGACGGGGCCTTGAGCAACTGACTCGCCGCGTTCGTCCAATAGTTGTTCGTGGAATTTCATTTCGAACTCAAAGCTGCTGGCCGGGCCAAAAGCGCCTACGACACGCTCGCTGATGTCCATCTCTTGTTCAATCACGCGGCCGGCCGCAATGTTGAAACGGATGATGCCTTTGGTGGCCTGCTGCACGAGTTGAGCCTCGATGGCGGGATCCTTGACCGGCTCCAACACGACGGTGGAGACTTGGATCTCGGCAATTCCGCCCTTCACGCCTTTGAGAAAGAACTGCTGCTTGCAGGCGATTTGCTTTTCCAGCCCTGACTTGAGTTTGACGGTGATAGTTTGCGGCTGACTCCATCCGGCCCCGACTTTGATGGGGTCTTTGGACAGCGGGATCGACATGGGCGATTCTCCGCCGGGCCGATATTGTTCTTTCAGATCCTTCCGCTCGACGACTTCGCCTGTGGCGCTCATGGTGATTTGCGACAGCGGGATACCGACATTCGCGGCCGCTTGTTCAAAGCCGGCAGGCGGGGGATCCGAGGACTCGCTGTCGTAGACCACGTCGGCTCGTCCGGTCAAACTTTGACGCATGACGACTTTCTCGACGGAGTGCACAAAGACGACGTCGCCGTTCTCTTTGACTTCCTTGATCTTCCAGATCTTGACCGAGCGGCTGTCCGTCTGGGCGGTTTGCATGTTTGCGGCCATGGTTGTGCGCACCTTCGCTTGTTGCACAACCTGCCAGCGGACAATTTCCTCCGGCGAGAACTTATATCGCAGGGTGTATGTTTCTTGGGCGTGGGCAAGAGTGGTCAGGCCCATTCCGGCGCAAAGGGCAAGTGCGACAACTCGCAACGCGCGACCGGGGAGAAATTGGCTCAACATGCTTCCAGCATCCTTTCAAGAAGCGGGTTGGTCGTGATTCTTATTGCAGCTGGGTTAAGCCTTGGTCAATCTTCCGCCCCAACCCAGTTTTTCGCGCAGTGTGCGATAGTACGTCCGGCCCGGAATTTCCACGATTTGAAAGCAGGGCTCCGCCTTGCGAACGATCACACGGTCTTCCGGCTTCAACGTACATAACGGTTGGCCATCAACCACCACGGTTGTTCCTTCGTGCGGGTGCGGCACATGCATTTCAAACACATGCTCCGCACTATCCACAACAGGCCGATTGGTAAGTGTGTGCGGGTTCAACGGGTTGATGACAAACGCCTGCAGGTGCTTGCGGATGATCGGTCCGCCAGCTGACAGGCTATGTCCCGTCGACCCAACCGGAGTGCTGATGACCAGGCCGTCGGCACTATAGGAAGTGGCCAAATCACCGTCAACGTGAAGATCAATTCGCAACAGCGCAAAAGGCGGGCCCGCAAAGACGGTGACTTCATTTAAGCCCAAGACCTGGTGAATGGCCTTGCCATCACGTTGAAGCTCGCAGTTGAACATCATGTGCGGAACTACGCGACACTCACCGCGCAGCACTGCTGGCAGCACTTGCGGAAGTTCATTTGGCGGCACATCCGCAAGGAAACCCAACTTGCCAAGGTTGACCCCCAGCACCGGTCGTTGGTTTTCGCCCATGTGCCGCGCGGCGCGAAGCATCGACCCATCGCCGCCAAGCACAATCACCAAGGCGTCTTCTTCAATGGTCGAAAGGTCATCCGCAAAATCGCGATCCCACAGCACAATCTCTGCGTGCTCCTCAATCACCGGTCGCAGCTTCACGGCCGCTTGTTCAATCCGCGGATAGCTCCCGGCAACCAGGACGACGACCGGCGGTTTGCGGTTGGAGTTGTTTCCGCTCATGCACTTCACTCAACATCAAGGGTTGGAAATCTCAGCGACGATCTCGCCAACAACGCGGGAATGCGGACCATGTCGGCGGCACTCCCAAGGCACAATCCGTCCAACTTCGCGGGATATTTTGATTGTCTCGGTCGCGCCAGTGAGGAGAATAGCGTTTTATCGGAAACCGCAGGCGAGCCGGTGTCAAGTTGGGATGGCTACCGCAATTCGGCCCCTCGCTGACTTGCGGGCCAACATACGCTTTGGCTTATGAGAGATTATCCACCAATCCGTCGCAAGTTTGTCATTGCCGTGTTGATCGCGGTGTTGTTGCCCTTAGGTAGTGGCACAGGGTACGCACAGGATGACAAACCTCATTTGACGCGCGAAGACAGCGCCTGGGCTCGCTTTCCCATCGGGGCTTGGCGACGTGACAAGATCGTCATCTTCAGCCCTGACGCGCAAACCGGCGCGATGCAGGAAGCGGAAACGTCAGAGGTCACCACGACGCTGGTTTCCGTCGCGAGCGACCACTATGTCCTGCAGGTCGAAAGTAAGATCACCAGCGGGGACAGTACGTTTACCACCACGTCGCCCCCGGAACGGCGATTCTTTGACGATACCACGTTTTCGCCCAACGCCACACTTTCGGCTGAGAACACAACCGCCGCAGCCCCGGACGATCCCGAGAATCAGCTCGAAGCTCGGCAGTTCACAACAGAGTTTGAAGATGAATCTTTGAAGCAGATCGTTACGTCGGTCTATGCTGATTTGCCCAATCCGCGTCATGCTCCCGGCGCGCCGCCAACCGTCTCGCAACTCGTCAGCCGCCGCACGGAGCGCACGCTTAAGTCGGGTGACATGCACACAACAGTGGTTGAGTGGCGCTTGAATGGAAGGCCGCGGGCGGTTGGACAGCCTGCTGGCGTCGATTGGAAGTTTCATGCGGATCAAGTGCAACATGATCAGGACGGTCGCTTTGAATGGAAACAGCAAGTCAGCCCATTCGTGCCGGGCGGGATTGTATCGTCAGATGTGGAAGAGTGGGTTGATGATGAACTCCGGGAAGGCGTGGCGACCAAGTTGGTCGAATTCGGATTCAAATCAAGCGGCGAAGATCGCGCCACCGTGGACAACAGTCCTGCGGTCGAACATCAATTGCCCGACCTCGGACAGAATGCCGCGGAATTCAACTATCTTCTTCCCGCGCGGCCAGTGCGATTCTTCCGTGATCGGCCGTTTGGGCGAAACCCGCGCCCGCGAGCATGGCAGCGGCGAACGCGCCAGCGGTTCTTGCCCGGCCCGGAGGTGCAAACATCTCGCAGGCCGCGCAGAATAAATCGGCAACCGCCGCCGATTTGCAGCTGCCCGCCCTCGGGCTCATAGCAGACGGCGTCCCTGGGCTCAGTTCCCCATGCAGCGGCAATTACTTTGCCGCTGAATCGCCCTTGAGGAACATTCGCACACGAGCGGCAAACGCCTGCGGCTCGTCCTCAAACGGGAAGTGGCCAACTCGTTTGGCTGTGTCCGGCTTGATGATTTGCAACTCCGCGTTAGAAAGCGCGTCGGCATAGGTCTCAGTGCCGGCCAACATGAGTTCATCCTGCTCTCCATGCAAAATCAGCGTCGCCGCGGTCACGTCTTTCAAGAAGTCGCGATAGTCGTGCTGCATCCCCATGGCGAAATATTGGGCTTGAACCATCCAGCCGCCGTTGCGGACTTGATCGCTGCCTTCAGGCATCTCCTCGCCCATGGCGGCACTGAGCGCATTCCCAAACGCGCGATTTTCCAAAGCAAGTTGGGCTTCTGACTTCGTGAACAAAGTGCCAAAATTCATGTGAGCCGCCAAGGCCGCTTGAAATTCCGCCAGGCTTTCGCCGGTCAGCGTGGCATTCAACCGAGAGAACATATCCACTTCCGGGTTGGGTAATTGCAGCAACCCGGCCGGCGCAACCAGCACCAGCTTCTCCACATGCTCAGGAAACTCGGCTGCATACAGCGAGGCGAGAAACCCGCCGTACGAGTGTCCAACCAACAACAACTTTTCCTCGCCCAGGATACGGCGGATCCGCTCGATATCAGCAATCTGCGCGGCGATGCCCAGCGCCTTATCGAGCGCCGTCATGTTCTCAAAGAAGTTGGGCGAGTCGAATTCATCGATCAGTCGGGTGGACTCTCCACAGCCGCGCTGGTCATAGAAGTAGAACTTGAAATCATCCGCCAGTTCCGCCACACCAGTCCACGGCCTGGCGTACGGAACGCCCGGCCCACCGTGAACAACAACCACAGGCCGACCTTCGCCAACGGCCGTATACGCCAGCTTGACGTCAGGCTCTACCAGCCAGGTGCCGTTTGTTTTGCCATCTGTCGCTACTTCGGCATCTTCAGGTTGAGCCGGCGGGTCCAACGGCGCTCGCAAGCCTTCCCCGGAAGCAATCGCGCCGGGTTTGTAAAGGCCATCCTGGGCAAGTGAGCGAGACGACACGAACGCGAGTACCACGCTGGCGAAAGCGATACAAATGAAGGGCAGCGAAGACTTTTGCATGGGGCCTTTCCCGAATTGTTCTGAGTGTTCCAAGCGAGACAAGAACAGAGTAATGCCTCCCCCAAGGGGAGAGTCAAGCTTGGGAGCACGATTTGTCTGGATTGCAAGCCTAATCGCCGGTCGCCGGGTTCGGTACGATCGCATCGACCTCGATTTCAACAAGCCAATCCGGGTTAATGAACCCGGAAACCTGCATGACGGTGTCGACTGGGCGAATGTCCCTGAAGTATTCGCCGCGAACCTTCGCGATCTGCTCCCAGTCCTCAATCCGCGTTAAAAGCAACCGTGTGCGCACGACGTCGCTCATGCCAGCACCCGCGCCAGCGAGCGCCGTTTTGATTGTTTCTAAACAATGCCGCGTTTGTGCCGCCGGATCACCGACTCCGACCGTCTTGCCATCGGAATCAATTGGTGCCGTACCGCCTACTGCAACAAAACTCCCTACGCGGACCGCGCGCGAGAAACCGAAGATTGGAGCAAAGGGGCTTGCACTTGGAACAAGTGTGCGTTGCATGATTTGGTTGATTTGGAGGAATTCGGCCTGGAGAACGTTCAAAGATAGTTAGCAATCCACCTAATGTTCGAGCGATTAGTCATGGCTCGGTTTGCGCGCCGCTGCCGCTTGCCATT